>JAOPXM010000083.1 GCA_025965125.1 Nocardioides sp.
TGGCGTAGGCCGCGACGCCCTGGACCACGGTGAGCAGCCCGGTCAGGTAGGTCATCGTGTCGGGTGCGGGCCTGATCGTGACCCGGCGGTCGTTCTCGGCCCTGCGGTTGCGGCGCACGACGGCTGCGGGGTCGAGCTCGGCGGCCAGGGCACGGGCCGCGCGTTCGACGCGCGGGGAGGTCATGGCCAGCACCGGGGCTTCACGTAGCTCACCGGTGGCGGTGTCCAGGGTGGTCGCGCACAGCCGCTCGTCGACCAGGCGGCGGTCCTGGAGGGTCAGCACGGCGCTCTCCCGGACCAGCACGGTCGCGGTCCACTCCGAGATCGCCCCGCCGGCGAGCAGTGCCTCGGTGTGCGGCATCTGGGTCAGCGCTTTCGCGAAGCCGAGGTGCCGCGGTCCCTGGGAGGTCGAGCTTCCGCGGGCGAGGGCGACCTGGTCACCGATCCCGCGGCCGCGGGATTCGGCCCGGACCCCGGCGGTGTCCTGCTGGGCCAGCTGCGAACGCTCGAAGGCCACCGTGACCCGAGCCTGCGCCCCGGCAGCGGCTGCCTTGATCTGCTCCAGCAGGCGTAGCTGCTCGATGCGGGCCGCGTCAGCCGCCCGCCCGGTCACCTGGTCGTCGGTGAACGTCGAGACCTGCCCCAACACGGCCTCGAGCTCCGCCGTGCGCGCCTCGACCACCGGATGCACACCCGACGCGAAGAGGCCCCGCGTCGCGTGCTCGGTGGTTGCGGTCATGGGTCAAGCAAATCACCGAGCACCGACAATCAGGAGCCCAGCAGGGCCTTGTCCACAAAGGAGTCAGAAAGAATTTGAGGAATTCTTTTGGCAGCAACCACACCATCCAAAAATTTCCTGTGAAGACGCCCTGCCGATGGCTCACCGGGTTTCCAGACGGTTGCCAGCGCAACCTCGAACCAGCGAGAACCCGGTCAGACGAGGTAGAGCGTGATCGTCGAGCCCTTGGGCACCATGCTGCCGCGCCCTGGGTCGGTGCTGAACACGTAGCCCAGGCCGAGGTAGCCGGACGCGTGGTCCACCCTCACCTTGAACCCGAGTCCTTCGAGCTCCGCAGTCGCGTCGTCGACACCATGGGCCAGGACGTTGGGGACCTCGACGAGCTCAGGACCCCGGGACACCACGAACGTGACGGTCTCACCGGCGAACAGAAAGCCGCCCCGCGGCGACTGGGAGATGACGGCACCCTCGGGAACGGTGTCGGAGTAGTCCTGCTGGCTGTCCTCGACGACGAGTCCGCGCGCCTCGAGCTGCTGCTTCGCGTCGGCCGCGTCCTTGCCGACCCAGTTGCCGATCCTGATCGGCTGCGGCCCCTTGCTGACGATGAGGTCGACGGCTGCGCTCGGGCGCAACGTCGTACCGACCTTCGGGTCGCTGGCGATGACCCTGCCCTCGGCCACCGTCTCGGACCACCGCGTGCTGGTCGTGCCGACACTGAGGTGGAGGTCGCGCAGCTTCTGCGCGGCCGCGTCCTGGGTGAGGCCGTGCAGCTTCGGGACGTCGTAGCGCTCCTTGCCGAGCGACACGGTCAGGGTGACGGTTTCTCCGTCGAGGATCTTGGCGCCGGGACCGGGGTCTGTGGAGATGACCTTGCCGGTGCCGACGGTCTCGGAGTAGGCCGCGTCGCCGATCTTCACATCGAGTCCGGCATCGGTGAGCTTCGAGGTCGCCGCCGCCTGGGTCAGGCCGATGACGCCCGGGGTGGCGGTGTAGCGCGCATAGCCGAACCACCAGGCTCCCGCGCCGGCGGTCGCGGCGATCAACAGGGCCACGACGAGCAGGATCGGGCCGCGCTTCGAGCGCCGTGGCCGGCGGGGTCCCTGCTGTCGTGGTGCTGGGGCCGCAGGTGGAGGGGGTCGGCGCTGGGAGTCGGGGCGCGGGTCGTACGTCGGGATCGCGGTGGTCCGCTCCGCATGGGCGGGCGAGTCGGCAGCGGGCGCGAGCAGCGCTGCCATCTCGGCCGCGTCCCAGGGGTCGGCGGCGGTGTCCCCGGGCCGCGACGGGGTCTCGGGCACGGGCATGGGAGCCAGATCGGCGGTGAGCTCCGGGTCCACGCGCACGCCCTCGGCCAGCGCCTGGTTGACCCGGTGCAGCTGGTGGAGCAGTACCGCGGCGTCGGCGGGCCGCTGACCGCGGTCCCGGGCAGTGGCTCGCGCGACGAGTGCATCGACGTACGCCGGGATCTCTGGGACCAGGCGTGACGGCGGTGGCACGTCCTCGTGGACGTGCTTGTAGGCGACCTGGATCGGGGACTCACCCTCATGTGGCTTGGTCCCGGTGAGCAGCTCGTAGAGGACGACGCCCACGGCGTACACGTCGGCGCGCGCGTCGGCGCGTCCGTCGACGACGAGCTCGGGGGCGAGGTAGGAGACGGTGCCGATCAGCACGCCACCGGTGGCGGTGTGCTGGGTGTCGGTGCTGATCGCCTTGGCGAGCCCGAAGTCCGCGACCTTGACCCGGCCATCGTCCGCGATGAGCACGTTCTCGGGCTTCACGTCCCGGTGGATCAGCCCGGCCCGGTGCGCGGCCGCCAGGGCCGAGACCACTGGTTCGAGAAGGGCCAGCGCCCGCGCCGGCATCATCGGGCTCTCCTTGCGGATCACGTCGCGGAGCGTGTGGCCCTCGACGAGCTCCATGGCGAGGAAGACGATGCCGTCATCGTCGCCCTGGTCGAAGACCGCGACCACGTTGGGGTGCGAGAGCCGGGCAGCGGAGCGGGCCTCGCGCACGAACCGGGCCGCGAACTCGTCGTCGTCGCCGAGACCGGCGTGCATGATCTTGACCGCGACGGTGCGGTCGAGCCGGATGTCGGTGGCTTCGTAGACGCTGGCCATGCCACCGCGGGCGATGCGTGCCCCGACGCGGTAGCGGCCGTCCAGGAGACGACCGATCACGGGGTCGCCGGGAGGCGCGGCGGCTGCCGCGCGGGCATGCCCGTCTGCCTGCCGGTCCGAATCCACAGCGACCCTCCTGCTGCCGGACGGGGAAGGGTCCGACGCGCCAATCGTACGGACGGCCGGGAGTTCCGGCGCGCTCAGCCGCTTCCGGCGTGGCGCGGCCCGCGGTTTTCCCAGGCTCCCGGCCGGGTGGAAGAGTGGAGCCATGAGCGAAGACACCGACCTCGCGGCGCTGGTGCCCGAGTGGGTCGACTGGGCCGAAGCCGCCAGCCAGCTCGGCGTCACCGTGGCCAAGGTGCGCACGATGATCCGGGACCACGAGCTCGCCGCCGCCGTGCCGCGGCCCGGCGAGGGCCAGCAGGTGCCGGCCGCCTTCATCCAGGACGGACTCCCCGTCAAGGGCCTGCCGGGTCTGCTGACGATCCTGCACGACGGTCACTTCGACGACCGTGAGTGCATCGCGTGGCTGTTCACCGACGACGACCTGCCCGGACGACCGATCGATGCTCTCCGCGAGAACCGCGGCTCGGAGGTCAAGCGGCGAGCCCAGGCGATGAGTCTCTGAGGCTGCCGCTCAGAGCACCCGCTGGGTGGCGGCCGACGCCAGGCCACGCAGCACCTCGCGGGCGGCAGCGTCGAGCTCGGCCCTGTCCAGTGCAGCAACGGCCAACGAGACCAGCTCTCCGATCACCGCCTCGACCTGTTCCGGGGCGCCGGACTCGTCGATGATGCCGCGCAGCTTCTCGACCTCTGCGACCGAGAGCGGACGTCCGAGCGACCGGTCGAGAAGGGCGGCGCCCTCGGGTGTCGCAGCGTCCAGGGCGAGGGCGACCAGCACCGTGCGCTTGCCCTCGATCAGGTCGTCGCCGGCCGGCTTGCCGGTCGTCTTCGGGTCGCCGAAGACCCCGAGCAGGTCGTCGCGCAGCTGGAACGCCTCACCGAGGGGGAGACCGAACGCCGAGAGCTCGGCGATCGTCTGCGGGGACGCGCCGGCAAGAGCGGCTCCAATGTGCAGTGGACGCTCGACGGAGTACTTCGCGGACTTGTACCTCAGCACGGTCATCGCGGTCTCGACGTCGGCGCGGCCCCGAGCCTGGACCGACACGTCGAGGAACTGGCCGGTGATCACCTCCGAGCGGCAGAGGTCGAAGACATCGAGCGCCGGGGCCACCTGTTCGAGCGGCAGGCCGCAGTGGCGAAGCAGCTCGTCGGCCCAGCTGAGGAGCAGGTCTCCCAGCAGGATTGCTGCGGCGGCGCCGTACTGCTCGGGATCGCCGCGCCAGCCGGCCGCGCGGTGCTCGTCGGCGAGCTTGCGGTGCGTCGCGGGTCGGCCACGTCTGGTGTCGGAGGCGTCCATGTAGTCGTCGTGGACCAGCGCGCTGGCGTGCAGCAGCTCGAGGGCGGCGCAGGCGCGAAGCACCGCAGGCTCGTCCGCGGGTTCGGGGGAGACGGCGTGGTGTCCCCAGTAGCAGAACGCCGCGCGGAAGCGTTTTCCCCCGGACACTGCGGCGACCGCCTCGCCCAGCAGCCGGGCCGCATCGTGGCCCAGCGGCGCGAGCCGTGCGGACTGCCCGCGGAGGAACTCGTCGAGGCTGGTCTGCACGCGGGCGCGGAACTCGACGTCGTCCCATCCGACTCCGCTGCCCGTCACGCCGCTGAATCTACTGAGTGGACGATTGCAGGTTCGGGTGCCCCCCACTCCTACACTTCCGCCCATGGCGACGGATCGCGGACGCAGCATGGCCGAGCTGATCGGACGGGGCGAGCGCTCCTTCTCGTTCGAGTTCTTCCCCCCGAAGGACGAGGCCGGGGAGGAGCAGCTGTGGCGCGCCATCAGCGCGCTGGAGCCCTACCGCCCGACGTTCGTCTCGGTGACGTACGGCGCCGGCGGCTCCACCCGCGACACCACGGTGCGGGTCACCAGCCGGATCGCCCGCGAGACGTCGATGACGCCGATGGCCCACCTCACCTGCGTGGGGCACACCCGCGAGGAGATCGAGGCGATCCTCGACACCTACACCGAGGCCGGCATCCGCCACATCATGGCCCTGCGCGGTGACCCGAGCGGTGGCCCACGTGCGGAGTGGGAGGCCACTCCCGGCGGCTTCACCTACGCCTCCGAGCTGGTCGAGCTCGTGCACTCGCGCGGCGACTTCCGGATCGGTGTCGCCGCCTTCCCCGAGGGCCACCCGTCGGCGGCGTCCCTCGACCACGACGCCGACGTGCTCGTCGCCAAGGCAGAGGCCGGTGCCGAGTTCGCGGTGACCCAGATGTTCTTCCGGGCGTCGGACTACTTCGGCCTCGTCGAGCGGGTGCGCGACCGCGGCGTCGACCTGCCGATCCTGCCCGGCATCATGCCGATCCTCAACCTCAGCGCGATCCGCCGCCAGGGTGAGCTGATCGGTGCCGACGTGCCGGTCGAGATCGTGGAGCGGATCTCGAAGTACGACGGCGACAAGGCCGCTGTCCGTGCCGAGGGCATCGCCGTGGCAGCCGAGCTCTGCGAGGAGCTCCTCGACGGTGGAGCACCTGGCCTGCACTTCTACACGCTGAACTTCTCCAAGGCGACGCTGGAGATCTTCGCTGCACTGAACATCACGGTCTGATCGTGCGCACACCTCGTCGTCACGGACCCGTCCCAGGCGCAGGCCGAGGCCCGCGAGCTCGCCTTCCTCGACGCCCGGTCCCGCGCCGAGCACCTGGCTCTCAGGCCGGCCCGATCACCTGAGCGACGAGTGCCGCGGAGAGGCCGACGAACGGCAGCCCCGAGCCCGGCGTCGCGTGCGCACCGGCGGCGTACACCCCCGCGATGGGTGTCGTCGGTCCGAGCCGGTTCCGCACCGTGGCGCGACCCTGCCACAGCACCCCGAGCGGCGAGCCGCCCCACCGCTCGACGAGATCGCGCGGGCTGAGGTCGATGCGCGTCACGACGTTCGGGCGTACGTCGATCCGGTGTCGCGCCATCGCGCGGGTGATGTCCTCGGCCAACCGTCCGCGCCCGAGCACGGTCCAGGCGGAGCAACCCTCCGGCGCTGTGCCGCCCGTGCGGATGGTCAGCACCGGGTCGCCGTGCAGCACCACCTCGCGTGCCAGGTCGGGCACGTCGCCCTCGAGCCCGAGGTGGCACACGACCGGCGGGATCGCCGGCATGGTGCGCGCGACGAACGGCGCCAGCGTCGGCAACCGGCGCGGGTCGACCGCACACACGACGACGTCGGCGTCGATCGCGCCGCGCTCGAGCGCCACGGCCACGACACGTCCCTCCCGCACCACCAGGTCGCGGGCCGGGGTGCCGGTCAGCACGGTGACGCCCCGGGTGGCCAGGCGCTGGCCGAGCGCCGTACCCAGCAAGGCCATGCCTCCAGGGACCGTCCAGGCGCCGAAGCGCTGCTCGAGGTAGGCGACCACGCCGGTCCAGGCCGGCACGTTGCGCAGGTCGTGCCCGTCGGCGACGAATGGGTGCCCGGCGATCTCGCGCAGCCGGTCATCGCGGAAGGTCCGCTTCAGCCGCTTGTGCAGGACCTCGCGGCTGTCGAGGATGGACGCCAGCTCGCGAGGCAGGTGGTCGGGGTCCCACGGTTGCTCGAGGTAGCCGCGGCGCAGCACCTCCCAGACGTCGGCGTACGACGCCACGTGGTCGACCCAGACCTGGCCCAGGCCCGGCTCCATCGCGTCGAAGGCCTCGAGCTGGGCCGCGCGTGAACCCCCCGGCACCGCGACGCGGGTGTCGTCCTCGAAGCGGTGCTCGCGGATCATCTCGAGCGGCTCGAGCTCCAGCTCCTTCTCGACCGGCCGACCGGACTTGCGGAACAGGTCGCGGATGACCGCAGGGAGCAGGGTGTACGTCGGTCCCGCGTCCCACGCGAAGCCGTCCTCGGACTCCGTCGACATGGCACCGCCGAGCGTCTCCGACGCCTCCAGCAGCGTGACGTCGTGGCCGAGCTTGGCCAGCCGGGCGGCCGACGCGAGGCCGCCGAAGCCGCCCCCCACCACCGCGACCCGTGCCATGGCGTGCACCCTACGGGTGGCCCGGGGCTCAGCCCGTGGCGGCTCGGCGCACGTCGGGAGCGGCCTCCAGGGCACCGAACGTCGAGCCGTACTCCGCGTCGACGAATGCGAGCAGTGCGACGTTGACCTCGGCCAGCCGTTCGCCGGGTCCCAGGGCGAGACACGGCTCGACCTTGGCGAAGAACCCGGTCGGGGTGTCGGCGACGACGAGGATGTTGCCGGTCGGCTCGTCGGCCCGCGAGAAGGCGTGCCCGTCCCAGGCCACGGGGAAGGAGAAGTCGCCGCCCACCTTGGGGCCCTCGGCCACCGCGACAGCCTTGCCGCTGCGCTCGGCATCCATGAGCGCGACCAGGGACTCGAGATCGGCGACGGTCAGGCCGACGTCGACACCGGCCACCAGGTTGGCCTGCAGCAGCGTGAAGAAGCGCCGATCGGTCTCGGCCACCACCGTTGCGCCCGCGGACATCCGGGTGTTGAGCTCGGTGGGACGGAACCCGTCGGCCGTCAGCACGCCGTCGATGCCGAACGCACCGCGGTAGCCGTGCGCCGACTGAAGGTGCGCACCCACGCGGCGTACGACGTCGCGCATCTCGTCGCGGTCGGCGTCCGGCGGGTCCCAGTACGTGCCGAGCCCGCCGTACACGAACGTGCGGTCGGCCATGTTGCGCAGCATCGCGATCTCGACCGGGCGGAACGCGGCCGTGCCGTCGGGCAGCACCATCCCGTGGATCGAGCACGGCACGCCGTCGAGGAACGGCAGCACCCGCACCCGGTCGCAGTGCAACCCGAAGAAACCCAGGCCCGTCGCCCGGTCCCGGTCCTCGCGGATCCAGCGCACGTAGTTGCCGCCCCCGTTGAACCCGTCTCGAGCGTCGCCCGACCAGACCGCACCCATCGGTCCCGCCAGCGCGTCCGTCGCGGCCGCGAGAGCCGACCTCTCCACCGCGACGATCAGGTGGGGTGCGCACGGCACGTCGGCGGCCGCCCAGATGTCGTCGGCGAGCATCTTGTCCTCGAGCGCGAGGAACGATGCGGGGCGTCCGCCCGTGACCGGCCGGCCGAGGATCGGCTCGTCGGTCGTCACGAACGGGCTGGTGAACCAGATCCCGTCCCCCGCCGGGTCGAACTCCTCGATCGCGGCCACGGCGTACGCCGGTAGGTCGCGGGCCATCCGGTCGTGCTGTCGCAGCTCGTCGGTGATCGAGATCGAGGCCGGGGGCGGCACCTCGACGACGACGCAGTCGCCCTCCGCGGGGACCGGGCCGGCGCCGCGCGCGTTCGACACGACCAGCGCGGGGCTGCCCAGCTCGCGGAACCAGGTGACCAGCGACGTGTAGCCGGCCAGGATGCCGGGGCCGAGGACCACCGGCCGACCGGCGTACAACCGCCCGAGATGGTCGGTCACCTCGGCCCGGGTGGCTTCGTCGGTGAGGTCCATGGCGAGACGCTAGTGAGGCCGGCCGACTGTGGCGACCGCATTGTTCGGCGGTCGCGGTGGTCGTCCGGCGCGCCACCGCCGCCAGCCGCGACGGACCAGCTTGGCGACCAGGTACAGCACGACCAGGCCGACCGCCAGGAACACCGCGGCGATCGCGGCCGCCGCCCGCGGGTGCTCGATCGCGAACCACACCAGTGCCAGCACGACGAAGTCCTCGGTGACGCTGGCCGCGATGTTGGTCACCGGTTCGGGCGAGGCGTTGATCGCCAGCCGGCTGCCGGCTTTCACCAGGTGCGAGAGGAGGGCGGTGCCGCCCCCGACGGTGCCGAGGACCGCCTGGTCGAGCGAGGTGGCGTCCCCGGCCAGCAGGACTCCGATGACCGCCCCGGCGGTGGGCCGGATCAGCGTCGAGATCGCGTCCCAGGTGGAGTCGATGTAGGGGATCTTGTCGGCGACGAACTCCATGGCGTACAGGAAGAACGCCGCCCCCAGCACGTCCCAGCGGCCGAGCGAGTCGGGGACCTGGCTCAGGTCGCCCACCCGGTCGGAGATGCCCAGCACGAGGACGACGAGATAGGCGTTGACACCGCTCGCCCAGCCGCTCGAGAACACCAGGGGAAGGGACTCCACCGGACTACTCCACGTCGATCTCGGTCGCGCCGGTCATCGCGAGCAGCTCGTCGTACGTCGTGGAGAAGACTGCCGCCGGATGGCCGGCCGCGGCCCACACCTCGTCGTACTTCCGCAGCCAGGGGTCGAGGTACGTCGGGACCGGTGCGGGGTGTCCGATGGGGGAGACCCCGCCGATCACCTGGCCGGTGTGCTCGCGGACGAACTCCGGCTTCGCCCGCCGTAGGGAGTCGACGCCGAGGGTGGCGGTGACCTTGTCGGTGTCGACGCGGTGGGCGCCCGAGGTGAGGATCAGGATCGGGGATCCGTCGGCGTCGAAGAGGAGGCTGTTGGCGATCGCGCCGACCTCGCAACCGAGGGCCTCGGCGGCCAATGCGGCGGTGTGCACCGAGTCGGGCAGAATGACGACGCGGCCGGTCCCCCCACGGGCGGCGTGCACGTCTCTGAATCGGGTGATCGTGGGGTGCTCGGTCGTCATACTGCGACCCTAGCGAGACGCGATGAGGGAGGAAGTCCCATGGAGCGGCCGGTATCCGTGACCCGAGCGACCCAGGTGCTGACCGGCCTGGTGGTGCTGAGCGGGGTCACCGCGCTGCTGACCGTGATCCTCAACGACCAGGTGATCCGGGCCTGGGCCAGGGGACACAGCGCGGGGACGCGCAGCGAGCTCCGCACCGGCGGCCTGGAGGCGGTCCGGCAGGGCGCGATCCAGGTGCCCAACTTCGTGGCGCCGGCCCTCTCGCTGTTCGTGGTCTTCGCGGCGTTGGCCTGGGTGCTGGTCGTCTTCATCCGGGCCGGTCACGAGTGGGCCCGGCTGACGCTGGCCGGCCTGATCGTGCTGATGGCCATCGCCACCGGCGGTGGCATGCGCACCAGCCCGCCGACGGTGTTCCTGGTGCTGTCCTGGATCTCGATCGGGTTCGAGGCCGTGCTGCTGTTCTTCCTGGCGCACAAGGACACCACCGCCTACATCCGGGGCACCTGGCGGGCCCCGCAGGACGTCACCCAGGACGCCTGAGGGTTTCTTTCCTCACTTCTTCCCCAGCTCTTGACGCGCTGTCCGTGGCGCGGTGTACCGTTCTGGTGTTCGAACACGTGTTCGAACGACTCCGGCGGGGACGACCTCGACCCCCGTCCCCGCCGGACCGGGGGTCGGACCGGCTGGATCTGGTGAGAGGACGAGCGATGAGGCGCTACGACGACCCCGTGGAGGTTCGCAAGGGCTGGGTGACCGGGGTGGAGGGTCCCGAGCAGTTCCTGTGGCGCGGCCGGCTGTGGAAGGTGCGCGCGGTGCTCGCCCACTGGGTCGAGACCGGGCCCTGGTGGCAGTCCTCCGGGGTGCGGGCGGTGCTCGGCTCGGACGACGCTGCCTCGGATGCGGGGGAGTCCCCGGGTTCGCGGCCACTCGGTGACCTGCTGACCGAGCGGGAGATGTGGCGGGTCGAGGCCGGCCAGGGTGCCAGCACCGCCGTCGACGGCGGGGGAGTCTTCGACCTCTCCTTCGACTGGGGCGACGGCCGCTGGCAGCTCGTCGGTTGCGTCGACTGACATGAACCCTTACGCCCTTCCGGCCACCACCCACTCCTACCTCGCCCGCTCCGCGGAGTCGCTGAGCGAGGCGATCGCCGCCGACGTCCCCATGCGATACGCCTGCGCCCATGTCGCGGCACTCCGGGCGGCCGCCGCGCTGCTCTCCGCACGCGCCCGTCCGGAGCCCGCCCGCCGGCGTCCGCAGAAGAACGCCTGGGTGCTCCTGACCGAGGTGGCGCCCGAGCTGTCGGAGTGGGCGAGCTTCTTCGCCGCCGGTGCCGCCAAGCGGGCCGCCGCCGAGGCCGGTTCGTCCCGGGCGGTCACCGAGCGCGAGGCCGATGACCTGGTCCGCGACGCCGACCGGTTCCTCGGCGTGGTCGAGCAGGCGCTCGGCCTGGTCCCGCACCTGCCCCACGCAGGTCGGATTGCCGCCGCCCCCGCTGGACGATGGAGTGGCAGGACCGGTGTCGCCTGACCCGTTCGTCCATCTCCATGTGGCGTCGGGCTACTCCCTCCAGTACGGCGCCTCCCACCCGCACCAGCTGGTCGAGCGGGCGGCCGAGCAGGAGATGGACACCCTGGCCCTGACCGACCGCGACGGCACCTACGGGGCGGTGAAGTTCGCGAAGTCCTGCCATGCGGCCGGGATCCGCCCGGTGCTGGGGGTGGACCTCGCCTACCGCCCGACGGCCAGCGAGCCGCCGCGGTCCAGCGACCAGCGGAGGACCCCCGTCCGCGGCGGTGCGTTCCGCGACGACCGGCTGCCCCGGGTGACATTCCTGGCGAGCGGCGACGGCTCGGGCGGCCGGGCCGGCTGGGCCGCGATCTGCCGACTGGTCTCAGCGACCCACCTGACCGGTGAGCGGGGGAGTCCCGTCCTCGATCTCACCGACCCACCCGCGGGGGTGGCCGAGCTGCTGGCCAGCGGTGACCTGATGGTGCTGCTCGGGCCGGCTTCCGAGGTCGGGGCGGCCGCGACCCGGCGCCGCGACGACCTGGCCGCCGGGGCGCTCGCCCCGTGGCATGAGCTGGTGCCGCGGTCCCACCTCCTCGTCGAGCTGGTCTCCCACCGGCTGCCCGGGACCGGTGCGGGCGCCTGGGGCCCCGGCACCACCCCGCACGCCGCCCGGATGGCGGCGATCGCCCGCCGGGCCCGGCTGGGAGCCGTGCTCAGCAACGCGGTCCGCTACGCCGACCGCCGCGACGCCGCCACCGTCGACGTCCTCGACGCGGCCCGCCGGCTGGTCGCGCTCGACCGCAGACACCTGGACCGGGGCAACGCCGAGGGGTTCCTCAAGTCCGGCAAGCAGATGCAGGAGGTCGCCGAGGAAGTCTGCCGGCTGTCGGGGCTGGCCGACGACCCCGAGCGCGAGGCCCGACGGCTGCTGGCCCACACCCGCTCGATCGCCGACCGGTGTGCCCTCGACCCTCGGCGCGACCTGGGTATCGGGGAGATCCACTTCCCGGAGTTCGAGCTCTCCTCCGGCGGGTTCGGGTCCCGGATGACCCCGGGTGCCGCGCCGGCCGACGGCTTGCTCCGGGCGCGGTGCGAGGGCGCGATCGGCGACCGTTACGGCTCGGCGCCGCGCGGGGTGATCTGGCCACGGCTCGACCAGGAGCTGGAGATGATCCGCGGCCTCGGCTACGCGTCGTACTTCCTCACCGTCGCCGACGTCACCGACCTGATCCGAGAGATGGGCGTGCGCTGCGCCGCCCGCGGGTCGGGTGCGGGCAGCCTGGTCAACTACCTGCTCGGTGTCTCGGGGGTCGACCCGATCCGGCACAACCTGCTCATGGAGCGGTTCCTCTCGCCGCTGCGCCAGGCGTTGCCCGACATCGACGTCGACGTCGAGTCGGCCCGGCGGCTCGAGGTCTACGAGCGGATCCTCGACCGCTACGGCGGCGAGCGCTGTGTCTGCGTCTCGATGATGGACACCTACCGGGTCCGCCATGCCGTCCGTGACGTCGGGGCGGCGCTCGGCATGCCGCCGGTCGAGACCGACGCGATCGCCAAGGCGTTCCCGCACATCCGGGCCCGCGACGCCCGGGTCGCGCTGCGCGAGCTGCCCGAGCTGCGGGCATCCGGTCTGGGTGAGGAGCGGCTCGACCTGATGTTCCAGCTCGTCGAGCGGCTCGACGGGCTGCCGCGCCACATCGCCGTCCACCCCTGCGGGGTGCTGCTCTCCGATGCCACGCTGCTCGACCGGACCCCGGTGGAGGCGAGCTTCGCGGGGTTCCCGATGAGCCAGTTCGACAAGGACGATGTCGAGGACCTCGGCCTGCTCAAGCTCGACGTGCTCGGCATCCGCATGCAGTCCTCGATGGCGCACGCGGTCGAGGAGATCAAGCGGGTCGACGGTGAGGAGATCGACCTCGACGACCAGGAGCAGGTGCCGTTCGAGGACGAGCCGACCTACGCGATGATCTCCAAGGCCCTGACCCTCGGCGTCTTCCAGATCGAGTCGCCCGGCCAGCGCGAGCTCGTCGGCAAGTCCGGCATCGAGAGCTTCGAGGACATCATCACCGACATCTCGCTGTTTCGGCCCGGTCCGGTCAAGAGCGACATGGTCACGCCTTACCTCGAGTCCAAGCAGGGCTGGAAGACCCCGACGTACCTCCACGACGACCTGCGCCCGATCCTCGACTGCACCCACGGCGTGGTGGTCTTCCACGAGCAGGTGATCGAGATCATCGCCCGCTTCACCCGCATCACCTATGCCGAGGCCGACGAGGTGCGGCGCTCGCTCGGCGACGCCGAGGGGATGGCCGAGGCGAAGCAGTGGTTCTTCCCGCGGGCCCTCGGCCACGGCTACTCCCTCCCGGTGGTCGAGGGGATCTGGAAGATCCTGGAGGCGTTCGCGTCGTTCGGCTTCTGCAAGGCCCACGCGGCGGCGTTCGCGCTGCCGACGTTCCAGTCGGCCTGGCTCAAGGCGCACTGGCCGGCGCACTTCCTGTCCGGGGTGCTGACCCACGACCCGGGCATGTACCCCAAGAGGCTGATCCTCGACGAGGCCCGCCACCTCGGCATCGCGATCCTCGGCCTCGACGTCAACAGCAGCGAGAAGACCTACGTCGTGGAACGAGTCGGCGGCGACGGCGAACGTCCCGAGCCCGAGCCGGGGGTTCCCGACGGCCGCGACTACGGCATCCGGCTGTCGCTGGCCGAGGTGAAGGGGATCAACGAGGCCGAGGTCAACCGCATCACTGCCGCCCGGCCCTACCACTCGCTCACCGACTTCTGGCACCGGGCGCGGGTCTCCCGGCCGATCGTCGAGCGGCTGGTGCTGACCGGGGGATTCGACTCGGTCTACGGCATCGGCTCGCCGCTCGGCGACGGCACCGTGCGCCGCCGCGGCAAGGTCACCCGGCGGGACCTGCTGTTGCAGGCCGCCGAGCTCGACCGCCACGCCCGCGCCGTCGAGCGGGCGGGCCGGGGTCGCGGGCTGGCCGGGCGGAAGCCCTGGTCCAC
This sequence comes from Nocardioides sp., assembly GCA_025965125.1. Taxonomy (GTDB): domain Bacteria; phylum Actinomycetota; class Actinomycetes; order Propionibacteriales; family Nocardioidaceae; genus Nocardioides. Next base: position 13,992 of record JAOPXM010000083.1, read on the forward strand.
GGCCCCTTCGCGGGCCCGCGCCGACGACGCGGCCGCCCGCAACAGCTCCGAACCGCGGGAGCGGGAGGGCGCGCCGGAGCTCGAGCGACACCCGCTGGCCGACCAGGGAGTGTGGGCGAAGGCCGCTGCGCAGTCCCGGGCCACCTCCACTCCGCGCCCGGTCACCTCGGTCCAGCTCGCGCTCGACCTCGGTGACGAACCGGGGGAGGGCCAGGTCTCCGGGTTGCCCGAGATGACCGCCGAGGAGCAGATGAAGGCCGAGCTGGAGATCCTGGGGCTCGACGTCAGTCGCCACGTCGTGGAGACCTACGCACCCTTCCTCGAGGAGCTCGGCACCACCCGGAGCGTGGAGCTGCTGTCGCGGCGGAGCAAGGCCGAGCTGCTGGTCGCCGGCGTCAAGGTGGCCACCCAGACCCCGCCGATCCGCTCCGGTCGCCGGGTCATCTTCCTGACCCTCGACGACTCCACCGGTCCGGTCGATGCGACCTTCTTCGAGGACGCCCAGGGCCCTTACGCCGCCACCGTCTTCCATTCCTGGCTGTTGGTGGTGCGCGGCGAGCTGCGCCGTACCGGCCGTCGCGGGGTCTCCCTGCGGGCCACCGGCTGCTGGGAGCTGCCCGAGCTGTTCGCGCTGTGGCAGGCCGAGGGCCTGGCCGCGGTGCGCGAGGCGATGGCGGTCGTGCCGGAGGGCTTCGGCGGGGTCGACCAGCGCCGGGTGCTGCTGCACTCCAGCGGGTTCAAGCTCTCGCCGTACGCCGACATCAAGCCGGCCGGCGAGAACACCAAGGACGTCGCCCGCAAGCTCTGGCACCGCAGCCAGGGGAGTCCGGGATGAGAAGGCCTTTTCAACCCCTAGTGTTGACCGCATGCCAGCCAGCGAACGCCGCGGTGCCGCCCGGACAGCCGTGGTGTGGGACGCACTGCTCCCGGTGCTGGACACCCACCCGAGTGGTGACGTCGTGGACATCGGCGGCGGCACCGGTGGGTTCGCGGTCCGGGTCGCCGAGCGCGGTCACCGGGTCTCGGTCGTCGATCCCAGCCCCGACGCGCTGGCCTCCCTCGCCCGCCGGGCCCGCGAGCTCGGGGTGGAGGTCACCGGCCAGCAGGGCGACCTCTCGACCCTGCTCGACGTCACCGGACCGGACAGCGCCGACGTGGTGCTCTGCCACGGCGTCCTCGAGGTCGTCGACGACCCGGGTGCCGCGCTCGCGACGATCCGCCAGGTGCTGCGACCCGGTGGTTCGCTCAGCCTGCTGGTCGCCCAGCGGAACGCCGCGGTCATCGCCCGCGCGATGGCCGGCCACTTCGCCCAGGCGCTCACCATGCTCGACGAGGCCGCGGCCCCCTCTGGTCGATCCGGCCGCCGGTTCACCCATGACGAGATCACCGCGCTCCTGGCCGATGCGGGCTTCGAGCTCACCTCGGTGCACGGCGTCCGGGTGTTCGCCGACCTGGTCCCCGGCTCCCTGCTGGACCTCGAGCCCGGCGCCACCGCCGCCCTCGTCGAGCTCGAGCAGGCCGTCGCCGGGCGTCTCGAGTACCTCCCGCTCGCCACGCAGCTGCACCTGCTCGCGCGCTGACCTCCGGAGCGCGGTGTGAGAGCCGACAAGTCGGCGCTCACACCGATCCTGCACGTCGACATGGACGCCTTCTACGCCTCGGTGGCCATCCGCGACCGACCGGAGCTCCAGGACGTCCCGGTGATCGTGGGGGGTGGCTACCGCGGGGTGGTGCTGTCGGCCAACTACCACGCACGCCACCACGGCGTACGCTCCGGGATGCCTTCGACCCGGGCGCGGCGGCTGTGCCCGCAGGCGGTGGTGGTGGCCCCCGACTACGACGTCTTCGGGGTCGTGTCGTCGGCGGTGATGGAGAACTTTCGCAAGGTCACACCGCTGGTCGAGGTGCTCTCGCTGGACGAGGCGTTCCTCGACGTCCGCGGCTCGACCCGGCGGCTGGGGTCGCCGCTCGAGATCGCCGAGCAGCTGCGCGCGACCATCCACGACGAGCAGGGCGTCACCTGCTCGGTGGGAGTCGCGGCCTCGGTGTCGGTGGCCAAGCTGGCCAGCCGGCGCGCGAAGCCCGATGGCGTGATCGTGGTTCCTCCCGACGAGATCACCTCGTTCCTGCACCCGCTCGACGTCGGGGAGCTCTACGGCGTCGGCGAGAAGACCCGGGCGATGCTGCACCGGCTCGGGCTGGTCCGGGTCGGCGACGTCGCCCACACCCCGCTGCGCATCCTCCAGCGTGCGGTCGGCGCCGGCCTCGGCAGTCACCTGCACGAGCTGGCATGGGGCACCGACCGACGCGAGATCACGCCACGCAGCGCGCCGGCGTTCGGGGGTGGCGATCCCGACAAGTCGATGGGCGCCCAGGAGACCTTCGGCCGCGACATCGACGACCGGGAGGTGATCCTGCGCGAGGTTCTCAAGCTGACCGCGAAGGTCGCCGGGCGGATGCGGGTCGCGGGCGTGGCCGGCCGGACGGTCTCGATCACCGTGCGGTTCGCCGACTTCACCACGATCACCCGCTCCCGCACGATGCCGGAGGCGACCGACGTGACCCAGGAGATCTACCGGACCGCCACCCGGCTCTACGACGCCCTCGGGCTGCAGCGGGCCAGGCTGCGACTGGTGGGGGTGCGCGTCGAGGGGCTGGTGCCGCGCGGCACGGTGCACCGGCAGGCACTTCTCGGTGAACGCGAGCACGGCTGGCCGGACGCGGACCGCGCGGTGGACCGGGCGACGCTACGCTTCGGCGCGGCCGCCGTACGTCCGGCGAGCCTGCTCTCCTGACAGTTGCGTGACGAAATTCCCGATCGCGCCTACCGTGGAGGGGAGCGCCTGCCTAGACTTGGGTCACGCCAGGGCTGGGGAACCACTGGCCAGAACTTGTTGGAGGAACGGTGCCACTCTCCGAAGAGGAGTTGCGACTGCTCGAACAAATGGAGCGCGCCCTCGTCGAGGAGGACCCCAAGTTCGCCTCCACCCTGCGTGGCACTTCGATGCGTCAGTCCGCCCGCCGCCGCGCGATCTTCGCCGGCGTCTGCTTCACCACCGGCATCGCGGTCCTGATGGCCGGGGCGATCACCGAGCTCTGGGCCGTCGGCGTCGTGGGCTTCGTCATCATGTTGGCCTCCGCCTATGTCGCCATCACTGCGATCAGGGGCCAGCAGGCCGCCGCGTCCGGGTCATCGGAGCAGCGGCCCTCGAGCCACCCGGCCCGCGGCTTCACCGTCATCGAGGGCGGTCGCGCCGCCCGGACCCGTCGTCCCCGCCGCGTTTCCACCGGCTCCTTCATGGAGCGGATGGAAGAGCGCTGGCGACGTCGCCGCGAGGGCAACGGCGGCTTCTGACCCCCTCGCCGAGCTCAGCTTCGACGGGCCGTGACTGACAGGTCGGCGGGTCAGCCGACGTGGTCGACAACGCCGCCGAAGCGGGTCTCGACCGTGGCGCCGGAGCGGCGCAACTTCAACCGCGGCCGGGTCACGGCCGAGCGGGGCCACCAGATCGCGGCGCGCCGGGCACCCCGGGAGGCACCGCCCTCGAGCGCGGCCACGCAGGTCATCACCTCGGCCCGCAGGGAGCCGGCCCCGGCGGACTGCTCACGTGAGTAGCGCAGCATCTCCAGCGCGCGCACGATCCGGTCGAGGGCAACGACGGCATCCGGTGCCAGCTGGGCACCGTGGGGCGGGCGTTCGGGGGTGTAGTCGTCGACCGGCCGGCCGAACGACTCGACGAGGCGGTCCCGGGTGTCGCGCGGCGACCGGGCCTCCGGCCACGGCACCCGCAGGTCGAGAGCGCTCGCCCGGAGCTCGGCCCACGCGTCCTCCGGGCCGCCGTTCAACCGACGTTCGCGGCGACGACGGCGCATCATGCGCGGCAGCAGCAGCCCGCCCAGAACCAGGGCCGACCCCCCGACGCCGCCGAGGGTCAGGCGCCACGGGAAGCTCGAGCTGGACCCGCTGCCGTTGGTCTTGTCGGCAGCATTCGGCGCCGGGGTCTTCGAGTCCCGGATCGGGTTCGGCCCCTTGCTCGGGTCATCGCTGACCTGCCCGCTGGGGCCCCCCGTGGGGTTGACGACGGAGACAGGGTGATCGGTGTAGTCCGGGACGCCACTGGCCCGCCCGGCAGGGGTGGGCTCGAAGCGCACCCATCCGGAACCCTGGAAGTAGAGCTCTGGCCACGCGTGCAGGTCGTGCGAGCTGTACTCCCAGTGGTCGCGGCCCAGCGACTGCGGCTCGAGGAAGCCCACGGCCACCCGGGCCGGGATGCCGAGCATCCGTGCCATCACTGCCATCGCCGAAGCGAACTGCTCGCAGTAACCGGTCCGGCCACCCGCGGCGTCGGACAGGAACGCCACGAGGGCGTCGGTGCCGTTGCCGGCGGACACGCTCGTGTCGTAGGTGAAGCCGCCGTCCTCGCGGAACCACTGCTGGAGGGCGACTGCCTTCTCGAAGCGGGTCGGGGCGTTCCGGGTCACCTCGATGGCCAGGTTGCGGACGAACGGCGAGATGCCCGCGGGAAGGTCCGTGAACTCCGGCGAGAGGAGGCCGGCCGACGAGGGAGCGCGCGCCAGGTCATCTGCGGACAGGTCCAGCTGGACACCCGTCATCGAGTAGCTCAGGCCAGCCGTGCTGAGGTTGTCCGCACTGGCAATGAAGTCCATGGTCGCGGTGTCGTAGCGCCAGTCTCCCTCGGCCAGGATGCTGGTGATGGGTGCCTGGGTCGGCAGCCAGGTGGAGTCGAACGAGCCGTTGATCAGCAGGTTGTAGTTGTACGACGAGCGGTTGATCGTCGACGCGACGCCGACGAGCGCCGGCATCTCACCGTCGGCCAGGTTGTTGGTCGGCACGTCCCGGTCGCCCGAGCTCCACTCGCTGTCGTTGAAGCGGTTCAGCACCGCAACCCTGAGATAGCTCGGGTGTGGGTCGTTGGTGCTCATCTCGATGAGCGGGATGTCCTTCTCCTGCACCAGGTCGCGCTTGAGGTCGGTCATCGGGTTGGCAAGGTGGATGTCGTTGTCCCCGCCCGGCCCCTTTCCGATGTCGAAGAGGTGCACGCTCATCGTCGGGATCAGCAGCGGCACGAAGACCGCCAGCGCGGTCGCGACCCCGCCGATGGCACCAGCGCTGGCCCGGACGGCGCCGGTGCGGACACCGAACGCCGTGGGGTCGGCTGTCTCCGGGTCGACACCGAGCGGGCGGCCCCACCGGGCCACCTGTTCGTTCTCGTGCAGGTAGAGCATGGCCATGAAGCCGGCGGCGGTGAGGCCGAAGACCCACCACGACAGGCCGGTGCCCAGCAGGCTGACCGGGACGCTGTAGACCGTGAGCAGCGGCAGCCCGGCGAGCGGAATCCGGCGCAGCGTGCACGTGAGCACGTCGACGAGAAGCAGACAGGCCCAGCCACCCGCGATGAGCAACGGGTGGACGCCGGGCGCGTTGCGGGGCACCGGAGGGGCATAGCGGTTGGAGGTGTCGACGGCGTCCTGGAACGCGGTGACCAGGTCCTGCCAGGCCGAACCCACCGGGATCGGCGACCCGCAGATCATCAGGCTGACCAGCATTGCGGAGAGCAGGACCTGCACGGCGACCACGGCGCCCCCGGGCAGCCGCCACCACCTGGCCAGCGCGCCGGAGCAGGCGATGACGGCACCGATGACGAGCAGCGGTCCGAGGTACTGAGCCGACTCGAGGGTGAAGCCGCGCCACGACAGCATGGCCACCCACGTGGTGCCGGCCGCGACCAGCGCCAAAGCGAACGTCGCGCCGAGGCTGCCCCGGGCGCGGTTCACAGCGCAACCTCGTCACGACGGGGCGCGTCGGGTCCCCGGTTGCGGGAGCTCTGGGTGTGCGAGCGGCCCAGTTCCTGCCACACCACGTCCAGCCTGTCGCGCGGTTGAAGGGTTACGGCGCGCCAGCCCTGCTGGGCAAGGACGGGCGTACCGCCACCGTTGCCACCGGTGGGGGACACCCAGGCATCCACGTCGAGCGCGATCGCGAGCGCGGACCCGGTGTGGTGCTGCATCCGGCGGAGGACGGGCACGTCCACCGGTTCGATCGCCCCCAGGACTGCGACCGTCAGGCCGCCGTGGCCGTGCTCGGTGAGCCAACCGGTGTCGATCGACACCGAGGAGAGCGCCTGCACCACGGCCAGGGCCTCCAGGAGAGGGCCGGTGTTCAGGTCGGCGTTGCGGAAGTGCCACGCGCTGGTGGCGTCCTCGCCGGTAGCGGTGACGAGACGCACGGTGAAACCCCGATGGCTGAGATGTACGGCGATCGAGGCGGCCGCCGACACTGCTGCCTCGAGCGAGGAGGCGATGCCCTGGCCGCGGTGGGAGCGGGTCCGGTTGTCCAGGAAGAGAGTGGCGCGCGACTGCCAGGGCTGCTCCTCGCGACGGACCATGAGCTCCCCCATCCGGGCCGAGCTCCGCCAGTGCACGCGCCGCAGGTCGTCACCGCGGCGGTACTCCCGCACGGTCACGTCCTCGGCGCTGCCGATCGCGAAGGCCCGCGGCCGGTTGTCGCCGGACCCGGTCCAGGCACCGCCGAGCGGGATGTTCGGCAGCGGCACGGTGCGCGGCGTGACAACCAGCGGAACCGTCGTCCGAAACGCGCGGCCGAGCTCCACGAGCCCGAACGGGTCGCTGACCCGCACCGACATCGGGCCGATGTCGAACTTGCCCCGCACGTCGGAACGCACCTGGTAGGTGACATGCCGGCGCCAGCCGTGACCGATCCCTTCGAGCACGAAGCGCGGACGGGTGCCGAGCACGTAGGGCACGTGGTCCTCGAGCAGCAGCACGCCACTGGGCGTGCGTCCCTCGTTGGTGAGCGACAGGTTGACCCGGGACGGTTGGCCGGCGGACACCAGCTGAGGGGTGACGGTGCGGACCAGGGCGAGCCGGTATCGGCTCCGCCCGATGAAGGCCGCCGTGACCAGCGGCAGCGCCAGGACGAGCACGCCGACCCGGGTCAGGGCCGGCTGGCCGAGCACGATCGCGCACACGATCGCGGTGACGCCTGCGGCGATGAACGCCCGTCCGCGAACCGTCAGTCCGGCCAGTGCCTCTCGCATGTCAGGTCTGCAGACTCAGCTGCGCGAACCCTCGGGCACCGGAACGCCGGCGAGGATCCCCTCGAGGATGGCGGTGGTCGAGCGGCCGCTCATGGCCGCCTCGACACTGGGCAGCAGCCGGTGCGCCAGGACCGGTCGAGCGAGCAGGAGCACGTCGTCGGGAAGGACGTAGTCGCGCCCCTGGATCGCGGCGTACGCCTTGGTGGCTCGGATCAGGTGCAGGGTCGCGCGCGGTGAGGCGCCCAGGCTGAGGTCGTCGGTACGCCGGGTCGCACCGGTGAGGGCCACCGTGTAGCGCTGCACGGCCTCCGAGACGTAGACCTGCGTGACGATTCCGATCAGCTTGCGGATCTCGGCGGCGTCGGTGACCGGCTCCAGGTCGTCGAGGGGGTTGGAACCGGTGTGGGTGTTGATCATCGCGATCTCGGCTGCCTCGACGGGGTAGCCGACCGACACGCGCGCCATGAAGCGGTCCCGCTGGGCCTCGGGGAGAGCGTAGGTGCCCTCCATCTCGATCGGGTTCTGGGTAGCAATGACCATGAACGGCGAGTCGAGCTGGTACGTCGCGTTGTCGACGGTGACCTGTCGCTCCTCCATGCACTCGAGCAGCGCGGACTGGGTCTTCGGTGACGCGCGGTTGATCTCGTCACCGACCACGATGTTGGCGAAGACCCCGCCCGGGCGGAACTCGAACTCGCGGGTGTTCTGGTTGAAGATCGACACCCCGGTCACGTCCGACGGCAGCAGGTCGGGCGTGAACTGGATCCGGCGGACCGAGCAGTCGATGCTCCGAGCGAGCGCCTTGCTCAGCATCGTCTTGCCGACGCCCGGCACGTCTTCGAGCAGCAGGTGTCCCTCGGCGAGCAGCACGACGAGGCTCGACGAGATGACGTCGGGCTTGCCCTCGATCACCCGCTCGATGTTGGTGCGGACCCGGCTCACGACCCGAGCCAAGGTCTCGAGGTCGGCTCCTCCAGCAGTCGAAGTGCTCAACGTCCGGTCCTTCCCCATCCTCCGTCGCCTGGCCGTCCAGGTCCTCTGTCAACCGTAGGGCGTCCCGGCAACTTACGCGCGGTCAACCTCACTGCATCCGACTCCCGCGGTCACGGTTTGGTTGCGGAACCTCCTCGTTGCCATGCACCAGGCGCCCGCGATCCGTGCCGGAAACACCCGGAATGTGGTTGACGGTGGAGGGAAGTGGAGTAAAGTGGGGCGCAGTGGAGGAACGGACCGCAGGAGGTGCCTGATGTTCTTCATGGGCACCTACACCCCCAAGCTCGACGAGAAGGGGCGGCTCTTCCTCCCGGCCAAGTTCAGGGACCGACTCGCAGAAGGGCTCGTGGTGACCCAAGGTCAGGAGAAGTGCCTGGTCGTGTGGCCCGAGGACGTCTTCCTGCAGGAGGCCGCCCGAGCCCAGGCGACGCCGATGACATCGCGGGGTGCTCGTGACTACGCCCGGGTGCTCTTCGCCGGCGCCGAGGAGGGCACCCCCGACAAGCAGGGCCGGATCAGCATCGCTCCGCCGCTGCGCGAGTACGCCGCGCTCCAGCGCGACGTCGTGGTCATCGGCGTGATGGACCGCATCGAGATCTGGGACCCGGCCCGATGGCAGGAGTACTCCACGGCGGCCCAGGAGAAGTTCGCGGAGCTCGACGAGGAACCCGGCACGGCTTAGGAAGCGCCCGCTCCACCCCGCTCCACCGACAACTCCACAACGGAATCCGCAGGACGAGGCCCATGCCCGTTCCCTCCGTCGTCTGGGACACCTTCCCCGGCCCCAGAAGACGACTTCCCCGACGGGGAGCGGGCAGGGACCTGGCCCTGCGGATCCGTGCCAGCAACACCACCAACCAGCAGCGCGTTCAACGAGCGGGGTCGAACCGATGAGCAGCACACCCATCACCGAGATGGCACCCGGCGCCGTCCGCGTGCGGCACCAGGCTCGCGAGGCCGCGGCCCTGATGGCCTTCTCCGCCGCAACCTCGGTCGGCGTCGCCCTCAGCCTGCTCCTCGTCGCGAGCCTCGGCCGCTGACATGACCAGCTCCCGCCACGTCCCGGTGCTCCTCGACCGGGTCGTCGCTCTACTTGCGCCCGCACTCGACCACGACGGTGCCGTGATGGTCGATGCGACGCTCGGCCTCGGTGGGCACACGGAGGCCGTCCTCACCCGGTGCGAGCTGGCCCGGGTGATCGGCATCGACCGCGACCCGGCGGCCCTCGAGCTCGCCCGGACCCGGCTGGCCCCCTTCGGTGACCGCTTCACCGGCGTCCACGCCGTGTACGACGAGCTGCCGGACGTCCTCGACGAGCTCGGCCTGGCCTCCGTCGACGCCGTGCTCTTCGACCTCGGCGTCTCTTCGATGCAGCTCGACGTCCGAGAGCGCGGTTTTGCCTACTCCGAGGACGCCCCGCTGGACATGCGGATGGACGCCACGACGGGCCTGACGGCCGCCGACGTCCTCAACACCTACTCGGCCCAGGACCTCACCCGGGTCCTTCGGGAGTACGGCGAGGAGAAGTTCGCGCGCAAGATCGCGGGCGCGATCGTCCGGCAGCGGGAGACGAGGCCCTTCAGCACCTCGGCGGGACTCGTCGAGCTGCTGTACGCCGAGATCCCGGCACCGGCCCGGCGCACGGGCGGGCACCCGGCGAAGCGGACGTTCCAGGCCCTGCGCATGGAGGTCAACGACGAGCTCGCCGTCCTGCGCCTCGCGATCCCGGCCGCCATCGACGCGATCGCCGTGGGCGGGCGGGTCGTCGTGGAGTCGTACCACTCGCTCGAGGACCGCCTGGTGAAGCGGGCCTTCACCGCGGCGACGAGGTCCGAGGTGCCGCTCGACCTGCCGTTCGTGCCGGAGGGATCCGAGCCCGCCCTTCGCCTGCTCACCCGCGGGTCCGAGAAGGCCGACGCCCACGAGATCGAGCAGAACCCGCGCGCCGCCTCGGTCCGGCTCCGCGCGGTCGAGCGAGTCCACCCGAGAGGAAACGCAGCATGAGCAGTCCCGCCGTCCAGATCCGGTCCCGGGTTCCGCGGTTCGCCGACGCTGCGATCGCCCGGGCGCGGCTGACCGTCGTCCCGCGGCGCCGGGTGCGCGCTGCCCGCGTGCCGTTCGTGACGCTCGTCAGCCTGCTGCTGCTCGGTGGTGTGGTCGGGCTGCTGCTGTTCAACACCTCGATGCAGCAGGCCTCGTTCGCCTCCACGGCTCTCGAGGAGCAGGCGGCGAATCTCACGGCCCGCAAGCAGACCCTCCAGATGGAGGTCGAGAAGCTTCGCGACCCGCAGCACGTCGCCGCCGATGCGCAGGCCCTGGGCATGGTGCTCGCCGGCCCACCGGCGTACCTCAACCTGTCCGACGGTTCGGTGACCGGCGATCCCATGCCGGCGACGCCCGACAACCGGTTGCGCGTCTACGCCGCCCCGCCGGTCAAGCCCCCCTCGATCGACCCCCGCCCGATCCACAAGATCGTGCAGCCGCAGGAGGGCATCCTGCCGGGCACCACGGACCCGTCGGCCGACACGGGGGCGGGCTCGCCGGCAAACACCCGCTCGACCGGTACAAATGACTCACACAAGAACCAGCAGTCACATAGGCAACACCAGAACCAGCACTGACCGACCGACGAAGCCGGAGACACCCGTGGCCCGAACCAGCCAGCCGCTGCGTCCGCGCGGCAGCCTGCGCGGCTCACCGACCCTGCGTCTGCGCGTCGGGTTCGTCCTGATCGCGATGGTGCTCTCGGTCTTCGGTGCCCGGCTGGTGCAGCTCCAGGGCATCGATCCCGGTTCGTACGCCGCGATGGCGGCGGCCGAGGGCATGGTCAACGTGGTGCTGCCGGCCGAGCGCGGCAACATCCTCGACCGCAACGGCGAGCCCCTGGCCGACTCGATCGACGGTCTGATGGTGGTGGCCGATCCCTACATGACCGTCGACCAGGCCCCCGAGATCGCCAAGTTCCTCGCGCAGCGGCTGAACGTCGACTACTTCACGACGCTCCAGCGCTTGCGGGCGCGCACCGCGAACGGCGACTACAGCAGGTTCCAGTACATCGCCCGCCGGGTTCCCTCGACGCTCGCCTCGGACGTCGTGACGGCGGCCGCCAAACGCGGCTTCGAGGGCATCGCGACCCGTCGTGACCCGGTCCGCGACTACCCCGCGGCCGACGTAGCCGCCAACCTCATCGGCTTCCTCGGCACCGACGAGCCGCTCGCCGGGCTCGAGCGCACGTTCAACAAGCAGCTGGCCGGTCGAGACGGCTCGGCCCGCTACGAGGTCGGCGCCGGCAACGTGATCCCGCTCGGGCAGAACACCGTCACCGACGCCGTCAACGGCACGGACCTGCACACCACCATCGACCGCGATCTGCAGTGGTACACCCAGCGGGTCATGCGCCAGACCGTCGAGGACGCCCAGGCCGACTCCGGGGTCGCGGTGATCATGGACTCGAAGACGGGCGAGCTGCTGGCGCTGGCCGACTACCCGACGTTCGATGCGAACGCGCCGCTCGAGTCGCCGAAGAAGGACCTGGGCTCGCGGGCCATGCAGGACGTCTACGAGCCGGGGTCCGTCGAGAAGGTCCTCACGCTGAGCGCCCTCATCGACGCGGGCAAGGTGACCGACCGCACCAAGCTGCGCGTCCCCGGCTCGCTGTCTCGCCAGGACCGGGTCATCCACGACTGGTGGGCGCACGGGCTCATCCACCTGACGCTGGCCGGCGTGGTCGCGCAGTCCTCCAACATCGGCACCGTGCTGGCCACCGACAAGTTCAAGCCTGGACAGCTGCGGTCCTACCTCTCCAAGTTCGGGCTGGGCCAGAAGACCAACGTCGGCGTGCGCGGGGAGACCTCCGGCCTGCTCCCGGACCCCAGCCAGTGGACCCACCAGACGCAGGACCGCGTCGCGTTCGGCCAGTCGGTCTCGGTCAACGCCGTGCAGATGACCGCGGCCATCAACACCATCGCGAACAGCGGGGTCCGGGTCTCGCCCAGCCTCATCGAAGGCACGGCCACCACCGCCGACGGCGACGTCGTCGGCACCGACACCACCACCACGCGCCGGGTGGTCAGCGAGGACGCCGCGCACCAGATGATGCTGATGATGGAGCGGGTGATCGACCCCGAGGTGGGCGTCGCACCCGGAGCGGCGGTCCCGGGCTACCGGGTGGCCGGCAAGACCGGCACCGCCCAGCGGGTGGGCGCCCAGTGCGGTTGCTACGACGGCACGTTCACGGTCTCCTTTGCCGGCTTCGCCCCCGCCGACGACCCGCGCTTCACGATCTACGTCGTCGTGCAGAACCCACGCAACGGGGGCGGCGGCGGATCGGTCGCCGGCCCGGCGTTCGCGAAGATGATGAGCTACGCGCTGCGTCGGTACGCCGTACCTCCCACGGGCACGAGGCCCTCGCGCCTTCCCATCGTGTGGTGACCGTCCGCGGTCACCGGAGCGATAACCTCGCGGCGTGAGTCGCCCATGAACGCGGACCTCCTGGCGGCGACCCGTCCGCAGCACCCGGTGCGCACGCGCCTCCGCGACCTCACGACCTGGCTCGATGCGTTCGACACGGGCTGCGTGAGCCTCGGTGACGTCGACGGGATCGACGTGACCGGCCTTTCCCTCAGCTCACAACGGATCCTCCCGGGTGATGTGTACGCCGCTTTGCCGGGCACCCGCGTGCACGGCATCGAGTTCGCGGAAGCAGCCATCTCAGCGGGTGCCGTCGCGATCCTGACCGACCCCGCTGGCGCGCAGGCGCGTGCCCGCAGCGACGTACCCCTCCTGATCGTCGAGGAACCCCGCCGAGTCCTGGGCCGTCTGGCCGCGAAGATCTACGGCGACCCGGCCACTTCGATGCAGATGATCGGAGTCACCGGGACCCAGGGCAAGACCACCACGACCCGACTGGCCGAAGGCGGGCTGGAACTGGCCGGCGTCAGCGCCGCGGTCATCGGCACCGTCGGCACCCGGGTCGCCGGCCAGGACCTCAAGACGTCCCTGACCACCCCGGAGGCGCCCGATCTGCATGGGCTGTTCGCGATGATGCGCGAGCGCGACGTGGTCGCCTGCGCGATGGAGGTCTCGAGCCACGCACTCGTGATGGGCCGCGTCGACGGGGTGGTGTTCGACGTGGCGGTCTTCCTCAACCTCGGGCGCGATCACCTCGACTTCCACACCGACCTCGAGGACTACTTCCGCGCCAAGGCTTCGCTGTTCACCCCCGAGCGGGCCCGGCTCGGACTGGTCAACATCGACGACGAGCACGGCCGCCGGCTGGTCGCGGACGCGACCATCCCGATGCGGACGCTGTCCGCGGCCGGTGCCGACGCCGACTGGCGGGCTGTCGAGGTCGAGCCCGGCGCCGGCGGGTCGACGTTCACCGTGCTCGGACCGGACGGGCTGCGGATCCCGGCCGGGGTGCCGCTGCCCGGAGACTTCAACGTCGCCAACGCGCTGGCCGCGATCGCTGCGTCGGCTGAGGCCGGGTTCGACGCGGTGCGGGTGGCCGACGGGATCCGGCGGGGGAGCGGCGTGCCGGGCCGCTTCGAGCTGGTCGACGCGGGCCAGGACTTCGTGGTCGTCGTCGACTACGCCCACAAGCCGGACGCCGTCGAGGCCGCGCTGAGCACCCTGCGTCCGTTGACCGAGGGCCGGGTCATTGTCGTGCTCGGGGCCGGCGGCGACCGGGACCTCGGCAAACGGCCGATCATGGGCGAGATCGCGGCACGCCTGGCCGACGTGTTCGTGGTCACCGACGACAACCCTCGCACCGAGGACCCCGCGGCGATCCGGGCCGCGGTGCTCGACGGCACCGGTGCGGCGTCCGCCGAGGTCGTGGAGATCGGTGACCGTCGGGCGGCGATCCATGACGCCGTCCGCCGGGCCCGTCCTGGCGACATCGTGCTGATCGCGGGCAAGGGCCATGAGGCCGGCCAGGAGATCGCGGGCGTGGTTCATCCGTTCGACGACCGCGACGTGGCCCTCGAAGCCTTGCGGGACCGCTCGTGATCGCGATGACCCTCGGGGAGATCGCCGAGGTCGTCGGGGGCACGGTCGACGGCGACTCCTCCGTCGTCGTGACCGGCTCGGCGTACGTCGACAGCCGCAACCAGGTCCCCGAGGGCCTGTTCGTGGCGGTCGTCGGCGAACGGGTCGACGGCCACGACTTCGTCGAGGGCGCGCATGCCGTTCTCGGCAGCCGGGCTACGGGGGTCCCGTCCGTGCTCGTGCCGGACCCCGTCACCGCGCTCGGCCGGCTGGCCAGGCACGTCGTCGACCGGCTCGACGCCACCGTGATCGCACTGACCGGCTCCCAGGGCAAGACCGGCACCAAGGACTACCTCGCGCAGGTGCTGGCCGCCGCCGGCCCGACGGTGGCCACGGCCGCCAACAACAACAACGAGCTGGGCGTGCCGCTCACCCTGCTCCGCGCCGACGCCCGCACGACGTACCTCGTGGTGGAGATGGGAGCCCGCGGGATCGGGCACATCTCCTACCTGTGCGACATCGCGCCCCCGAGCATCGCGGCCGTCCTCAACGTGGGCACCGCGCATGTCGGGGAGTTCGGCAGCCGTGAGGCGATCGCCGTAGCCAAGGGCGAGATCCTCGAGGCCCTGCCCGCGGACGGGGTCGCGGTGGTCAACGCCGACGACGACCTGACCGCCGTGATGGGCGACCGGACCGCCGCGCGCGTGCTCACGTTCGGCGTCGGCGGTGACGTGTCCTGGCGCGGCCTGGAGCTGGACGACCTGGGCAGGCCCACGTTCGAGCTCGGGTACGCCGGCGAGTGGCTGCCCGTGCACCTGGCCCAGACCGGAGCGCACCAGGTTGCGAACGCGACCGCGTCCGCCGCTCTGGCCCTCGCCGCCGGGCTTCCCCTGACCGCGATCGCCGAGGCTCTCGGCCACGCGGCGTCCGCGTCCCGGTGGCGCATGGAGGTCCAGGAACGCGCCGACGGCCTGCTGGTGGTCAACGACGCCTACAACGCCAACCCGGCCTCGATGGCCGCAGCGATCGATGCCCTGGTCGCGATCGGCGGCCGCCGGGCCCGGCGTACCGTCGCCGTGCTCGGCGAGATGAAGGAGCTGGGTCCGGCCGCTCACGACGCACATGTCGGGGTGGGCGCGTTCGCGGCGGCGGCAGGGGTCGACCTGGTGCTGGTCGTCGGGGAGGCCGCGGCGGGCATTGCCGAGGGCGCTCGGGCCAGTGCGGACTGGGCGGGTGAGGCGATCGTCACGGCGGGGCGTGACGAAGCACTGGCCTGGTTGCGAAAGAATGCCGTGGCCGAGGACGTCGTCCTGGTCAAGGCGTCACGAGGCGCCGCGCTCGAGTACATCGCCGAGGGACTTGCGGAAGGGGGGACCTCCACGCCATGAGAGCCGTACTCCTCGGCGGCGGCATCGCCCTGCTGATCTCCCTCCTCGGCACCCGCTTCGCGATCCGGCAGTTCACCCTGCTGGGCTACGGCCAGGAGATCCGCGACGACGGGCCGACCACCCACCACACCAAACGCGGCACCCCCACCATGGGTGGTGTCGTGATCATCCTCGCGGCGCTGGTCGGCTACTTCGCCGCGAAGCTGATCACCCGGGACATGCCGTCGGCATCCGCGCTGCTGCTGCTGTTCCTGTTCTTCGGCATGGGCCTGGTCGGTTTCCTCGACGACTTCATCAAGATCTCCAAGCAGCGCAGCCTCGGGCTGCGCAGCAAGGCGAAGATGGTCGGGCAGACCGTCATCGGCGTCATCTTCGGCATCCTGGCGCTCTCGCCAATGCTGGAGGACTACCGCGGCAAGACCCCCGCCTCGAACCACATCTCCTTCACCCGCGACATCACGAGCTTCGCGCTGCCGACCGTGGTGGTGATCCTGCTGATCTGGCTGGTCGTCATCGCGAGCAGCAACGCCGTCAACCTGTCCGACGGCCTCGACGGGCTCGCCACCGGGGCCTGCGTGATGGTGTTCGGCGCCTACACACTGGTGAACATCTGGCAGAACAACCAGTGGTGCGGCGGCAACGACATCACCTACGGCAAGTGCTACGAGGTGCGCGATCCGCTCGACCTCGCGATCATCGCGGCCGCCATCACGGGCGCCTGCTTCGGCTTCCTCTGGTGGAACGCCTCACCCGCGCAGATCTTCATGGGTGACACCGGTTCGCTCGCCCTGGGCAGCGCCCTCGCGGGCCTCGCGATCCTGACCCGCACCGAGATGCTGCTGGTCATCCTCGGCGGTCTCTTCGTCGTGGAGACCCTCTCGGTGGTGCTGCAGGTGAGCTTCTTCAAGTTCACCAAGGGCCGAAGGGTCTTCCGGATGGCTCCGATCCACCACCACTTCGAGATGCTCGGCTGGGAGCAGGTCACCGTGGTGATCCGCTTCTGGATCATCACCGGGCTGTGTGTAGCCGCCGGCCTGGGCGTGTTCTACGCCGAGTGGGTAGCCGGCACGTGAAGCGTCCGCACGATCTGGGCAGGCACGACTCCTGGGAGGATGTCCACGCGGTCGTCGCGGGCTTCGGTGTCTCCGGGTTCGCGGCCGCCGACAACCTCAACCACCTCGGGGCCCGCGTCACCGCGCTCGACGAGTCGGCCGAGGGTGGCCGCGGCGACAAGGCCGAGAAGGCGGAGCTCCTCGAGGTCCTCGGCGCAACGGTCCGACTCGGCGCGGGAGCGACCGAGACCTTGCCCGACGACGTCGACCTGGTCGTCACCTCACCCGGGTGGAAGCCCTCGTCGCCGTTGCTCGCCCAGGCCCGCGAGCGCGGCGTTCCGGTCTGGGGCGAGGTCGAGCTGGCCTGGCGGCTCCGCGACCCGAACCACCCGGCCCCGTGGCTGGCCGTCACCGGCACGAACGGCAAGACGACCACGGTGCAGATGCTCGACAGCATCCTGCGGGCGGCCGGGTTGCGCAGCGTCGCGGTGGGCAACGTGGGCCTGCCGATCGTCGAGGCCGTCATGGACCCGGAGCCGTACGACGTGCTGGCCGTCGAGCTGTCCAGCTTCCAGCTCCACTACACCGAGTCGATGAGCGCCGAGGCGGCCGCGGTGCTGAACGTCGCCGAGGACCACCTCGACTGGTACTCCGGGCCTTCTGGGATGGATGACTACGCAGCCGACAAGGGCCGGATCTACGAGCGCGTCCAGAAGGCCTGCATCTACAACGCGGCCGACCCCGCGACGGAGGCGATGGTGCGCGGGGCCGACGTCCTCGAGGGTGCCCGCGCGATCGGCTTCACCCTGGGCATGCCCGGGGTCGGGATGGTCGGCGTGGTCGAAGACATCCTGGCCGACCGCGCGTTCATCGAGCAGCGTGAGTCCAGCGCCGCTGAGCTGTGCACGCTGGCCGACCTGGCCAGCGACGCCCCCCACTTCGTCCAGGACGCGCTGGCCGCCGCCGCCCTGGCGCGCGCCCACGGTGTCTCGCAGGCCGCGGTCCGCGACGGACTGCGCGCCTTCCGTCCTGACGGCCACCGGATCGCCTTCGTCGCCGAGCACGACGGGATCACCTGGGTCGACGACTCCAAAGCCACGAACCCGCACGCCGCCCAGGCGTCGTTGCTCGGCTACGACCGGGTGGTCTGGGTCGCCGGCGGCCTGGCCAAGGGTGCCCGGTTCGACGACCTGGTCGTGGCGGTGCGAGGTCGGCTGCGCGGCGTCGTACTCCTCGGGCGCGACCGCGACGTCATCGCCGCGGCGCTTTCGCGACACGCCCCGGATGTGCCCGTCATCGTGGTCGGCGACGGTGAGACTGAGCGGGCACCATCAGCAACATCAGCACCACCAGGTGAACATGGCTCCATGGGACGCGTCGTGGAAGCGGCTGCCGAGTTGGCCCGACCCGGCGACACGGTCTTGCTCGCTCCGGGATGCGCCTCCATGGACATGTTCACCAACTACGCCGAGCGGGGCGACGCGTTCGCCACGGCGGTGAGGAACCGGATCGCCTGACGAGGAAGGGGTCGCGACGCGATGACCACCGCGCACCCCGAGAAGACCAGGGCGCCGGCCACCCCTCCGCCCGCCGAGGCGGCCAGTCCCGCGCGCGCGGTCGGCAGCTGGTTCGCCACCCTGCGCGAGGCGCTCGACCGGCCGCTCACGTCGTACTACCTGTTGATGGGCGCGTCGGCGCTGCTGCTCACGATCGGCCTGATCATGGTGCTCAGTGCCTCGAGCGTCTACAGCTACAAGGTGTTCGACGACTCGTACTCGATCGTGCGCCGCCAGCTCCTGTGGGTGCTCATCGGGCTGCCGTGTGCCTGGGTCGCGAGCCGGCTCTCGCACCGCTGGATCCGTCGGCTCGCCTACCCGGGTTTCTCGATCTCGCTGGTGCTCCTGCTGCTGACCGCACTCTTCGGCGTCAGCCGCAACGGCAACACCAACTGGCTCGGCGTCGGCCCGATCGTCATCCAGCCCTCGGAGATCGCGAAGCTCGCGCTCATCCTGTGGGCCGCCCACGTCTACGCCCACAAGGACCGCCGGCTCACGAACCTGCACCAGATCATGGTGCCGGTCGTGCCGGGCATGCTGGTGGCCACCGGGCTGGTGGTCTTCGGCCGCGACCTCGGCACCGCGCTCGTGCTGTTCGCGATCCTGCTCGGCATGCTCTGGGTCGTGGGTGCGCCGGCGCGGTTCTTCGCCTTCTGCCTCTCGCTGGTCAGCGTCGGCGCCATCTTCCTGGCCTCCACCGACTCCGAACGCCTGAACCGCATCACGAACTTCGCAGACCCCTTCAAGGACTACCACGACGCGGGCTGGCAACCCGCCCACGGCTTGTACGCACTCTCCACCGGCGGCTGGTTCGGCCAGGGCATCGGCGCGAGCCAGCAGAAGTGGGGCGACCTGCCCGAGGCCCACACCGACTTCATCTTCGCGGTGCTCGGCGAGGAGCTCGGGCTGGTCGGCACGATGCTGGTCATCGGGCTGTTCCTCACCATCGCCTACGCCGCTCTGCGCACCGCGCGGGTGACCGCCGACCCGTTCGTCCGCTACGCCTCCTTCGGCATCGTGGTCTGGCTTCTCGGCCAGATGATCATCAACGTCGGCATGGTCCTGGCCCTGCTGCCGGTCATCGGGATCCCGCTCCCGCTCGTTTCGTACGGCGGGTCCGCCCTGCTGCCCTCACTGGTCGCGCTCGGTCTGTTGATCGGGTTCGCGCGCCGCGAGCCGGAAGCCGCTCGGGCACTCGCCCAGCGCAAGAAGGTTCGCTCCGCCGGTCTGTCCGCCGGGCGCGTCTCGTAAGTTTGGCCACCTGATGCACGTCCTCCTTGCGGGCGGCGGTACCGCCGGCCACACCTCACCGCTGCTCGCGACCGCCGACGCCCTGCGCCGGCTCCGGCCCGACATCGAGATCACCTGTCTCGGAACTCCTCGGGGGCTGGAGAACCGGGTGGTTCCCGAGGCCGGCTACCGGCTCGAGCTGATCTCGCCGGTCCCGCTGCCGCGCCGACCCGGCCTCGAGCTGCTCCGGGTGCCCGGTCGGCTCCGGGGGGCGGTCCAGGAGACGCTCGCGATCCTCGACCGGGTGCGTCCCGACGTGGTCGTGGGCTACGGCGGCTACGTCTCGAT
>JAOPXM010000089.1 GCA_025965125.1 Nocardioides sp.
CCGTCGCAGCGGTCTACTACTGGCCGCGCCGACCACTCACCGGCGGCCACGCCAGCCGGTGGGGTCAGGCCGTCGTCGTCGGCACGCTGTCGATGCTCGCGACGGCAGCGAGCCCGGTCGCCGGCCTGTTCCTCGGCCTGGTCGCCGCCGCGCTGTGGCTGTCGCGGCGCCGCCCGGCGGCGTACGCCCTCGGTGTGCCGCCGGTCTTCATCGTGGTGGTCTCCGCGTGGCTGTTCCCGTTCCAGGGTCGACAGCCGATGCACTGGGACTCCACGATCCTGCCGGTCGTCATGGCCGTCTCCATCATCCTGCTGGCGCCGCCCGCCTGGCGCTCGGCCCGCATCGCCTCGGGGGTGTACGCCGTCGGCGTGATCCTGGTGTGGCTGATCCCCTCCCCGATCGGCACCAACGTCTGCCGCTTCGGCCTGCTCGTCGGCGGCATCGTGCTGGTCTCGATCGCGACCTCGAAGCGCCCGTGGTCGGGCGTGCTGCGGCACTGGCTCTCCCGGGGGACGGTGACCGTGCTGCTCGCCATGGCCCTGCTGACCTCGTCGATCTGGCAGGTGGCGGTCGCCGCGAAGGACGCCATCGCGACGTCGGCCCCGGCCGCGTGGGCTTTGGACACGGCGCCCCTGATCGACCAGCTCAGGGCCCGCCATGCCAACCTTGGCCGGGTCGAGGTGGTGCCGACGCGCACCCACCGCGAGGCCGCCGCGCTGACGCCGTACATCAACCTGGCCCGGGGCTGGAACAGGCAGGCTGACGCCGAGCGCAACCCGCTCTTCTACAACGACGAAGTCCCGCTGACCGCGGACGCCTACCGGGCGTGGCTGGACCGGTGGGCGGTGCGGTACGTCGTGCTCCCGGCCAGCGAGCCCGACGGGGCCGCTGTCGAGGAGGCCGCACTCGTGGCCGGCGGTCTGCCCTACCTCCACCAGGTCTGGTCGGACCCGAGCTGGCGGCTGTTCGCGGTCAGCTACCCCACTCCCCTGGTCGAGGCACCCGGCGTCGTCACCCGTTTCGATGCCGCCGAGGTGGACATCTACCTGCCGCGCGCGGCAGACGTCCTGGTGCGCATCCCCGACTCCCCGTGGCTGAGCCTCGTCGACGAGCAGGGTGAATCCATCCCGGCGCCCTCGTCCGACGCCGCGTCCGATGCGCCACCCGTGAACGTCAACGGCTGCCTGAGTGAGCTGCAGCCGCCGACCACCAACGACGGGGACACCGACGACACCCAGCCGTTCGACGGGTGGACGGTGCTGCACGCCCCCAAGGCCGGCACCTACCGGATTGCCGGGCCCTACTCGTTCCCGCGCGGCACCGCCTGCCCCGACCCCGAGAAGTGATCAGCTGTCCGACACCGACCTGAGGTCCTCGGCCCGGGACGCCAGCAGCGGCAGACCGGTCTCGAGCCACCACGGCAGGTGGATCATGCCTCCGGACATCCCGCCGTGGGCGAACTCCTCGCGGTGGACGTTGACCCCGTCCCCCTCCTGGGGATCGTGCGGATCCACCCCCACCAGCGCGATGAACGTGTCGAGCAGGAGTCGTTCGACGGCCTTGTCGTCGTCCGGGAGCGGCGTGGCCACCAGGCGCTCGTGCATCGCCGACCACACCCACACGTCGCCACGCAGTCCCCAGCGCTGGGGCGCGGGCGTGAAGAGGTCACCGAGCAGCACGCCTGACAGTCTGACGGAGCCGGACCCCGCCCGACAGCGTCTGATCCTCATGCGCCCGATCCGCACGGCCCTGAGCGTCCTGGCCGCCGCCGCCCTCCTGGCGGTGGGCGGTTGCGGCGACGAGAGCGCGGGGTCGACTGCTTCGGACTCGGGAGTCAGGGGCCTGGTGTCGCTGGGCCCGACCTGCCCGGTCGAGCAGGAGGCGAACCCGTGCGCCGCCGAGGCGGCCGCGGACGTGAAGGTCACCGTCTCGGAGCAGGCACCGGGTGAGGCGTACGGCGCCGGCAAGCCGGTCGCGACCGGGCAGACGGACGCGGACGGCCGCTTCCGGATCGACGTACCGCCCGGCGACTACGTCGTGACGTCCGAGGCCGGCATGTCGTGCGAGTTCATGGACGCCCACGTGACCGACGGGACCTACACCGAGGTGCAGGTCCCGTGCGACACGGGCATCCGCTGAGCGCGCTCAGCGCACCCGCCCGAAGAACACGCTGCTGGTCCAGATCCGCTCGTGGCGGACCCGCGCCCCGCTGTGCGGCGCGTGCCACACGTAGTTGCCGCCGGCGTAGATCGCGACGTGGTAGACGCCGCCACCATCGGTGAAGAACACCAGGTCGCCGCGCCGCGCCGCGGCGCGCGGGATGCGACGGGTCCGGCCGGCCTGCGCGGCCGAGCTGTGCGGCAGGTGCACGCCGACATGGCGGTAGACCCACATCGTCAGCCCGGAGCAGTCGAAGGCGCCGGGCCCGGAGGCGCCGTACGCATAGGGCTTTCCGGCCTGGTGGCGCGCAATGCCGACGACGCGGCTGCCGCGGCTGGCGTGGTGGTGGGTCCGCTGCGCAGGGCGTGCCTCGGCGACGGCCACGGCTCCGGCCGGCGCGGGCGCGACGACCGCGAGTGCCGAGGCACCGGCAAGGGCAGCGATGGACAGGAAGAACGCGGTGCGGACGCGCGCGAGCGCGCCCTGTCTGGGGTTGGTCACGATGGGTTCCTCGGCCACGCCTGCGGAAGGAGTCCTGTCGGATTCGGGCGCCGTAGCCCGGTCGAGTGCTGCTCGACTTCACCCCGAGCCCGCGGTGGCTGACGTGCTGGCCACCGTGGGCGAACTGCTGGGTCTCCCGCGCCCGTCCATCAACTTCCTGAGTCAGGTCTGCCTGGCGTCGGGACGGGCTTCGGCGCGCACCAGGCGGCCCCGGTCTTCGGGGCATCTGTCTCATCGAGAGTCGCAGAGACCCTGTGCACCAAGGCAAATCCGAGCGCCGTGAGGTTAGTCACCTGAGTAAAGCGACTTAGCGACGCGGGTCACATTCGGGCGGTCGCGGCATACTCCCTGCATGGCGTACGACGAGCAGCTCGCGGACCGACTCCGCGCGCATCTGGAGGGCGAGCCCGGCCTGACCGAGAAGAAGATGTTCGGTGGTCTGGCGTTCCTGATCGGCGGCAACCTGGCCGTGAGCGCCAGCAGCCAGGGCGGTCTGCTGCTGCGCACCGACCCGTCCGACACCGCGGTCCTCCTGGAGGAGCCGCACGCCGAACCGTTCGTGATGCGGGGGCGCGAGACGGCGAGCTGGCTGCGGATCGACCCGGAAGGCCTGACCTCGGACGCCGACCTCGGGCGCTGGGCCGAGGTGGGCGTCACCTTCGCCCGGTCGCTGCCGCCCAAGTGAGGTTGCGCAGCAACCGTCTCGAATCCCGATGACTTTGAAGGCAGCGGATGGTCAGATCAGGCATGAGCAATCAACTGAACCCCTACCTGCACTTCGACGGCAACGCCCGCGAGGCGATGACGTTCTACCAGTCCGTGCTCGGCGGCGAGCTCTCGGTGATGACGTTCGGGGACATGGGCATGGAGGGCGACCAGGCGACCCAGGTCATGCACAGCTCCCTCGACGTCCGGCCCGGCATCGCGCTGATGGCCTCCGACGGCGCTCCCGGTGAGGAGCTCATCCAGGGCAACAACGCCAACGTCTCCCTGAGCGGCGACGAGGGTGACGAGCTGCGCACCTGGTTCGCGGCGCTGTCCGAGGGCGGCGAGGTGCACGTGCCGCTCGAGAAGCAGATGTGGGGCGACGAGTTCGGGCAGGCCGCCGACAAGTTCGGCGTGATCTGGCTGGTCAACATCGCCGGTGCTCCCGACGCCGGCTGAGGAGGTTGCGGCAAGCCGCCGGCTCGGGACCAACCGTCTCGCAACCCGCGTACACAGTTCCACCCATACCGGCCTGGTGAAGATGCGTGCTCTGCCCGACGCGGTCGAGGCGCCCTCGTTCCTAGCGTGATGACTCCCGACCTCTGGAGGAGTCATGCAAGCCACTCACATCGAGACCGTGATCATCGGAGCCGGTCAGGCCGGCCTCTCGACGGCGTACCACCTGAAGCGGCGTGGCCGCGACGTCGTCATCCTCGACGCGGCGGGCCGCGTCGGCGACCAGTGGCGCCAGCAGTGGGACACGCTGCGGCTCTACTCCCCCGCGCAGTACGACGGCCTGCCCGGCCTGCCGTTCCCTGCGAAGAAGTGGTCGTTCCCCGGGAAGGACGACGTCGCCGACTACTTGGAGTCGTACGCCGCCAAGTTCGAGCTGCCGGTGCGCCTCAACACCCGGGTCGAGCGCCTCGAGGCAAGCCCCGGCGGCGGTTACGTCGTCACGACCAGCAGCGAGACCATCACCTGCGACAACGTCGTGGTGGCCACGGGGACGTTCGGCAGGACGCCCGCAGTTCCGGGCTTCGCCGCCGACCTGGACCCGTCGATCCTGCAGCTGCACTCGAGCGAGTACCGCCGCCCCACGCAGCTCCGCGACGGCCCGGTGCTCGTGGTGGGCGGCTCGCACTCCGGCACCGACATCGCCTACGAGGTGGCGCAGACGCACCCGACGATCCTCGCCGGACGCGACTGCGGTGAGATCCCGTTCCGGATCGAGGGGCGTCCGATGCGGTTCGTGTTCCCGGTGCTGGTCTTCGCCTGGCGCCACGTCCTCACGCGGCGTACGCCGATGGGCCGCAAGGAGATGGCCGAAGTCCGCTTTCACGGCGGGCCGATGCTCCGGGTCAAGCGCTCCGACCTCGCCGGCCGCGGCGTCGAGCGCCTCGAGGGCCGGGTGACCGGCGTCCAGGACGGCCGCCCGGTCGTCGGCGACCGGCAGGTCGACGTCAC
>JAOPXM010000123.1 GCA_025965125.1 Nocardioides sp.
GGGCTTCGCCTCGATCGACCCCGCCGACCTGCGCGGCCGCTTCCGCTGGATGGGGCTCTACACCCAGCGCGCCCCCGGCTTCGACGGCGGCAAGACCGCGATGCTCGAGGAGGAGGAGCTCGACGACGAGTACTTCATGCTCCGGGTCCGCTCCGACGGAGCGTTGCTGACGGCGGCCGCCGTACGCGCACTCGGCACGATCGGCCAGGACTTTGCGCGCGACACCGCCGACGTCACCGACCGGGAGAACATCCAGTACCACTGGATCCGCATCGAGGACGTTCCGGCGATCTGGGAGCGGCTGGAGGACGCGGGCCTCAGCTCGATGGAGGCCTGCGGTGACTCGCCACGGCCCTTCCTCGGCTCCCCCGTCGCCGGCGTTGCGAAGGACGAGATCATCGACGGGTCCGAGGCCCTCGACGAGATTAAGCGCCGCTACATCGGCAACCCCGACTTCTCGAACTTCCCGCGCAAGTTCAAGACCGCGCTGACCGGCCACCCCGGACACGACGTCTCCCCCGAGACCAACGACGTGTCGTTCGTGGGCACCATCCACCCCGAGCACGGCCCCGGCTTCGACCTGTGGGTCGGCGGCGGGCTGTCGACGAACCCGATGCTGGCCCAGAAGCTCGGTGTCTGGATCCCGCTCGACGAGGTCGCCGACGCCTGGGAGGGCGTTGCCTCGATCTTCCGCGACTACGGCTACCGCCGGCTGCGCTCGCGTGCGCGCCTGAAGTTCCTGGTCGCCGACTGGGGCGTGGAGAAGTTCCGCGAGGTGCTCGAGAACGAGTACCTCGGCCGCAAGCTGGTCAGTTGCGAGTCCCCCGGCTCCCCGACGGGGTTCCGCGACCACATCGGCGTGCACGAGCAGAAGGACGGCAAGTTCTACGTCGGCGTCGCCCCCACCGCCGGGCGCGTGTCCGGCACCAAGCTGGTGCAGCTCGCCGACCTGATCGAGGAGTTCGGCGTGGCCGGCGCACGGCTCACGCCGTACCAGAAGATCGTGCTGATCGGGGTCGACGCGGACCAGGTCGAGCCGCTGGTCGCCCGGCTCGACACGATCGGCCTCTCGGCGCGCCCGTCGAACTGGCGACGCAACACGATGGCCTGCACCGGCATCGAGTTCTGCAAGCTGGCCATCGTCGACACCAAGGACCGCGCCCGCGACCTCGTCGCCGAGCTCGAGCGCCGCTTCCCCGATCTCGACGTGCCCATCACCGTCAACGTCAACGGCTGCCCGAACGCCTGCGCGCGCACCCAGATCGCCGACATCGGCCTCAAGGGCCAGCTGGTGATGCACGACGGCGAGCAGGTCGAGGGCTTCCAGGTCCACCTCGGTGGCGCCACCGGTCTCCAGGCCAACTTCGGCCGCAAGCTGCGGGCGCACAAGGTCACCAGCGCCGGGCTCGACGACTACGTCACCAACGTCGTGCGGGCGTTCCTCGCCGAGCGCACCGAGGACGAGTCGTTCGTCGACTGGGTCCAGCGCGCCGATGAGGACGTGCTGCGCGGCGAGAAGGCGGACGAGCGGGATCTCGCGGGGGTGGCGACGTGAGCGAGCGCGGCATTCCCTTCCACTGCCCCTACTGCGGCGACGAGGACCTGCGACCCCACGAGGTGGTGTCGGAGACCGGTGAGATCACGTCTCCGCACGGCTCGTGGGAATGCAGGTCATGCCTGCGGGCCTTCTCCTTGAAGATGCTCGGCCTGATCCGGGTGTCTTCCGCCAACCGGGGAGTGCCGTCATGACCGCCGCCACCACCACGTCCGCTCGCAACTACCGCGGGATCGAGACCGAGGGTCGCACGCCCGAGGAGCTGCGCGAGCTGGTCTCGCACTGGGGCGCCGAGCTCGAGCTGGCGCCGGCGGAGACCATCATCGAGTGGGCCGCGGCGACGTTCGGCAAGCGCTTCTGCATCACGTCGTCGATGGGCGACGCCGCGCTGGCGCACCTCGCCGCGAAGGTCGTGCCCGGGATCGACGTGCTCTTCCTCGACACCGGCTACCACTTCATCGAGACGATCGGCACCCGCGACGCCGCACAGGCCACGATGAACGTCAACCTGCTCTCGATCACGCCGGTCCAGTCCGTGGCCGAGCAGGACGCCGAGCACGGCAAGGACCTCTACAAGACCGACCCCGACCTGTGCTGCGCGCTGCGCAAGGTCAAGCCGCTGGCCGACTCCCTGGACAACTACGACGCCTGGGCAACCGGGCTGCGTCGCGCCGAGACCCACAACCGCGTCATCGCGCCCGTGATCGGCTGGGACGCCAAGAAGGGCAAGGTCAAGGTCTCGCCGCTGGCCCGCTGGTCCGACGACCAGATGGAGCGCTACATCGCCGACAACGGCGTACTGGTGAACCCGCTCGTGTACGACGGCTACCCGTCCATCGGCTGCGCGCCCTGCACCCGCCGGGTGGCACCCGGCGAGGACCCCCGCAGCGGCCGCTGGGCCGGCACCAACAAGACCGAGTGCGGTATCCACTCATGATTTCCGACAGCGCCGTCGGTCGTCCGGCAACACCGGCACCAACCCCCGAGAACAACGAGAACCACTTGAGGAGGCTGCTCTGATGGCTGCTCCCGCTCTGGTGGCCCTGGCTCACGGCAGTCGTGACCCCCGGTCCGCCCAAACGATCACCGCGCTGGTCGGCGAGGTCCGTGCGATGCGCCCGGACCTTCGCATCGAGCCGGCGTTCCTCGAGCTGTCCCGACCCCAGTTCCAGAAGGTCGTCGACCGGCTCGTGAAGGCCGGCCACGACGAGATCGTCGTCGTACCCCTGCTGCTGACCGAGGCCTACCACGCGAAGGTCGACGTCCCCGGAGCGATCGCCGAGGCTGCCGCACGCCACGAGGGTCTGCAGATCCGCGCCACGTCCATCCTCGGCCTCGAGCCATGCTTCCTCGAGGTGCTCGACGTGCGACTGCGTGAGGCGCTCAAGCACTCGCGGGTGCGTGAGCTCGATGCGCTCGTGCTCGCCGCAGCCGGCTCCACGGACCCGTTGGCCAACCAGGCCGTCGCTCGGCTGGCCCGCCTGTGGGGCTCACACCACAAGCTGCCGGTGACCGCGGCGTTCGCCTCGAGCGCGCCACCGGCCACGGGTGAGGCGGTGCGGGCGTTCCGTGCCGAGGGTCGTCGCCACATCGCGGTCGCGTCGCTGTTCCTGGCCCCCGGCTTCCTGCCGGACCGAGCCGCCGAGCTCGCACTCGAGGCCGGTGCGGTCGCGGTGTCCGCGCCCCTGGGTGCCCACTCCGAGGTGGCCCGGACGATCCTGGCCCGCTACGCCGTCGGCGCCGTCGAACTGGTCCCCGTCTGAATCGCCGACCTGTCCCTTTTGGCCCTCCAGAACCCGCTGACCTGTCACTTTTGGCCCCTTCCGGGGGCCAAAAGTGACGGGTCAGCGGCATTTCTGGGGCCATTTGGGACAGGTCGGCGAAGGGGGCTAGCCGACGAGCTTGTGGCGGAGGTTCTCGAGCTGGCGGGCCGGGTCGGTGGTGACACCGCCGTGGACCGGTCCGGGCTGGAGCACCGTGCTCCGGGGCGCCTTCAGGAACCCGAAGCGCTGCCCGATCGGGCTGCCCGCCGCCGCTCCCCCGCGCTCGTCACCCGCGCACACACCCTCGACGAACGTGAGGGCTTCGCAGACCTGGTCGATGTCGAGCTGGGGATCGAGGGCGCGGAGGCGCTCGCGGTCCACGTTCCACGAGACATCGAGGAATCCAGCAGCCTCGCAGTAGATGACGACGCCGACGTTGAGGAACTCCTCGCGGTCGACGCGCGGGACGCAGCGCAGCACGACGTACTGGTAGGCGAGCTGGGTCGAAGGCGCGCTCATCCGGACACCACCTGTGGCAGCCACTGGCGAGCGCCGAGGCGTGCGCTCAGGAAGGCGACGTACGCCGACCGCAGCTCGTCCGGAGACGCAGAGCCAGGAACGGGCTCGAGCCAGGCGTCCGGCACGTCGGCCAGGATCTCGGCGAACACGGAGCCATCCAGCAACGGACGGAGCTGCGCGTCGACGGACGCCAGCAGGTCGAGGTGCTGGCTGAAGACGTGATCCCCGGGGTCCCACGGTTGGGCGGCGAACTTCGCGGGATCGGTGACGCCACCACCCCACGCATGGTGGAAGTACAGCGCGGCGCCATGGTCTATCACCCACAGGTCGCCGTTCCACAGGAGGAGGTTGGGGTTGCGCCAGGAGCGGTCCACGTTGGCGGTGAAGGCATCCAGCCACAGCACCCTCCCGGCCACGTCGGGCCCGGTGGGGAGCTCACCGTCGAAGCCGAAGGAGCCCGGCAGGAAGTCGACACCCAGGTTGAGCCCGGGACTGGCTCTGAGCAGGTCCTGGACCTCCTCGTCGGCCTCGTAGCGGGCGATCTCGGGATCCAGGTCGAGCGCCACCAGCCGGGGAGTGCGCAGGCCGATCCGTCGGGCCAGCTCCCCCACGATGACTTCGGCCACCAGCACCCGAACTCCCTGGCCGGCGCCGCGGAACTTGCACACGTAGGTGCCGAGGTCGTCCGCCTCGACGATCCCCGGCAGACTGCCGCCCTCGCGCAGCGGAGTGACGTAGCGCGTCACCGAGACCGTCTCGATCACGAGACAGGGACCTCGTCGAGCAGGCGGCCGCGCTGCTCCTCGATGTCGAAGTCGGCAGCAGGCCAGACCGGCGCCATTCGCTGCAGCGCCTGGAGCAGAAGCCCGGCCACGGCCAGGTTGCGGTACCACTTCCGGTCGCTGGGTACGACGTACCACGGAGCCACCTCGGTGTTGGTCCGCTCGAGGGCGGTCTCGTAGGCCTGGCGATAGTCCGCCCAGTGGGCGCGCTCATCGACGTCCGCAGGGTTGAACTTCCAGTACTTCTTCGGATTGTCGAGGCGCGCCAGGAGGCGGCGCTTCTGCTCCTCCGCCGAGATGTGGAGCATGCACTTCACGACGAAAGTGCCACCCTCCAGCAGCTCCGCCTCGAAGTCGTTGATCGCGGAGTAGCGCCGCTCGATCTCCTCGGCATCGGCCAGCTGGTGCACCCGGCCGATCAGCACGTCCTCGTACTGGGACCGGTCGAAGACCCCGATGAATCCCGGCTCAGGAACGGCTCGGCGGATGCGCCAGAGGAAGTCGTGGGCCCGCTCCTCATCCGTGGGCGCCTTGAACCCGGTGATCTTCACGCCCTGCGGGTCGACCAGCCCGACGGTGTGCCGCAGGATGCCGCCCTTGCCCGAGGTGTCCATTCCCTGCAGCACCAGCAGCAGGCGGCGTGGCGACCCCGTGGTGCGCTCGGCGAAGAGCCGCTCCTGCAGATCGGAGAGCTCCGGTCCCAGGTCGGCGAGCGCCTGCTCCCCCGCCGATTTGCCCCCCTTGAAGCCCGGGGTGTCGTCGGTCGCGACGCTGGTCAGATCGACGGGTCCGGGGGGCAGCCGGGAGGGGATCGCGTTCATGCCGTCATCATGGCCGACGTCACCTCAGCCGAGGACCCGCGGTACGTCGAGCGAGCAGCCGACCACGGTGTCGACGCCGCCCTCGTGGTTCGGCTCGTCGAACCAGACACCCTCGGTGAAACCGGCCTTGGCCAGCACCCTGAGGGAAGCGGCGTTGCGGTGGTCGGGTGCAGCGAAGTACGTCGTGGCGTCGGGGAAGCGCTTGCGGGTGCGCAGCATCCACGCCCACAGAACCTGGACCCCGAGTCCGCGACCAACCCACTCGACCTCGCCGATGGCGTAGTCGACCCCGATCGCGTCGGGATCGGGACCGAGCACCGCGAACTCGGGGTAGTCGCCGATCCGGTAGTCCTGGACGAAGCCGACCGAACGCCCGTTGATCTCCGCGACCCACATCCGGGTCGCGCTCATCCCGTCGATGCGCGGGCCGTACTTCTCCTCGACACGCTCCGCGCTCGGCTCCCCCTCCGAGGCCCACCAGCGGTGCACGTGCTCGGCCTGGCGCCACCGGGTGACGTCCGGCAGGTCGCCCCGCGTCATCGCCCGGATCGCGATCCGGGTGTCGTGGTCGACCAGGAAGTGCTTGAGCTCGCCGGACAGGTCGACGGGCATCGGTTCGCCATGGAGGCTCGCGACGGTACGGCGGGCGGCGGCCGCCCAGGACTCGCCGGGGCGCACCACGCCCTCGAGGTCACGCCCGCGGTCGTGCACGACCACATGGACGGACGGATCCTCACTCACGAGCCGACCTTAGGGCGTCTCGAGACCTGGTGCAGTTCGGGCTCAGTGCGCCCGGCCGCCGCGGCGGTCCACGAGCGGTCCGGCCGCCGACCAGGGGAAGTCGATCCACGACTCAGTGCGCCGCCACACGTAGTCGGCCCTGAGCACGGTCGAGGGCTTCTCGTAGATCACCGCCATCCTGGCCTCGGCGACGTGGTCGGCACAGAAGTCGCGCACGATCTCCAGGGTCTTGCCGGTGTCGGCGACGTCGTCGGCGATCAGGACCTTCAGTCCCGACAGGTCGACGGCGTCCGGAGTGGGCGGCAGCATGATGGGTACGTCGAGCCGCTCGTCGACGCCGGTGTAGAACTCCACGTTGACCGCGGAGAGGTTCTTGACGTCGAGGGCGTAGCCCAGCCCCATGCCGAGGCCGAGGCCGCCTCGGGCGATCGAGAGCACCAGGTCGGGCTCGAAGCCGTCGTCGACCACCTGTTGTGCCAGGTCACGCACCGAGGTGCCGAAGAGCTCCCAGGTCAGGACTTCGCGTTCATCGGCCACGGCAGCATTGTGGCCGCACCCGGGAGGCCGATCGAACGGGGGCCGACCCAGGCGCGTCCTGGACGACAGGTTCGAAGGCGGGTGCCTGGCTATCGGCTCCCCGGAACCCGAGGAATCACTCGTCCAGAGGGTCCGGAGCCGCACGGTCGGCGGCGGCCAGCTCGTCGCGGACCACGGTGTAACAGAGGCCGGAGGAGTAGCCCTTGCGGGCGAGCAGCCCGACCAGGCGCCGAGTGGCGGCCTTGTCATCGACTCGCCCCAGCGACCGCAGCTTCTTGCGGACCAGGACCCGAGCGGCGTGCTCCTCGTCGGCCGGGTCGATCTCGTCGAGGGCTTGGCGGGCAACCTCGTCCTCGATGCCCTTGCGGCGCAGCTCCTG
>JAOPXM010000124.1 GCA_025965125.1 Nocardioides sp.
GTACTCGCGCAGACCCGAGTCCATGTCCAGGAAGACCACTCCCAGCTTTTCCAGGTCTTCACGAATCGAGTGGTAGACCACTTCCGACTCGTATTGCGCCGCGACTCCGGAGACCAGTCGTTGCTTCTCCGCCTCGGGGATGCCCAGCCTGTCGTAGGTGTTCTTGATGTCCTCGGGCAGGTCGTCCCAGGTGGCGGCCTGCTTCTCACTGGACCGCACGAAGTACTTGATGTTGTCGAAGTCGATCGTCGACA
This sequence comes from Nocardioides sp., assembly GCA_025965125.1. Lineage (GTDB taxonomy): Bacteria > Actinomycetota > Actinomycetes > Propionibacteriales > Nocardioidaceae > Nocardioides. Next base: position 255 of record JAOPXM010000124.1, read on the forward strand.
GGTCCGAGCCCCACGTGGGCAGGGGCTTGCGGTGGAAGAGCTTGAGGCCCTTCAGGCGGAGGTCGAGCATCCACTGCGGCTCGTTCTTCAGACCGGAGATGTTGCGCACGACCTCCTCGCTGAGTCCGCGCTTCGCGGTCGCTCCGGCGGCGTCGGAGTCGCTCCATCCGAAGTCGTAGCGGCCGATGCCGGCAAGGCTGGGATTGCGCTCGTCGATGGTCGTCATGAGGTGACGTGCTCCTTCGTGGTGGCCGTGCTGGTCTGGGACGTGCGGGCCGTGCTGGTCGAGCCGGGGATGCAGGTGGTGCAGACCCCGTCGCCGTGAGCGATGGTGGCCAGGCGCTGGACGTGACGACCGAGCACGCGGCTGATCGCCTCGGTCTCGGCCTCGCACAGCTGCGGGAACTCGTGGGCCACGTGGGAGACCGGGCAGTGCTGCTGGCACAGCTGCTCCCCCACGACGGGAAGCTCGCGCACCGAGGCGGCGTAGCCCTCGTCGGTGAAAACGGTAGCGAGGACCTGCGCCGGGCTGAGCTCCGGGTGCTCAGCCTGGACACCCTCGAAGCGCTCTTCGATGAACGCCACGCGGCGGGTGGCGAATTCCCGCACCGCGGTGTCGCCTCCGGTCTCGGCGACGAATCGCAGGGCCTGGGCGGCCAGGTCGTCGTACTGCTGGTCGAAGCCGTCGCGACCGGTCTCGGTCAGCGCGAACACCTTGGCCGGGCGGCCGCGGCCCCGCGAGGCGAGGCTGCGTGGCTCTCGTGCCTCGAGCGCGCCCTCGTCGTGCAGCTGGTCGAGGTGGCGGCGGACCGCGGCAGGCGTGAGCTGGAGGCGCTCGGCGAGCGCTGCGGCGGTGGACGGCCCGTTGTCCAGGATCGACCGGACCACGCGCTGACGCGTCGACTGGTCGGGGCTCCCGGCGAATTCCACAACATCAGTGTGCCGTTATTGACGGTGGCCCTTCAAGCAAGGCAACCCTTACCTGCGCGGCGTTCCCCGTTCGGGCGTGTTGCGCCGGAGCCACCACAGGCCGACGAAGGGCAGCACCAGCGGGAAGTAGCCATACCCCTGGCCGAAGTGTGACCACACGGTCTTGTCCGGGAACCAGTCGGTGACGACGTAGCTCAGCGTGCCGACCACCAGTACGCCGAGAAGCTCGATCGAGCAGGCGAGGACCGCGATCCGCCAGGCCCGGTCACTCCCGAGGAGCAGGCAGGTCGTCGCCGCCAGGTAGACGACGGCCGCGACGAGCGAGAGCGAGTACGCCAGGGGCGCACGATCGGCGTGCAGACCGAGCTGGACCGCGGAGCGACCGGTCGCGGCGACGGCGAAGACTCCGTAGACGAAGACGAGGATCCGGCCGGGACCGGAGGCGAGCCGGCTCCCGTGCTGCTCAGGCACCGGACCCTCCCCAGATCGAGTCGAGGCGGAGCTCGAGGGCGACGACGGTGAACGTCGCGACCAGCAGGACACCGGTGCCGGCTCGGGTGCGCTCGGCGAGCGACCAGAAGGCACCGATGGGCAGCGCACACAGCGCGCCGAGGAGATAGCTGAGGAACAGCACTCCGGACACCTCGCGAGAGGTGGACGACAGGGCGACCACCCCCACGACCGCCTGGACGAGCAGCGCCAGCTCCAGGGCCGCCAGCAGGCCGAACGTCGGATCGCCCGCCGTCTCGTCGCGGACGAGCAGCACCACGAGGACGACCATCACCACCCCGGCCAGCGCGAGGACGGCCGCCACCAGCCAGACATTCACGCCGCAAGGGTAGGGGGCGGACGCCCAAGGACTCCTCCCTAGACTGACCGGGTGTCCGACGCCGATCCCGCCGACCCTGCGGTCCGGGTCGACGGCCTCGCCATGAGGTACGGCGACAAGGTCGCCGTGGACGACCTGACCCTCACCGTGGAGCGTCGGTCCATCACCGCGGTGCTCGGGCCCAACGGAGCCGGCAAGACCACGACGCTGGAGACCTGCGAGGGATACCGCAAGCCCCAGAGCGGCACCGTGCGGGTGCTCGGCCTCGACCCGGTCCGCGAGCGGCGAGACCTGCTGCCTCGGATCGGGGTGATGTTGCAGGGCGGGGGTGCCTGGAGCGGCGTGCGCGCCCTGGAGATGCTGCGCCACGTCGCGAGGCTGCACGCCCATCCCCTCGACGTCGGGATGCTTTCGGACCGGCTGGGCCTGGGCGAGTGCGGGCGCACGCCCTACCGCCGGCTGTCCGGTGGCCAGCAGCAACGCCTCGGCCTGGCCATGGCGATCGTGGGACGGCCCGAGATCGTCTTCGTCGACGAGCCCACTGCCGGCATGGACCCGCAGGCGCGTCGTACGACCTGGGAGCTCCTCGAGGAGCTCCGGGCCGACGGGGTCACCGTCGTGCTGACCACGCACTACATGGACGAGGCCGAGCGGCTTGCCGACCGGATCCACATCATCGACCACGGCCGGCTGATCGCGACCGGATCACCACTCGAGCTCACGCGTGGCGGCGGGGTCGGATCCGCAGGGATCAGCACCATCCGACTGGTCGTGACCCGGCCGTTCCCACCCGGAGCCCCGGAGTCGTTGCGGCAGGCGTTGGGCCAGGACACCGAGGTCACCCAGCTCGACCAGGTCAGCCTGCTCGTCACCGGGCCAGCCGACGCCTCGACGTTGGCGAAGGTGTCGCGCTGGTGCGAGGAGAACGACGTGCTCCCGGAGTCGCTCGCGCTGGGACAACGCACCCTCGAGGACGTCTTCCTCGAGATCACCGGCCGCGAGCTGGCGCCTTGATCACCCCGGACGCGTGTCCGCGTCGCGCCGCCCAGCCGAAGGACGACGAGTGACAACCTTCACGCCCCAGCCCGGGGCCGCGTCCCTCCCCCGCCAGGTCCTCGCCCAGGCGTCCATGGAGGCGCGGCTGATGCTGCGCAACGGCGAGCAGCTGCTGCTTGCAGTCGTGATCCCCGTGATCGTGCTGATCGGCGGCGTCCAGGGTGCCCACCGCGTCGGGCTCACCTACGACCACGCGGCCGTGGACGTCTTCACCCCCGGAGTCCTGGCGCTCGCCGTGATGTCGACGGCGTTCACCTCGCTGGCAATCGCAACAGGCTTCGAGCGCAGGTACGGCGTGATCAAGTGGCTGGGCGCCTCACCCCTGCCGCGGTCCGGGCTGCTCGCCGGCAAGGTCGGCGCCCTGCTCCTGGTCGAGGTGCTGCAGGTCGTGGTGATCTCGGCCGTAGCGCTCGTCCTGGGCTGGGACCCCGACCCCGGGGTGCTCGGCGCGGTGCTGGCCGTGGTGCTCGGCACAGCCGCATTCGCGTCGCTCGGGCTGCTCCTCGCCGGGGCGCTCCGCGCCGAAGCCACGCTGGCCGCTGCGAACCTCGTCTACCTCCTCCTCCTGGCCGGGGGCGCCGTCGTGCTGCCGCTGTCGGCGTACGGCTCGTTCGGGAACGTCGTGCAGTGGCTGCCCTCCGGCGCCCTGGGCGACGCCATGCGCGACGCCCTCCTCGATGGCGTGACAGCCTGGCGCGACCTGGCCGTGCTGGTCGGCTGGGCCGTGGTCGGCACCGTGCTCACCGCCAGGACGTTCAAGTGGGAGTGATGCCTCGCCGACTTGCCGACTTCGTCCGGCCGCTCGCCTGGGCGACGCTGGTCGCCAACTGCGTGCTCGTCGTCACCGGAGGCGCGGTCCGTCTCAGCGGCTCCGGCCTGGGCTGCCCGACCTGGCCTCGCTGCACGGACAGCTCCTTCACCCCGCACGGCGCGTACGACCTCCACTCGGCCATCGAGTTCGGCAACCGGATGCTGACGTTCGTGCTCGTGGCGGTCGCGGTGGCGACATTCGTCTCGGCCTGGCAGACCGGGCGCCGAGACCTGCGCCGACTGGCGCTCGTGCTGGCCCTGGGGATTCCCGCCCAGGCGGTGATCGGGGGCATCACCGTGCTGACCGACCTCAATCCCTGGGTGGTGTCGTTCCACCTGCTCTGCTCGCTGGCGATCATCGGCCTGTCGGTCCGGTTCATCCAGCTCGTCGCCCGTCCCGACCCGCCGGTCGCGAAGGGTCCGATCGTTGGTCTGGGCTGGGCGACGTTCGCCGCGGCGTGGGTCGTCCTCTACCTCGGCACCGTCGTCACCGGGTCCGGGCCGCACGCCGGTGACCTCGACTCGAAGCGCAACGGGCTCGACCCGGCTCAGGTCAGCCAGCTCCATGCCGACGTGGTGTTCGTGTTCATCGGCCTCACGGTCGGCCTGCTCGTCGCGGTCCTGGCCACCGAGGCGTCGGGGCAGGCTCGGGGCGCCGTTCTGCTGCTGCTCGGGATCGAGCTTGCTCAGGGTGCGATCGGGTTCATTCAGTACGTCACCGACCTGCCGGTCGTGTTGGTCGGCTTCCACATGCTCGGCGCCGCGCTCATCTCCGCCAGCGTCACCTGGGCGCTGCTCAGCGTCCGCAACCCGGCGGACGCCAGCGGTCAGCGCGTGATCAGCGGGTCGAGCGCGACGGAGACGAACAACAGCGACAGGTAGAGGTTCGACGAGTGGAACAGCCGCATCGGCTGGATCACGCTCAGGTCCTCGGTGCCCCGGGCCCGCGCCCACATGCGGTGCGCCTCCACCAGGAATGCCGCACCCAGGACGGCTGCCGCGGCCGGGTAGACCGGCCCGGTGCCGGCGACGGGCCACAGCAGCAGGGACGTTGCGACCATGACCCAGCTGTAGAGGACGATCTGGCGGCCCACCTCTCGGGCCGAGGCGACCACGGGCAGCATCGGTACGTCGACGTTCGCATAGTCCTCGCGGTAGCGCAGCGCGAGCGCCCACGTGTGGGGTGGCGTCCAGAAGAAGACCACCGCGAACAGCACCACCGGCACCCAAGAGAGCTCGTTGGTGACCGCGGTCCAGCCGATCAGCGCCGGGAAGCAGCCGGCCAGGCCGCCCCAC
>JAOPXM010000127.1 GCA_025965125.1 Nocardioides sp.
CTGGTGCCGATCGGGCCGGCGTGCTCACAGCTCCTTGAGCCGCGGCAGCACCCGCTCGCACACGTCCGTGGTCCACGCGACCGGGTCGTCGCCGCCGGGCATCGTCGTCACCAGGGAGATGCCGAGCTCGCCGTACCTCTCCATGGTGGCCAGGAACGAGTCCGAGTCTGCGCTGGCGTCTCCGGAGTAGATGACACTCTTCTCGATCTCGTCGTAGTCGCGGCCCTCGGTGTCGCAGTGACCGCGGAGCACGTCGAGCTTGTGCGCGACGATCTCGGCGCTCTCGCCGAAGATGTTGCACGCGTCGGCGTACTTCGCGACGAAGCGCAGGGTCTTCTTCTCGCCGCTGCCACCGAGCAGGATCGGGATGCGGGGCCTCTGGACCGTCGGGGGCACGTTGACCGTCTCGGCGAGGTGGTAGTGCCTCCCGACGAACTCGCCGTCATCGTCGCTCCACATCTGACGGCAGATCTGCAGCGTCTCCTCGAGTCGCTCGAAGCGCTCGGCCGTCGGCGGGAACGGCACGCCGAGCCCGAGATGCTCGCGCTCGTACCATGCCGCTCCGATGCCGAGCATCGCCCGACCGCCCGACAGCACGTCGAGCGTCGTGACGATCTTGGCGAGCAGGCCCGGACGACGGTACGTCGTGCCGGTCACCAGGAGGCTCAGCCGGACGTTCTCGGTGACCGCGGCGAGGTACCCCAGGGTCGTGTAGCCCTCGAGCATCGGCTCCGGCGGTCCGCCGAGGTTCTCCATCTGGAAGTAGTGGTCCATGACCGTGAACAGCGAGGCGCCACCCTCGTCGGCGACCTTCGCGGTCTCGGTCAGCCGATCGGCAAGCTTCGTCGACCAGTCCGGGTGGGTGAAGTTCGCGTAGTGGACGCCGAGTTCCATGCTGGTCCTCCTCGAGACGACGGGGTGCACGGCGAGCGTAGCCGCGCCCGGGAATGGGTACCGCGCGGCCATGAGCAGACCGGACGCCGAGCACCGACGACCCGACGGCGTCGACGACGCGACCGTCGACGCGCTCGGCCGGCTCTCCGAGGCGCTCGAGGCGGTTGAGGCCGCCCGTGGCTTCCTCTACAGCTTCCACCGGCTGAGCGGGACCGCGGACCTCACCCTCGGGGACGCGGTTGACCGACTGCGTGCCGTGGGCCAGCACGCGCTCGCGGACCGGATCGCCACCGAGCTTGTCGGCCGCAACGTCATCGAGGGCCGTTGGACGTTCCAGATCGTCGAGTCCTACGACGACACCTACTACTCGGTGTTCAAGGAGCTCGAACGGGAGGCCAGGGACCAGCTGGTGGACGGCAAGCGGCACCTCTATGAGGCTGAGATGAAGGAGGACCGCCGCACCCACGGCGACGCCGCTCACGCCGCAACTCCTCAGTCGGACGAGGCTCCACCCGGCTGAGCCCGGACCCGTCCCGGCTTGGCTACCGTTGCCGCATGCCCACGGACGTCCCCACCCACCAGCTCAACGACGGCACCCTGCTGCCCGCGATCGGGTTCGGCACCTATCCCCTGCGCGGCGACGAGGCGGTCAGCGCCATCACCAGCGCCCTGGAGGTCGGCTACCGGCTCCTGGACACGGCCGTGAACTACGGCAATGAGGGGGAGGTCGGCGAGGCCGTCCGGCGTTCCGGGATCGCCCGGGACGAGATCCTCGTGTGCAGCAAGCTTCCCGGGAGGCACCACGGGTACGACGACGCGATCGCGAGCGTCCACGCTTCGCTGCAACGGCTCGGTCTCGAGCACCTCGACCTGCACCTGATCCACTGGCCCAACCCGAGCGTCAACCGGTACGTCGAGGCCTGGCGGGCGCTCGTCGACCTGCGCGAGCAGGGGCTCGTCCGTTCGATCGGCGTCTCCAACTTCACCGAGGCCCACCTGACCCGGATCATCGCCGAGACCGGGGTGACCCCTTCGGTCAACCAGATCGAGCTGCACCCCTACTTCCCGCAGGTCGAGATGCGGGCGGTCAACGAACGGCTCGGCGTGCAGACCGAGTCCTGGAGCCCGCTCGGCAAACGCCAGGCGCCGTTCGCCGAGCCGCCCGTGGCCCAGGCGGCGCAGCGCCACGGGGTCGAGCCGGGCCAGGTGATCCTGCGCTGGCAGGTCCAGCTCGGCTCGGTGCCGGTCCCGAAGTCGGCCACCCCGGAGCGGCAACGGCAGAACCTCGACGTGTTCACGTTCGCCCTCAGCGACGAGGAGATGGCCGCGATCACGGCACTGGGCCGGCCCGATGGTCGGCTCTTCGGGGGCGACCCCGACGTGCACGAGGAGGACTGATGCCCGGGCCGCCGCCCACGCCCTACCTCCGGGTCGACCTCGCCCGCCTGCGCCGCAACGTGCGTCGTACGGCGGAGCGCGCCGCGTCCGGGCGGGTTGCGCTGCGGCCGCACGTGAAGACGCACAAGAGCCTCCAGATCGCCCGCCTCCAGCTGTCGTCGGGGGCCGTGGGGATCACCGTGGCGACCATCGGCGAGGCGGAGCTGTTCGCCCGGCACGGCTGCGCGGACGTCTTCATCGCCCATCCTCTCTGGGTCGACGAACGTGCCGCCGGGCGGCTGCGCGACCTCGCCGAGACCGCTACGGTCGCCATCGCGGTCGACTCGCTGGTGGGCGCGGCGAACGCCGGGCACCTGCTCGGCGGCTCCGCCATCGAGGCCGTCGTCGAGGTGGACAGTGGGCAGCATCGCTCGGGCGCCGATCCGGGCGATGCGGGAGCAGTCGCGTTGGCCGCGCACCGCAGCGGTCTGTCCGTGCGCGGCGTCTTCACGTTCCCGGGGCACAGCTACTCCCCCGGCGCCCAGGTCTCCAGTGCCCAGGACGAATCGTTGGCCCTGGCCCGTGCGCGTGACGCCGTGGCGGCAACCGGCATCGAGGTGCGGGTGGTGAGCGGCGGTTCGACCCCGAGTCTCGCGGCGTCCGACACCGACGTGCTGACCGAGCTGCGGCCTGGCGTCTACGTCTTCGGTGACGCGCAGCAGTGGGAACTCGGGGCGATGCCCCGCGACGACATTGCGCTCACCTGTCGCGCCACCGTGGTCGGCCATGCGGACGGACGGCTGGTCATTGATTGCGGCAGCAAGGTCCTCGGCGCGGACCGTGCCCCTTTTTCCACCGGCTTCGGTCGACTGCTCGACCACCCCGACGCGCGGCTCACCCTGCTCTCGGAGCATCGCGCGGTGGCCTTCCTCCCGGATGCTGACCTGCCCGCCCTCGGCAGCGAGCTGGACGTCGTGCCCAACCACGTCTGCAGCGCCGTCAACCTCGTCGACGAGGTCTGGGTGCAGGAGGCCGGGTCCCTACGCGCCTGGCCCGTGTCGGCCCGGGGGCTGAATTCTTGAGGTGTTCACCCTCCCCCTACCATCGACCGCATGCTCGCTCCCTCACTCAGACGCCCGCTCACCGTCCTGGCCACGCTCGTGGCGATCTCTGCGCTTGCCGGCTGCGGCGGCGACAACACCACGGCGAAGGACGAGACCTCCCCGTCGAGCAGCCCGACGGTGGTGGGCCCTGCGTGCAGCTACACGGCGGACGGCGCCAGCTCCGACGTCGAGCTGCCGCCGGACCACGCGAACGTCGCAGGGAAGGTCGACCTGACGATCGCGACCAACGCCGGCGACATCGGCGCCACCCTGGATGCGGACAAGACGCCGTGCACGGTCAACTCGTTCGTCTCGCTCGCGCAGCAGGGCTACTTCGACGGCACGATCTGCCACCGGCTGACGACCCAGGGCATCTTCGTGCTCCAGTGCGGCGACCCGACCGGCTCCGGGATGGGCGGACCGGGCTACTCGTTCAAGGACGAGCTCGACGGCACCGAGAAGTACGGTCCCGGCACGCTCGCGATGGCCAACGCCGGCCCGAACACCAACGGCTCGCAGTTCTTCATCGTCTACGGCAACTCGCCACTGCCCGCGTCGTACACCGTGTTCGGCTCCATCGACGCCGCCGGCCTGACGGTCGTCAAGGACATCGCCGCCAAGGGCACCTCCGACGGCGGCCCCGATGGAGCACCGAAGGACGAGGTCGACATCACGTCGGTCACTGTCGGCTGACGCTGACCGCCAATCCTCACAACGGGAAGGTGACCCCGGTCATCGCCTCAGAGGCGACCCAGGCCGCCTTGGCGAGATCCGGATCCGACGCCTTCCTGCTGCGCCCGACGCCCGTCGGCCACCCGCTCATCTCATGGACGTGGTGTGGGCCGATGTAGGTGTTGCCCGGAACGTCCATCGTGGCGGCGTACAGGGTGGTCAGCGCGCCCTTCGACGGCTGCATGCCCACCAGCTTGTGGCCGAAGGACCCCACGCGGGTCTTGATGCGGCTTCCGGAGCTTCCCGTGATCGCGGTGGCCGTCGACCCGGGATGGGCGCCGGTGGCGCGCAGCGTCGAACCCGCCGCAGTCAGCCGACGCTGCAGCTCGGCGAGGAACAGCATGTTCGCGAGCTTGGACGCGGCGTACGCCGGGTAGGGCTTGTAGCCACGACGCTCCCAGCGCAGGTCGCCCAGGTCGAGGTCGCCCGACCGGTGCGAGCGCGACGACACGACGACGACGCGGTCGGTCAGCTGGGGCAGCATCAGGTTGGCCAACGCGAAGTGACCCAGGTGGTTGGTGGCCAGGTGCAGCTCGAAGCCGTCCACAGACCACGAGAGCGGCGCACCCAGAATCCCGGCGTTGTTGACCAGGACGTCGACCGGCCCGATGTCGGCCGCGAACGCGCGCACCGAGGACAGGTCCGAGACGTCGAGCAGTCGCACGTCGACCTTGCCCTTGATCGCTGCCGCCGCGTCTTCTCCCTTGGCGGGGTTGCGAACCGCCATCACGACTTCTGCCCCGCGTTCGGCGAGTATCCGCGCGGTCTCGAGCCCGAGCCCGCCACTGGCTCCGGTCACCACGAACCGACGCCCGTCCTGGGCCGGGATGTCTCGCCAGGGCCCGGGCTTCCCTCGTCCCATCAATCGCGCTCTCGGTACACCACGGCGTCGCCCACCTGGATCGTGCGTCCCACCGTGCACAGCCGGTCCTGCACCTGCTGGATCGTTCGGGGCACGACCTCGCGGGCCCGGTCCCCAGCGTCTCCTTCGGGAAATGCGATGTCGAGGAGCACGGTCAGGCCGACCATGTGATTGCCGCTCTCGTCGCGGATCTTGTGTCCCTCGACGCGTACGTCGAGCCGCTCGGGGTCGGCGCGCTTGCCGGTCACGTGCTCGAGGTCGATCGCCCCGCAGGCGCCGAGCGCGACGAGGAGCAGCTCGACCGGGGTGAAGTCGGCGCTGTCGCCGGATCCGACCCGCAGAACCTCGCCGCGGGCGTTGCGCGCCTCGAGGGTCATCGGTCCGATCCGGGTCAGCTCCACGGAGCGCAGGGTGTCCGGGCCGAGTCTCGGATCCGGGATCTGGTCGTTCATGGCGCACAGACTGCCACGACACGCCCGAGGCACAGGTCCGGCTTGAAACATCGCGCCCGGTCGGCAACGGTGGAAGAGACCCTGCACGCCAATCGGAAGGCGAGTCATGCTCACCCTCACCGAGAACGCCAGCACGATCGTCAAGGACATCTCCTCGCAACCGGGCCTCCCGGAGAGCGCGGGGTTACGCATCACCTCGGACAGTGACACGGAGCCAGCCTTCGCGGTCTCCGCCGCCGAGGCGCCCGAGCCCGGCGACAAGGTGGTCGAGCAGTCCGGCGCCACCATCTATCTCGACGAGACTGCTGCGGTGATGCTCGACGACAAGATCCTCGATGCGGCGGTCGACCCGTCGGGGAAGGTCGAGTTCGCGCTCGGCCTGCAGCAGTAGGACTTTCTCGGAACCCCTCCCCCGAGAAGCGACGAGCCCCGGCCACCCGGCCGGGGCTCGTCGTATGTCAGCAAGGTCTTCGATTCAGCGGGTGTGTCGGCCCAGCGCGCGTCGCGCCTGACGCTCACCCTTGCGGGCCAGCTCCACGGTTCGCAGCAGCGCAGGATCCTGGTCGGAGTGGGCCCGTCCCTGGACGATCCCGTTGGCCAGGTGCAGCTGCGTCGTCATGGTGCTTCAGTCCCTTCGGCCCGCGAGGGCCAGATTTCGATGTAATGCCTAATGTCGCTCCTGCGACTCTTACATCTTACTGGCCCGTAGCCCCTTGCACCCATCCGCGCCGACGTGATCTCGGCCACCTGCACAGCCGTTCGCAGGGCTGGCAGGATCGGTGGCATGCCGACAACCACCCGCGAGATCCACCTCGCCTCCCGCCCGCAGGGCTGGCCGGTCCCCGAGAACTTCCGCACGGTCGAGGTCGTGCTGCCCGACCCGGGCCCGGGACAGGTGCTGGTCCGCAACACGTTCATCTCGGTGGACCCCTACATGCGCGGCCGCATGAACGACGTCAAGTCCTACGTCCCGCCGTTCGCCCTGGACGCCCCCCTGGACGGTGGCGCGGTGGGCGAGGTCCTCGCTTCGGGAGACGACCAGCTGCTGGCCGGCGACACCGTGCTCCACCAGGCCGGCTGGCGGGAGCACGCGCTCCTCGGCTCGGCGGAGGTCCGCAAGGTCGACACGTCACGCGTCCCCGCCTCGGCGTACCTCGGGGTGCTGGGCATGCCGGGCCTCACGGCGTTCGTCGGCCTGACGCGGATCGCCGAGGTCAAGGCGGGCGACACCGTCTTCGTCTCCGGCGCTGCCGGGGCGGTGGGGTCGATCGCCGGCCAGATCGCCAGGAGGCTGGGCGCGGAGAAGATCATCGGCTCTGCCGGATCCCCTGAGAAGATCGCCTGGCTGACGGACGAGCTCGGCTTCGACATCGCCCTCGACTACAAGGCGGGAAGGATCGGGCGCCAGCTCGCTCCCCACGGGCCGATCGACGTCTACTTCGACAACGTCGGCGGTGACCACCTCGAAGCGGCGATCTTCGCAATGGCGGACTTCGGCCGGATCGCGGCCTGCGGGATGATCGGCGACTACAACGCGGAGGCTCCTGTGCCCGGCCCACGCAACCTGATGATGCTGATCAGCAAACGGATCTCGCTGCGCGGGTTCATCGTCAGCGACCACCGCGACGCGGCGGGCGAGTTCTACCGGCGGGCCGGCCAGTGGCTCGCGGACGGCGACCTGCGGTACCGCGAGACCATCGTGGACGGAATCGACCACGCGGTGGACGCATTTCTGGGCCTTCTCGGCGGCGACAACACCGGGAAGATGCTGGTCCGGCTGTAGACATTGGCCTCGGGGGTTGCGGAAGTAGGAGACACTCAGGGAATGACCGAGACGCGATGCGAACAGACCGAGCTTCCCGTCTCCATGTGCAGCTGCCGGATCCACGAGGTCCGGCCGGCCCCACTGGTGGCCCATCAGGCTCCTTCCGGCAAGGCCGGCGGCGGACCGTCCAAGAGCGCGATCCTCATCTCCCGCAAGGGCATCGCACACCACTACGGGTGTCACCACCTCCCGGACTACGCCGTGCTGGTCCCACCGGACTGGGGCTGGATCGAGGACGCGTCGTCGTGGCCGAAGATCGGCGGCGACGCCCAGGCTGCCACCGGCGGCAACCTCAATCGCTCGGCGATGCGACGCTGCGGGGACTGCGCCTAACGGTCCAGCGCGCTGGCCGGCAGATCGAACCACCGTAGGTGCTCGAAGTCGGCGCTCACGTTGCCCGGATGCCCCGACAGGTCGGGACCGGACGCGGCGGCGAGGATCGCGGCCCCGTCGCGGAGGTGCTCGACGAGCAGGCCCTCTCCCCCGGTGACCCGGTTGGTCGGCATCGAGACCGTGCCACCGGCGTACGAGACATCGCGCAGGCTCAGCGGCGGCATGACGACGCCGTCGCGGTGTCTCCACAGGCCGGTCTCGGTCTGGAAGCGGTAGTCGCCGAGCAGCCGCCAGCCATCGCGAGCCACCAGGCGGACGGCCTCGATGAGGTAGCCGGCGACTGCGTCTGAGATGAAGTAGTTGAAGTTCACGCGCACCCAGCCGGGCTTGATCCCCTCGCAACCGCCGGTGATCTCGCGCTCGAACTCGTGGGAGCGGTCCAGGTCGATGCCGAGCAGGCGGTGGCCGTAGGGTCCGGCGCACGAGCAGCCGCCCCGCGACTGGATACCGAAAAGGTCGTTGAGCAGGGCCACGACGTAGTTGTGGTGCAGGTAGCGGCCCGATGGTGACCGGATCACGAACGAGACGATCGAGAGGCGTCGGGCCTCGAGGTTGCCCAGCAGCTCGATCGCGGGCTCACCGCGCCAGGCGGCGACCGCCCTCGACAGGTGCCGGTCCTCCTGCTCGCGGATCGTGGCCGTACCGACAGCCTGCTTGAGCTGGAAGACCAGGCCCGCCCGTACCGATTCGATGATGGCAGGGGTGCCGCCCTCCTCACGCTGCGTCGGGTCGGCGAGGTACCTGTGGTCGTCGTCGTTGACGTACACGACGGTGCCACCGCCGGGCACGTCGGGCACCCGGTTCGCGAAGAGCTCCCGCCTCGCGACCAGCACTCCCGGGGTCGACGGGCCGCCGATGAACTTGTGCGGCGAGAGGAAGATCGCGTCCTTGTACGCCGTGGGGTGCCCCTCGGGGTCGGGGTCCATCTCGATCTCGATGTAGGGCGCGGCCGCCGCGAAGTCCCAGAACGAGAGCGCGCCCTGCTCGTGCAGGATCTCGGCGATCGCCACGGTGTTGGACACGATCCCGGTGACGTTGGAGGCGGCCGAGAAC
>JAOPXM010000147.1 GCA_025965125.1 Nocardioides sp.
GTACTCCTCGAGTAGCTGGGGCAGCACCGGCCAGACCGCCCCGAACATCCGGCCGAAGGGGGCAAGGTAGGCCAAGCTCGTCTCCTCCGTCATCACCTCGGCCGTGCTGGCCGGGATGGCGAAGCGACGATCGTCGGGGGCACCGTCGGACTCGACCACCAGCAGCCCGGCCACGGCCTGCTGCTCGAGCCACTCGCGGGCGTAGCGAACCTGGGTGTCAGTCCGTTGGGCGAGCTCGACCGCGCTGGCCGGACCGTCGGCCGCCAGAGAGCGGTACCAGCCCAGACGGTCTCCGAGATAGACCGACAAGATCTCGACCGTGCCGAGGAGTGAGCCGAACAGGCGTTCTGCGACCTCGTCCGCTGTCTGCTGGGATGCGTTCATCCGTCCACTATGGCCCGGCCGCTGCGCCCGGAACAGCCCGCGAATTCGCGCCAACGGCGCCCGGCGCATACAGTCACTGACCGCCAAACAAAGCCAGGAGGGCTCCTTTGATTCGCGCGATCGTCTCGTCATGCCTCACCCTCGCCCTAAGCGTTGCGTTGGGCGCCGGCCCGGCCGTCGCGGGCGCACATCCCCAGATGATGCTCGGACCCGGCGATGCGAAGGTCCACAGCATCAATGGCAGTGCCGTCATCCGAATGTCGAGGTTCGGTTACGTCTACATCGCCGGACGGCAGAGCAGCCATCTCAGGGTCACCTTCGTCGAGAAGACGAACAGCCTGCGCTACCGGGACACTCGCACCCCACGGCTCCTCAACATGCCCAAGCGCTGCCACCGTGAGCAGGTCAAGAAGGGCATCTCGGCCGTCTGCACGATTCCCAAGCGGTTCCACCACAGATGGATGTTCGTCCAGGTCTGGCCGCGGCTCGGAAACGACTACGTCGACGGGCGCACGCTGCCCCGCAAGTTCAGGTTGTGGGTGCTTGCGGACGCCGGCAGGGACGTCGTGTACGGCGGCGCAGGCAACGACTTCGTGAACGGCGCCAAGGACAACGACCGCCTCTACGGCGGCCAGGGCAGGGACTTCCTCCGAGGAGGCCCAGGCAACAACCTGGTTCGTGGCGGCGCCGGCAGGGACCGGGTGTCCTGAAGGTCGGCTGAACGCGCCGCTGCCTGGCCAACCTGAGCCGGGCACGGGTTCCCTGTTCGCAGGTCAGAGGCTGCTTTTCGCTCCGGCGGAAGGTGGCCTCTGCTGCGTCTTCACGTCCTTCGAGGTGGCGGCTGTCAGTAACGCAGCGGCAACAACGGCGTAATCAACCCTCTTTAATCTGAGCCGGTTGGTCGATCCCCGACCTCAGAGAGAACAGGAGAAACCGTGCGGGTCTCTACCTCCACGCGTTGGCGCCGGTTGGCGCTTCTTCCGCTGCTTGCCGCCTTGGCGGCGCCAGTGGCCACGGTGACAACGACCGCTCAGGCGGCGGCACCGGCCACGTCGGCCCCGGCAACGGAATTGCCCGATCCGCTGGCTCGCGGCAGCTACACACCCGTCACGATTCAGGAGACGAAGCTGGGTCTGGTGTCGCTCCAGGAGCCCAACTCGTCGGGCGCTGCACCGACTGCAGGCACCGCCCAGGCCCCTGAGAACTTCGAGATCCGGGGCGCCCTGTACTACCCGGCCGACCGAGCCGAGCCTTCGCCGGTGATCGTCCTCGTGCACGGTAACCACGGCTCCTGTGACTCCGGCCAGGACAGCACGACCGCGACCTGTGCCCAGTTCAAGCGCAACGAGGCCGGCTACGCCTACCTCGGCGAGAACCTCGCCACCTGGGGCTACACGACGTTCTCGGTGTCGCAGGACCAGCTGATGATGCGTCAGGACAACAACAAGGGCAAGGGGATGCACCAGCGTCGCAAGCTGATCGCTGCGACCCTGGACGCGCTCGGCGCGGCCAACAAGCCGGGCGGGCTGCCGGTCGACGCGCACACCACCATCGGCACCACGCTGACGGGCAAGCTCGACATGACCCGGATCGGCCTGATGGGGCACTCCCGCGGTGGCGACGCAGTCACCAGCTTCATCGACTACAACCGGACCCGCACCGACGGTCCGCGTTACCCCCTTCGCGGCGTGATCTCGCTGGCACCAACGGACTACGAGCGGAAAGCGCCGTACGGCACGCCGTACATGTCGATCCTGCCCTTCTGCGACGGTGACGTCTCCAACCTGATGGGCGCGCGCTTCTTCGAGCGCAGCCAGTACATCAACGGCGACGACCCGTTCCCGAGGATCCAGTCCTCCCAGCTGGGTGCAATCCACAACTGGTACAACACCGTCTGGTTCGCCGACGGCGCCCAGGACGGCGGCAGCCGCGTCGACGCGGCATGCGGCAACTCGCAGCCGGACAATGCCAACAACGTCCAGCCCAACAACCTGCGGCTGAGCGGTGCGGCGAGCTACGGCCCGCCGTCGTCGTACGTCCTGGACAACTCCGACACCTACAACCCGATGGTCAACACCAAGATCTCCGGCGACCCGGCTCGGATGGGCGACCAGGAGAAGATCGGTCTGGCGACCATGGCCGCCTTCCTCCGCCGGTACGTCGGCGGCGAGGGCGCGTTCGACCCGTACCTCACCGGTGAGCTGTCGAACACCGACTCCCATCTGCAGATCCCGGCCTCGGCCTGCCCGACCAGTGAGTCCGGCACGAGGATCGCCTGCAAGGAGCGGGTCTCGAACAGCTACTTCGCACCGCCGGAGGAGCGCGTCGACGTGGTGCGGCCCGAGGTGGAGAACCCGCTCACGCTGAATGCACTCGGCGGTTCCCTCAGCGGTAGCGGCTTCGCCTACCCGTACGTCGACAACGGTGGGGTCGCCCTGCCCAAGCCCACCGCCGGTGGCTACGACTGGTGCAACCCGGAACCGGACGACTTCGCTCCGGCCCAGCTGGGCAAGAGCACGCAACCGACCGGCGCCAAGGCCTGCCCGCTGCCGGGCAAGGCCGACCTGGGTGGCCAGAACGGGACCCGGGAGAACGCCCCGGTGAACCAGTCCTATGGTCGCCAGCTGACGCTCGCCTGGGAGCAGGGCAAGACCGCCAAGCTCACCGCCGACATTCCGGCCGCCTCGAAGGACATGAGCGGCCTGAAGGCGCTGACGATGGGCGCGGACGTCAACTTCTTCGACCCTCGCAACCCGGGGACGAGCGTTGACCGGAAGGACGCTGACGGCAATCTGCTGCCGTCGGCCTACGACCCCTCGGCGACAACCCAGGACTTCGTCATCGCCCTCAGCGACACCGAGGGACACGAGGCCACGGTCAACGCCGGGGACGAGCGGTGGGGCAACGCGCTGCACATGTCCACGGGCACCAGCACTGCGGCCACGCACATTGTCCTCGGCCAGATCCGCGTGCCGCTCAGCGAGTTCGCCGCTCAGGGTCTGGACATCAGCTCGCTGGACAAGCTGGAGCTCCGCTTCGGCGGGGACGGGACCCCCGCGTCCGGTTCGATCCAGATCGCCGATGTGCGGTTCCAGGAGGCTGCGTCCGCGCAGCCGCTGATCCTCTCGGACGGCACCGCCCCCGACCAGGGCGCGGGCTATGGCCCGCCGGCCACGGGTCCCGACCCGGCCGACTTCCTGGGCTCGTACGACAACACACCGGGCAACGTCAAGCTCAACGACCCAGTCGGCAACCCCTACGGGAACACGACCTGGGTGGTTGACGACGACAGGGCACAGTGCCCGAACGCCAACTTCACCTCGATCCAGAAGGCGGTCGACTTTGCCGCTCCCTGGGACACCATCGTCGTGTGTGAGGGCGTGTACGAGGAGTCCTCGACTCCCGTGTTCGGCCCGGGCAACCCGGTTGCGACCGAAGCCATGAACGGCCTGACCATCACCAAGCCACTGAAGATCAAGGGCGCCGGTGCCGACAAGGTCACGATCATGCCGGACCAGTCCCTGCAGTCGCTTGCCGGGCTGAAGCCGTACCTCCGTGATGGTGGCGGCAACGTCGTCACCATCTCCAGGCAGTCACTGGGCTCGACCGACAGCAACGAGATGTTCGTGGACATCTCGGGAGTGACGGTGACCTCCGGTGACACCTTCGCCGAAGCGGGCATCGCCTTCTTCGGTGCTTCGGGCCGGGTCTCCGAGAGCGTGGTGGGACCGATGAAGGTGGCCACCACACCCGCGGAGCTGGCGGACAACCCGCACGGATGGGGCATCGTCAAGACCGGCGTGATCCAGGGAGCCGGCTCCGGCACCGTCGACAACGAGGTGACGGTGGCGAACAGCCTCGTCACCGGCTACCAGTCCGGGGGCATCCTGTTCGACGGCGCCCGCGGCCCGGACGGGAATGCGGACAACGTCGTCCGGACCGACATCAAGCAGCACGGCTACGTGACCGGGACGGTCGTCAGGGGCAAGCCCAACAGCGTGTTCCCGCAGACCGGCATCAAGTACACCAGCGGCTCGGACGGGTTCGTGAATGGCAGCCGGGTCACCGGCAACTACTTCAAACCCGACCCGGCCAAGTCGTTCGGTGTCCTGCTGACCGATGCCGGCACGGGGACTCTCACCGCCCAGGGCGACATCATCACCGGCAACGGGTTCGCGGCGTACAACGCGAATGCCGCGAACAGCGCAGTGCGCGAGGGTGCCCCGTTCGCACTTCAGGGCAGCTTCATCGGTCAGGGCAACCCGGTTCCGGGTGGTCCGGCGGACCCGAGCGCTGGTCTCGAGGCCATCTCCGGTCCGGACACCACGTCCGCGGCGACGGTCACCACCCCGCAGCGCGCGTCTACCCCGCCGGCCACGGTGCCGACGACGGTGGGCGTTGTCGCCGACGAGGCGCCGACAGCGGCCCTGATCGATCCTGAGGATGGTTCACAGGTCCAGGTCGGGGAGACGGTGTTCCCGCTGGTCCGTGGCCTCGACGACTTCGCCGTCAAGTCGGCGACCCTCGTGGTCGACGGCCAACCGGTGCAGGTCGCCACCACGGCGCCGTACACGTTCAGCTGGACTCCGGGCACGGAGTACGCCGGCAAGGACGTCACCTTCCAGGCGATCGTCACCGATTCGTCTGGCCAGGAGACCGACTCCGACCCGCTGACCGTCTCGGTGGCCGAGGAGCCGATCACCCCGACGCTGGGGCTCGGCAAGGTCGTGAAGAACACGAAGAGCGGCACTGCCACTCTCAGCGTCACGGTCAACACCGCGGGCACGGTAGCCCTCACCGGCGCCAAGGTGGTCACGGCCACCGGGACGCCGGACGGAGCGACCACGGTCCAGATCCCCGTGCGGGCCAACGCGGCCTATCGCAAGATCCTCAACAGGAAGGGCAAGCTCACGGTGAAGTTCAAGGTCACGTTCGAGGCCACCTCTGGTGGCACCGTCGTCAAGACGAAGACCCTGGTCCTCGTCAAGAAGAACTGACCCAAGCTCCACACTCGCCGACCAAGGGAAGGGCCCCCGAAAGTGGGGGCCCTTCCTGCGGCACTCAGCAGCCGCTCAGGAGGTGGCGGGATACTCGCTTGGTGAACCGTCCTGCGGCGGCGGCCGTGACCGCGCCGGCCGACTCCGGCTGGCTACCCAACCGCAGGCTCGTGGTCATCGAGCTCGTGATCGTCTTGTCGCTCTCACTCGGGCGCTCGGGGATCTACGCCCTGGTCCAGCTGATCGGCGCCGCCACGGCACCAGGAGGTCTGTCCGCGCAGACGACAACCCTGCACGGGTCGTACGCTCCGTCGCGGCCGTTGCTCGACCTGACCCTCCAGCTGCTCGGGATCGTCTTCGCGGTGGTGCCGGTGGCGTTGGCCGGCTACCTGCTCGTCCGTTCCGGCACCAGCCTGAGGAACGTGTGGTTCCGCGGGGCCGGAGTCGGCGACCTCGGTCGCGGTGCCGCGCTGGCCGTCGCTGTCGGGTCGGTCGGTGTGGGGTTCTACCTGGTCATGCACGCCCTCGGGCTCAACCTCACGGTCGTCGCCGACGGGTTGCCGTCGGTGTGGTGGAAGTATCCGGTGCTGGTGCTTTCGGCTCTCGAGAACGCGGTGCTCGAGGAGTTCGTGGTCCTCGGCTACGTCCTGGTGCGCCTGCGCCAGCTGGGCTTCGGAGACGCCGCGGCCATCGGCCTCGCCGCGGTGCTGCGGGGCAGCTACCACCTCTACCAGGGGCTCGGCGGCTTTGCCGGCAACCTGGTGATGGGTCTGCTCTTCGGTTGGCTCTACCGGCGGTGGGGCCGTGTCACGCCTCTGGTGGTGGCGCACACCCTGCTCGACGTCGGGGCGTTCGTCGGGTACGCCGTGCTCGCGGGCCACGTGTCGTGGCTCCCGACCTGAACGCGCAGGGCGACGTTCAGCGCCACGACCTCGGGACGACGCCTCGGGTTCACCTCGGGGGAGCAGGTTGACCGGAACCTGCCCAGGTCCTCAGAAGGAGCCCCATGCGCCCGGTCCGCACTCTCGTCGCCTCGATCACCCTCGCCCTGACAGCCGCATCCGTCGGTGCGGCTGCCACCGCCACCGCCGAGGACCACGGGGGACACCACGCCTCGCGCGGAGCGTCGTACACCTTCGCTGTCATCGGCGACGTCCCGTACGGCGCAGACCAGATCGCGGCGTTCCCGAGATGGATCCAGCAGATCAACGACGACCCGGCCGTGCAGTCGGTCGTGCACGTCGGTGACATCAAGAACGGCTCGAGCGTGTGCAGCGACGAGTACTTCCAGATGATCCGTAGCGACTTCAACATGTTCGAGGACCCGTTGGTGTACACGCCGGGCGACAACGAGTGGACCGACTGCCACCGCACGAACAACGGTGCCTACAACCCGCTGGAGCGGCTGGCCAAGGTGAGGGACCTGTTCTACGACCACCCGGGCAGGACGCTCGGCCAGGACACCTTCAGGGTCGAGTCACAGGCGCGTCGGGGCTTCCCCGAGAACGTCGTGTACAGCCGCGCGGGGCTGACGTTCGTGGCCGCGAACGTCACGGGGAGCAACAACGGCCTCCAACCGTGGTCGGGCCTCGGCAACACCGAGCCCACGCCGGAGCAGCGTAGGGCGGTCGCGCAGCGCACCCGCGCCGACATCGACGCCCTGAGCTCGGCATTCCGGACCGCGAAGCAGGAGCACTCCCGCGGCGTGGTGGTCATGCAGCAGGCCGACATGTTCGACCCGACGTACACGCCCACCTGGAACGACATCGGAGCCTTCCAGTCGTGGGTCCAGGCCCTGATCGACGAGTCGTCCCGGTTCCGTGGTCCGGTCTACCTCTTCGACGGCGACAGCCACGCCTACAACACCGACAAGCCCCTGGCAGCAGGCTCCCCGTGGCTCACGACGTACGGCGTGCGCGGCTCCGCGGACAACCTCACCCGGGTGACTGTGGACGGGTCCTCGAACAACAACGACTACCTGCGCGTCACGGTCGGTGGCAGGGATGAGCCGGTCCTGAGCTGGGAGCGGGTTCCCTACACGTCCTGATCGTCAGGGGTGTCATGGGCCGCGGTGGCTCAGGCCATCAACGAGGCGCTGCGTCCCCAGGCACGCCGGGGACGATTCGCAGGTCACGTAAAGCTCCGCCATCCAGCGCGGCCAGGGCTTCCTGGTAGGCCGGGCTGTCGTGGGCTGCGACGGCCGCCTCGACGCTCGGGAACTCGATGACCACGGCGCGGAGATCGCGACCGGCTTCGTAGACAGCGCTCGGCAGACCACGCACCAGGAAGGTGCCGCCGGCGGCGGTGAGCGCGGGCCCGGCGAGCAACGCGTAGGCCGCGAGCTTGTCCTCGTCGCTGATCTCGACATAGCTGCTGATCCAGTAGGCAGACATGCCGACGATCCTGCCGCACCGCCGGAGACCGTCGGAACGAGCCCGCGCCCGGGCGCTGCTACGTTGCGCGACGTGACCACGTTCGAACGCGTCGAGGCACCGTTCAGCTCTTCCGGTGGGACGTGCGCCGCCTGGCTGTACCTGCCTGAAGGCGACCACGACAGCCTGACCTGTGTCGTGATGGGCAACGGCTTCTCGCTGACGCGCCACGACGGCCTCCCGGTGTTCGCCGAAGCCTTCGCCAACGCCGGAGTGGCCGTCCTGCTCTTCGACTACCGCCACCAGGGTGACTCGCCCAGCCACACACCCGGGCGACTGAGGCTGGGGGAGCAGCGGGCCGACTGGTGCTCGGCCGTCGCCGCTGCTCGGAGGCACCCGCGCGTCCACCGCTCGAAGGTGGTGCTCTGGGGCTTCTCCCTGGGCGGTGGCCACGCAGTCGCGGTCGGAGCGCAGGACGGCGATCTCGCCGCGACCCTGACGCTCTGCCCGATGCTCGACGGACGAGCCCGGACCCTCGGTACGGCGCCGGGCCTGGCCGCCTGGATCCTGGTCCGATCGATGGTCGAGTTGGCTGGCCGTCGTGTCCGGATCCCCGTCACGGCGCAGCCAACGGGGCGCGGAGCCATGAACCTTCCGGGCGAGGCTGACGGGTTCGCGCGGTCGGTGCACGCGACGGGACCATGGCGCAACGAGGTGGGCCCGGCACTCTTCGCGAGCCTGTGGGCCTACCGGCCCGTCAGCAAGGCGAAACGCGTCGCCGCCCCGTCGTGGGTCGGGCTGGGTGGCCGCGACATCAGCGTCTCGGCCACCGCGATCCGCCGCTTCGCATCCGTCGTGCCGTGCGCGGAGCTGCAGGAGTACCCGGACGCGGACCACTTCGACGTGCTGATGAGCGACCGGGCGAAGAACATCGCGGTGGACCAGCTCGCGTTCCTTCGGCGCAGGGGACTGGTCGGCTGACCGCGGTCCGAGCACTGGCCGGGACCCGACCAGAATGACGAGGCCGCGCGCAACAACTTCCCGATACGCTCCATCCGACGTCGTTCGCTCACGACAGGAGAATGCTGATGCGCGGCTGGGCCGAGTTCATCCTTCGCCATCGCAAGTGGGTGATGGTCTTCTGGCTGGTCATCATGGTCGCGGGCGGATTGTCCACCGGGAAGACCAGTGACCGGCTCACCATCGACTTCTCACTGCCGGGGCAGCCCGGCACCGAGGCCTCCGACATGATCGTGAAGGCGGTCGGCAACGGCGGCAACACCACGCCCATGCTGGCCACGGTGACGATGCCCGAAGGCGAGACGATCACCGGCCACGAGGACGAGATCGCACGGGCGTTCGACGCGATCGGCACCGGCGTGGCCCACATGCGCGTGATCGACGAGGCCAACACCGGGGACAAGGCATTCCGCACCGACGACGACCGCACGGCGTACGCAATGGTCTTCTATCCGTTCCCACAGTCCCTCAACCAGGTGCTCCCCACCGAGCCGATCCGCAAGGCCATCGAGGCAACGAAGCCCGCGGGCGCCACGGTGGGCGTCACCGGCATCGACGCGCTGGCCGTCGGCGACGAGTCCGGCGGTCCCGGGGTGCTGGCCGAGACCATGCTCGGCGCCGTGGGTGCGCTCTTGGTGCTGGCGTTCGTCTTCGCGTCGCTGCTGGCATTCCTGCCTCTGGTCATCGCCGCGGTCTCCATCCTGGCAACGTTCCTGATGCTGCTGCCGCTGACATACCTGACCGACGTGTCGTTCATCGTGCAGTTCCTCGTCGCCCTGGTCGGGCTCGGTGTGGCCATCGACTACTCCCTGCTGCTCGTGACCCGATGGCGTGAGGAACGAGATCATGGCAAGGAGAACCACGACGCCGTGGTCGCCGCCATGGAGACCGCCGGCCATGCGGTCCTCTTCAGCGGACTCACGGTTGCCATCGGACTGCTCGCGCTGATCGTGCTCCCGGTGCCATTCATGCGGAGCATCGGCATGGGTGGAGCGCTGATCCCGTTCGCCAGCGTCCTTGTCACGCTCACGCTGACACCCGCGATCCTCGGCGGCATCGGGCCGCGCGTGGACTGGCCGAAGATCCGGCACGAGAACGTCGCCAGCCCCGGTTGGAGCCGCTGGGCGCGTCTCGTCGTACGTCGGCGCTGGGTCGCCGCGGGTGTCGCGTTCCTTGCCCTGGGCCTGCTGTTCGTGGCGTTCCTCGGCATCAAGATCGGTCAGCCCTCCTCGGACTCGCTCGCTAAGACCGGACCCGCCGTGACCGCGCTGCACACGCTGGAGGACGGCGGCGTCCCGACGGGTGCGCTGACCCCCATCGAGGTGCTGGTCGAGAGCGACAAGGCGGCCGATGCGGCCGCGACGCTCGGTGACATCGACGGCATCTCCGCGGCCTTCGTCTCGACGGGGGAGTCGAGCAGCGCGGCCGGGCAGACCGTCGTCGTGCTCGTCCCGGATCAGGAGACCGTCAACTCCCAGACCATCGAGGTCGTCAGGCGCGTCACGGCCGCCGCCGATGACACCCCCGGCGTTCTCGGCGTCGCCGGCCTGGGCACGGCACAGGTCGACTTCCTGCACGCGGTCTACGGCAACTTCCCGCTGATGCTGACGATCATCGCGCTGCTGACGTTCGTGCTGCTGGTGCGCGCCTTCCGCTCGGTGCTGCTGCCGTTCAAGGCGGTGCTGCTGAACCTGATCTCGCTGACGGCCGTCTACGGTGCGATGGTGCTGTTCTGGCAGAAGGGCTACGGCTCGGACGAGCTCTTCGGGATCGCGGCCACCGGGGCGGTGACGTTCTGGGTTCCGCTGATGGTCTTCGCGTTCCTGTTCGGCTTGTCCATGGACTACGAGGTCTTCATCCTCTCCCGCATCCGGGAGGAGTACGACGACGGGCACTCGACGAACGAAGCCGTCATCGAGGGCATCGGCAGGACCGGACGCCTGGTCACGAGCGCCGCGCTCATCTTGTTCCTCGCGTTCGCAGCGCTCGCGTCCGGACCGGGCACCGACCTGAAGATCATGGCCACAGCCCTCGGCTTCGGCATCCTGCTCGACGCCACGATCGTCCGTTCGCTGCTGGTGCCATCTCTGGTGTCCCTGTTCGGCAAGTGGAACTGGTACCTCCCCGACTGGGTCGCCCGGCTGCTCAGGGTCGAGCCGTCACACCCGCACAGCGAGGACTCCCACCGCGAGGACCCACACAAGGAGCCCGAGCCGGTTCGCTAGACGAGGTGGCCCCCGCCCGTCACACTCGGGCTTGTGCTGGACAGGATCACCGGCTGGATGTATCGGCGCCTGGGTTCGCGCTACTGGCTGGTGCTGGTCGCCGGCGAGGGTGGCGTGTCCGTCTTCGTCGCGCTCCTGACCATCGCGATCATCGTGTCCTACTACGACCCGACGTTCCTCGAGTTCGCGACCCTGGCCGGAGCCGGTTCCGGCCTCACCCTGCTCGCCGTGCTGTTCGCGGCAGCCCGCGCCCGGCCCGTGCTCGACACGATCGTCGGGTGGCGCCGCATGGAGGCACCCACCGCCGGAGCCACGGTCGCGGCCTGGGAGGCGGCGACAACCTTCACGTTGCGCCAGTACCGCCGCGACTCCTGGCGGGTGAACCTGTTCGCCGTGGTCCCGACCTGCGCACTCGCGGTCCACGTGCTGGATCTGAGGTGGCCCGACTTCTTTGTCGTGCTCCTGGCATGTGTCATCCCGGCCGCCTACGCGACCGTGCTGAGCTATTCCGTCGGCGAGGCCCTGGCCAGGCCCATGGTTGCCGACATCGCCGATGTGCTGCCGGATGACTTTCCGTTCGAGCGGCACGGGTTGCCGGTCAGCAAGCGGCTGAGGATCGGTCTTCCGGCGTACACCGCGTTCAGTGGTGTCGTCGTGGCCAGCCTGGTCGGAGACCGGGGCGGCTCCTCCGCATTGGTGCTGGCGGTGGTCGTCGCGATGATGGTGGGCCTCGCGCTGTCCCACGAGCTCGCGTTGCTGCTGGCCCGGGGGATCACCCAGCCCATCAGCGAGGTCCGGCGCGCCCTGGACCGGGTTCGGGCCGAGGACTTCGCGGCCCGGGTCCCCGTGACGACGAGCGACGAGCTCGGGGAGCTGGCCCACGACTTCAACCTGATGGCGCGGGGGCTGGAGGAGCGCGAGCAGATGCGGGCGGCCTTCGGCACCTACATGGACAAGGCCGTCGCCGGGTTGATCCTCTCCGGGCAGTTCCCGGACGAGGGTGTCGAGATCGACGTCTCCATCATGTTCTGCGACGTGCGCGGGTTCACGTCGTACGCCGAGAACGCCGAGGCCACCGAGGTCATCGCCACGCTCAACCAGCTGTTCGAGGTCATGGTGCCGATCGTGGACCGGCACGGTGGTCATGTCGACAAGTTCATCGGTGACGGGCTGCTGGCGGTCTTCGGGGCCCCGGAGGCCTATCCCGACCATGCCGACCGCGCCGTCGCCGCAGCACGTGAGATCGTCGCAGCGGTGAACGCGGGCGACACCGGCCTGCGCGTGGGAGTCGGTGTCAACACCGGCCGGGTGGTTGCCGGCTCCATCGGCGGCGCCGGTCGGCTCAACTTCAGCGTGATCGGCGACGCGGTCAACGTCGCAGCCCGGGTCGAGGCCGCTACCCGACAGACGGGGGACGACGTGCTCATCACCGCAGCCACGCGAGACCTCCTGCTCGGAGGTCTCGCGATGGTGTCCCGTGGCACGGTCCCGCTCAAGGGGAAGGCCGAGCCCCTCGAGGTGTTCGCGCCGCCGGCCCTCCTCGACAGCGACAAGAAGCTCCCGGTCAGACCTTGACGGACTCCGGATCCTCGACGTCCGTCGCGGGGTCGCCGTTGAGGGAGAGCGACTCGCCCTCGATGTCGAGGTTGGGCAGGATCCGGTCCAGCCAGCGGGGCAACCACCACATCCGGTCGCTGAGCAGGGCCATGAACGCCGGCACCAGAGTCATCCGCACCAGGAACGCGTCAGCGAGGACGCCGACCGCCAGGCCGAAGCCGATCGACTTGATGACGGGGTCGCCGCCCAGGGCGAAGCTGGCGAAGACGCCGATCATGATGAGGGCGGCGGCGGTCACGACACGGGCGCCGTACTGGAATCCGGTGACCACGGACTCGACCGCGGCCTTGCCGTGGATGTACTCCTCGCGCATCCGCGAGACCAGGAACACCTCGTAGTCCATGGCCAGCCCGAACAGGATGCCGGTCAGGAGCAGCGGCAGCATGAACAGCACCGGCCCCGACTTGTCGACCCCGATCAGGTTCGCGAACCAGCCCCACTGGAACACGGCGACCGTCGCCCCCAGCGAGACGCCCACGGAGAGCAGGAACCCGGCAACGGCCTTGAGCGGCACGAACACCGACCGGAACACGATGGTCAGCAGGATGAACGCGAAGCCGACCACCACGATCAGGTACTTCGGGAACGCGGTCGCCAGGCTCTCGGAGATGTCCACACCCAGGGCCGTCTGGCCGGTGACGAGCACCCGGGCCCCGGTGTCCGCCTCGGTGCCCTGGACGGCCGTTCGGATGTCGTCGACCAGCACCTGGGTCTTGGCATCGGAGGGTCCGCTGTCGGGAATCACCGTGACCAGCGCGTACTGCGCCGTGTCGAGCTGGTCGCGGTAGCTGGCCACTGCCTGAGCATCACTCGGGTCCGGTGCGGGGGAGACCACCGTGGCGACGTCGGTCTTGACCGCCTTGATCTCGGCAACGACCTGGTCGACGGCGGCCTCGGGACTCTGCGCGTTCTTCGTGTCCACGACCACGATCAGCGGACCGTTCGTGCCGGCGCCGAAGTTCTCGGCGATCAGGTCGTAGGCCTCGCGCGGCCCGCTCCCGGCGGCGGCGGTGCCGTCATCGGGAAGCGCGAGCTGCATCGAGGCGAGCGGCAGCGCGACGATGCCCGCGACCGCGAGGCCGGACACGAACGTCACGACCTTGTGCTTCGTGACGAAGTCGGCCCAGCGGCGACCGTTGCTGCGTTTGTCGGTCCGCGCTTCGGGGTCGCGAGCCTTGAGGAAGGGCAGCTTGCCCGACGCGATCCGCTTGCCGGCGAAGCCGAACAGCGCCGGCAGCATGGTGAGCGCGATGAGGACCGCCACCGCGACGGTGCCGGCCGCGGCCAGGCCCATCTCGGTGAGGAACGAGATGTTGACGATCGAGAGTCCGGCGAGCGCGATGATCACGGTGAGACCCGCGAAGATGACCGCGGATCCCGCGGTGCCGACCGCTCGTCCGGCCGCCTCTTCGTGGTCGCTGCCGTTCTGCACCTCGTGTCGGTAGCGCGACACGATGAACAGCGCGTAGTCGATCCCGACGGCCAGCCCGAGCATCGTCGCCAAGATGGGCGTGGTCGAGCCGAGGTCCATGAAGCCGGTCAGGGTCCCGATCCCGAAGACACCGATGCCGACGCCGATGAGCGCCGTGAGCAGAGGCATTCCAGCCACCAGGAGGGAGCCGAAGGTGATGATCAGCACGACCACCGCCACGGCAATGCCGAGCAGCTCGGTCGTCCCCGTGCCGGCCACCACCTGCAGCGCGTCACCGCCGATCTCGACGGTCAGGCCGGAGTCCCGAGCCTGGGCGGGCGACGTCTCGAGGGCTGTGCGGTCGGCATCGTTCAGCTCGACCGAGGACTTCGAGTAGGACACGGTTGCGTACGCCGTACGCCCGTCGTTGGAGATGGTGCCGGTCTGGTAGGGGTTCGACGTGGCGATCACGTCACCGGTCTTCGTGGCAGCCAAAGTGCCCAGCACCAGCTGCTTGTTGGCGGGGTCGTCCAGGGATTGTCCCTCCGGCGCCTGGAAGACGATGCGGGCGGTCGCTCCATCGGGCGCCGCGTCGGGGGTGCGCGCCTTGATCAGGTCGAAGGCCTGCGTCGACTCGATGCCCGGGACGCTGAACTGGTCGGACGTCTTGCCAGACAGAGTGCTCGACCCGACGCCCATCACGAGCAGCAGTCCGATCCAGAACGCGACGACGACGCCGCGGTGACGGAAGGACCAGCGTCCGAGTCGGTAGAGGTGCCAAGCCATGGTGAGCTCTCCTGGGAGGTGTGGTGGAAGTCAGTGGATGCCGAGGGCCGGGAGGACCAGGCCGTCGATGTAGGCGAGAACGAAGTCGGGGTCGTACTCGAGGCCGGTGAGCCCCTCGTTGAGCACGTACGGCGCCAGCAGGACGAGGTGGATGTACGGAATGGCGGGGCAGTCGCTGGCGACCTCACCCCGGTCGATGGCGCGTCGCACGAAGAGGTCGATCCGGTCGTTGACCGGTCCGATGATGCGGGCCCGGACGGCTTCGGCGAGCTCCGCGTTCTGCTTCATGGCCTGCAGGGTCGCGCCCACCAGCTCGGGCGGCTGTTCGATGTCCTTCTCCCGTCGGGCAAACATCTCGCGCAGGTCGCCGCGGAGTGATCCCGTGTCGGGCGCGACCTCCGGGACCGGGGCACCGTTGGCCAGCGACTCCACGAACAGGGCGAGCTTGCTGCCCCACTGGCGGTACAGCGTCGCCTTGCTGGACTTCGTCGCCTCGGCGATCTGGTCCATGGTGACGTTGTCGAAGCCCAGGTCCGCGACGAGGCGGAGCGTGCCTGCGTACAGCTCTCCCAGTCTGTCGTCCGACATGCGGGTCATGGCTTCCTCCATCGAAACGAAACTGTTTCGTTTCGAAGATAGACGCATTCCAGGCAGATGACCAATCGCGACGGGATGAGGTGGCTCACACGGTCGCGATGCCCGGACCCTTCAGCGGCTCGCGGTGCGACCCGGGTGAACCTGCCGGCCTCCGTGTACGTGGTCCTCATGAGGCCTCGGGCCGTCCGAGACCGCTCACGAGGGAGAACGCCATGAAGATGCGGGCACTGGCTGCTGCAGGAGCACTGCTCTCAGCAGCGGTCCACCTGAGGCTCTGGTTCGACGGGTTCCGCGACCAGCACGTGATCGGACCGGCGTTCATGCTGAACGCGATCGCCGGGCTCGTGATCGCCGTCCTGCTGGTCAGCTGGCGGCACTGGGTCCCGCTGCTCCTTGCCGTCGGCTTCGGTGTGTCGACGCTGGGCGCATTCGTGGTGTCGGCCACCGTGGGCCTGTTCGGCGTCCACGAGGTGTGGACCGGTGGCTACGTGTTCGCAGCCGCTGTCGCCGAGGTCGTGGTGATCGTCGCGGGGCTGGCGGCGCTCCAGCGGGAGCACCACCTTCTCTCAGGTGGTCAGCTCCAGCACCGGGTGGCCGTCCGCCGTCCGCACCTCCACTGAGGCGATGTCCGCGCGGCTGGCCGAGGTCGCAGCGGTCAGCGTCATGGTCCGGCCCGGAAGTGCCCGCCAGGTGGCGACCTGCTGGGTCCGCCCGTCGCGGGTCCGCACGACCAGGGAGTACGTCGGGGCGTGCGCCGGCTCGTCCCAACCGGCACCGGCCTCGTAGCTGCACACCAGGTCGAGCCGGGTGCCCCACGCGACGCTCTCGAGGGCCAGGCTCGCCCCGACCGACTTCTGGCCCACGGCCACCATGGTCCGACCGACCGGTGCGGTGGCGCTGGCCCCCGGGGACGCCTGGGAGGCACCGGGTGCCTGGTCGCCGTCCAGGACCCCCGTGATTGTCACGGACCCCACCGCGATCGCCGCCACCGCAGCGGCCAACCCGGCCGTGACCAGCGTTCGGCGCCGCTGGTTTCGTCGTACGTGCTGGACCAGGGCCGGGAGCAAGGTCTCCGGTACGGGGACCTCGGTCGGTGGGCCGGTCAGCACGTCCGGGTCGACCCGGGCAAGCAGTCCCGGCAGGCCGGCCAGCTCCCGGACCGCCCCCGCGCAGTCGGCACAGCCGGCCAGGTGGCGCTCGAACTCCTGGCGTTCGGCCGGGGCCAGGGCCCCGAGGACGTAGGAGCCGTCGAGGTGGGCGTACTGGCACTGGCTGTTCATCATGCGCCGACCCCCATCTCCTCGAGGGCCAGGCGAAGCGCCCGCAGGGCATAGTGGGTGCGCGACTTCACGGTGCCTTCAGGTACGCCGAGACGCCGAGCGGCCTCCGCGACCGGGGCGCCCCGGTAGTAGCACTCCAGCAGCACCGCCCGGTGGTCCTCGGACAGTCTGGTGACCGCATCGGCGACGACCCACGAGAGCAGGAGCTGGTCGGTGTGGTCGGCCGGGGAGGAGACCTCGGGGACGTCGGCCACGGAGATCTCGCTGCGCGCCCGACGCGACCGCCACTCGTCGATCACGAGGTTGCGCGCCACCGTGAACAGCCAGCCACGCACCGAGCCCTCGGACTCGTCCAGCACGGAGAAGTGACGCCAGGCTCGCAGCAGGGTCTCCTGGGCGACGTCCTCGGCACGGGCCCGGTCGTGGTCGGTCAAGCGCAGGCAGTAGCCCCACAGCGCCGACGCATGCTCGTCATGCAGCCGCTGCATCACTGTGACCTGGTCCTCGGGCATCGCACCTCCAACCATGACACGAGTGACACAGGCGAACGGTTCAGTGTGGTTGCGGACCGTACGCCGCCAGGAAGCGGTCCCGGAAGGCGTTCATCGGCCACACGGGCGCGTCCGGGCGGGGCCTCATGCCTTCCTGCCACCCCCATCCGGAGATCCGTTCCATGACCGAGGGGTCGTGTGCGATGACCGTGATCGGTACGTCGTGGCCGGCCCCGTCGCCGGTGACGTACGTGTGCGGCTGGTGGTCGCCCAGCACGACGAGGACCAGGTCCGGGTCTGGATAGGTCTCCACGAAGGAGATGAGGCTGCTCAGCGAGTACTCGATCGACTGTCCGTAGACCTCGCGGACCCGGTCGGGGTCGCGGAACACGTCGTCCGGGGAGTCGCCCTGCTCCGGCATCCCGTCGAAGACCGATCCGTCACCGAGCTCGTCCCAACCGACCAGGTGGGGGAGTGGAGTCCAGGGGTGGTGGCTGGACACCAGGTCGATCTCCGCCATCACGGGTGCCCGGTCGGACTTCGCCAGCTCGAGGCGCTGGAACACCGAGAGGGTGTACTGGTCGGGCATCGTGGCGTAGCTGAAGGCCGGGCCGGCGTACCCGACGTTCCGGGAGTCGTAGGACGCGTCGAAGTGGTAGAAGTCCTGGCCCTCCGGCCAGTCGCGGGTGATGGCCGGATCGTCGAACACCGTCCGCCAGCCCGCGCGCGAGAAGGCGTCGGTGAGCGTCAGCCGGTTGGCGGAGAGGAGCTGGTCGTAGCGCTGCTGACTGTCGACCCAGAGGCCGGACTGGAGGGTGGAGTGGGCCAGCCAGCTGGCGGCGCCGAACGTCGGCGAGGTCAGGAACGCGCTCCGCGACGAGAAGCCCGCCGCCCGCAGTCGCTTCGTCCCGTCGTCGAGGACGGCATCGACACCCGGCGAGAAGGGGGAGTCCTGAACGGCGACGCGACCGTAGCTCTCCACGAAGGCGACGATGACGTCCTTGCCGCGGAGACCGGTCAGGAGCTGGTCGTCAGGGGTGTCCTGGTAGGCGTCGTTGCCGATCGCGTCGGCGAAGACCTGCCGGTCCTTGATCCCGTCACGTACCTGGCTCACCTCGTTGTAGGCCAGGTCCGCCGCACTCATGGACGCGATGCCGGCGTCCGGTGCGACCTGAACGCCGAGCGTCGCGCAGACAGCCCAGGCCACACCGAGCGCCGTCACCCACCGAAGCGATCCGTGGCGGTGCTGCGCTGCGAGCCCGCTCAGCCGGACGACCGCCAGTGGCATCAGGACGAGGAGACCGACGCCCAGCAGCACGACCGCCCCCGCGGCGAGCTTCGCAGCAGGGCCACCGACCGAGTCGCCCATGACGCCAACGGCCGGCGCGAAGTATGCCCAGTCGGAGACGGGGTCGAACGGCCGGTCGAGGACTGCGAAGAAGCCCATGTCCAGGACCTTGACGATCGCGACCAGGCCGAGCACCAAGCCGACCAGCGTCGCGACCAGTCGTCGCGCGCGGCCCGGCAGCAGCAGGAGGGCCGCCACCCCGAGGAGCCCCTCGAGCGGGATGCGAGCGAACGCACCGGGGGTGAGCTGAGCCAGCTCGTTCGGGGCGACCAGCGCGAACCACACCAGCACGCAGGCCGGGACCGTGATCACCCCGGGCGGGACCCGCACCCGGCCGCTCTGTTCACGCCGGTGGCGCCACAGCCACCATGCCTCCCGCCCGAACGACTCTGCGAGGAGGATCAGCGCGACGAGGAGTGCGGCCTCGGTCCACCTCGCGGGGAAGAGGCCGGCCGCTGCCACCGCGAGCACGACGCCCTGGACGGCAGCGACGACCTTGCACCAGTAGCGCGGGGGCGGCGTACCGCGCAGCGACGGCAACAGCCAACCGGCCGCGACGAACAAGTAGCGGGCCAGGCCGATGGCGAGGACCCAGGCACCGGTCGACGGCGCGACGTACAGACTGAGGACGAGGATCAGGAACGCATCGACCTCCATGTCGAATCGCGCGCCGAAGGGCGACTCGGTTGCCGTGCGCCGGGCGACCCAGCCGTCCACGGCATCCAGGACGAGAGCGACGCCAGCCAAGGTGACGAGGGTGGCCACCGGCGCCGATCCGCCGAAGGAGTCTGCGGTCAGCGCCGCCACGGCGCCGACGAGCGTGGCCCGGGTGAGCGTCACCCGGTCCGCCGGACCGAGCCCGTTGGCCCCGCTGCTCGAGAGACCGCGCGTCAGGGCTGCGGTCAGCACCACCCCGTAGGTGACGCCCACCACCCAGCCCGTGCTGTCGAGACCGACGGTCGCCGCGAGCGCGGCGAGCAGCGCCAGCTGGCCGATCAGCCCGATCACCGGGCCAGTTTGAACCGGACGCACCATGCCTCCGTGTCTAAGGGGTACAGGACGTACTACGACGCAAGCGAGGCTCCGGTTCAACCGGGTCGGGCAGGGTGAGGCCGGTGTTGAGTGAGGCCCGGGCGTTCTGGCTGCGCGAACCCGGCGTGGGCGAGATCAGGCCGGTCTCGCTACCCGAGCCGGGTCCAGACGACGTCCTGGTCCGCACCCTGCGCTCCGGTGTGAGCCGGGGCACCGAGACGCTGGTGTTCCGAGGAGGCGTCCCGGAGAGCCAGTACGCCGCCATGCGGGCGCCATTCCAGGAGGGCCACTTCCCGGGGCCCCTCAAGTACGGC
>JAOPXM010000157.1 GCA_025965125.1 Nocardioides sp.
ACTTGAAGATCTTGCGAAAGAGCCGCTGCACTCGCTGCGCCCCGGGGGACTCCTTCGCCGTCCAGTACGTCAGGAACTCGGTGGGGATCCGGTCGGCCGTCGAGTGGACCGCCGGGGTGGCACGCGACGCGGTGGACATGTCAGCTCGCCAGCAGGATGCCCGCGAAAGCGGCCAGCACCAGGGCGACCAGTGCGGGCGCCGCCGTGGTCGCGGTGTCGCGGACGCGGACATGACTGACGGCCGCACCGACGGAGAGGAGCGCGAGTCCGGCGGCGGCGGCGACTCCCAGTGGAGTCCAGGCCAAACCCGCCACCGCTCCGGCGGCGCCCGCGATCTCCAGGAGGCCGATCGCCAGCCACCACCGCGCCGGCACGCCCAGGTGGTCGCGCATGCTCACCGAGCCCCTCGCGCCGGCGATCTTGCCTGCCCCGGCTGCGATGAAGAGCAGGGCGAGTGCGGCCGTGACGAGGACGGTGAGGACGTTCATGAGGGGCTCCAGAAATCGACAATTGCGTAGACCGTAGCCAAGATGTTGTCGGTTGTCAATATCTTTGTTGACAGATGACTTATGCTGGCGCCGATAGTTGGTTGGACCGGCATGAAGGAGAACTCGTGAAGGCACGCGACGTGGGCCAGCGTGGTGGGCGTCCGAAAGCGGAGGACGCCCCGGTGGTGACAGCGGACATCCTGACGGCTGCCATGCGGGCCTTCGCCCGTCATGGCTACGACGGGGTTTCCGTTCGCACGCTGAACCGTGAGCTGGGCGTGAGCCACAACCTCATCCACCAGAGGTTCGGGACAAAGGAAGGGCTGTGGCGCGCTGCCGTCGACCATGCGTTCGGCGGCCTGGTCAACGAGGTGGCCACCGGGTTCGACCCGACTGTGGGTGATCCACTTGCTCAGCTCAATCTCGCGATCCGCCGCTTCCTGCACTTCTCGGCCCGGCACCCCGAGCTCCTGGCGCTGATGAATGCCGAGGCCGGCCTGGACACCGACCGTCTGCGCTACATCTACGACACCTACGTCGAGCCCGCGTTGGCACCGCTCGCGCCGTTGCTCGAGTACCTGGCCGCCGAGGGAGTGATTCGGCCCGTGCCCTTGCGGACGCTCAACTTCCTGATCGCCCACGGCGCAGGAGCTCCCTTCACGCTCACGCCGTTCGCGCGTCTGTTCGGCGGGCCGGATCCTCTCGATCCCACCGAGGTCGAGCGGCACTCGGCGCTGACTGCCGACATCATCACCAGTGGGCTCGCCCTGTAGCCGGCTGGGACATCGGAGCTCCGGGTCACGCGGTCAGGCGGGACTCGTGCCGACCCACCGTGTCTGCACGACCACGTTCGCCTGATAGCCACCGGCGGCGGCGTCGTACTCTCCGCCGCAGGTCACCAGGTTCAGGATCCGGTGACCCCGGGCGGCGTACACCTTCTCGGCGGGGAAGCGAGCGATGGGGTAGACCGCGACGGACCGCACCCGGAACCGCACGAACGAACCGTCCGCCAGCTCGACCCTCACCCCATCTCCGCGGTGCAGGCTGCTGAGCCGGTAGAAGACGGCGGGGCCCTGCATCGAGTCGACGTGGCCGAGGATGACCGCGGATCCCCGGGCCCCTGGCCGTGTCCCGAGCCGGTACCAACCAGCGACGCCCGGATCCTCCGGCACCTCGACCGTGCCGTCCCTGTTCAGTCCCAGGCCGTCGAGGCGGCTCCTGACGCCGATCGCGGGGATGCTGACGGCTACGGGTCGGGCAACACCGGCGCGCCCACTGGACTCGTCGGCCCTGGCGGTTGCCCCAGGCGGCGGCGTTGGGCTCGTCGTGGTTGTGCCTGCGGCCGGGCGGGGATCGGAGTGAGCGCTCCACATGACCAGGGACGCAACCCCGACGAGCAGCAGCACGACCGCCACCGCTCGCCACGTCGTGGCTCGCCGGCCCGTGGTCACGGACGTCGGCGCCACGCAACCGGCAGCGACACTCCGGCGCCCAACGCGGCAGCCCCGCCGGCGCCGATCAGCGAGGCGATTCCCAGGAACAACCAGGGAGCGCCCGTGTCGGGCACGGGGTCCCGCCCGGTCCCGGGGTGCCCCGTGGGCACCGGCGGCTTGCCGATGCCGATCCCGGGCGTGCCGGGGGAACTGCTCGTCGACGTCGGGGCGGTCGGCGACGACGTGGACCCGGTGCGCGACGTGTTCGACGGACTGGAGGTGGTCGGCGGTGTCGCGGTTGCTGTGGAGGACGGCCCCGGGCCGGTCGGGCTCACCGTGACCGTGGCCGTCGGTGTCGGAGTCGACCCCGCACAGTCCGACCGCGTGATCGTGTTCGTGTCCAGGGACACCTGCCCGCTTCGGGCCATGATCCGGCCGAGGACGTTCGCACCGGTCTGCACGCTCACGCTGGACAGGGCCATCACGGTGCCCACGAAGTTGGTGCCAGTGCCGAGCGTGGCCGAGCTGCCGACCTGCCAGTAGACATGGCAGGCCTGGGCGCCACCGATCAGTGCGACGGTGCTGTCGCTGGCGGTGATCAGGGTCGACCCCGCCTGGAAGACGAAGACAGCTCCGGGGTTCCCCTGGGCGTCGAGGGTGACCGTGCCGGTCAGCGCCATGGCACTGCTGGCGCCGTACACACCCGAGACCAGCGTCTGACCGCCGAGGTCCTGTCCGGTCTTGTCCACCACAGGTCCCCGCCCGGCAGCGTCGTTGTACGCCGTCCTCAGGTCGTTCTTCGCCTGCTGGGCCACCGAGTCCGCGGCGTGGATGGTGCCGTTGTTCACGGTCCCCGGCGGGAAGCCCGTGACCGCGGTGCCGGGACTCAGCCCGACGTCGCCGCTGATCACGCTCGGGCCGGTGTTGGTGATGGTGCTGCCGGCCAGGATGGCGAACGAGGTCGCGGTCCCGAGCCCCACGGGAGGTTGCGCGGCCGACGCGGGCAGCGTGCTGGAGGTCAGCAGGAGAGCGAGCGCGAGGATCGAGACCGAGCCGCCGAGGAAGATGGACATGAGGAACCGGCGATACACCGACATCAACGCTCCGTACGTACGTTGCCGGAGCGTTGACA
>JAOPXM010000201.1 GCA_025965125.1 Nocardioides sp.
GTGGTGACCCGGCTGCCGGTCGGCCTGATGGCGAAGGGCACATGGGGCGACACGGCGATTGAGCTTCCCTCCGGAGCCTGGACCGATGTCATCTCCGGTCGCAAGGTCACGTCCGGTGCGATCACCGAGGTGCTCGCGGCGTACCCGGTGGCACTCCTGGTCCCGGTGGCGACCGCAGAGGAGCCACGGTGATCCGGAGCCGGTTCGACGTCTGGGCTCCGCACCCGCACCGGTTGCGGCTGAGCATCGGCCACGAGGTCATCGAGATGATCCGCGACCGCGACGACTGGTGGTCGCCGGCGGAGCCCACTCCCGCGGGTGAGTTCGACTACGGCTACCTCGTCGACCACGAGACGACCCCGGTGCCCGACCCCCGGTCACGGCGGCAGCCCGCCGGCGTGCACGGGCGGTCGCGGACGTTCGACCCGACCCGGCACGCCTGGGCAGACTCGGCCTGGACCGGCCGACAGCTCGGCGGCGCGGTGATCTATGAGCTGCACATCGGCACGTTCACCCCGGAGGGCACGTTCGACGCGGCCCTGGGCCGGCTCGACCACCTGCGCGACATCGGCGTTGATCTCGTGGAGGTGATGCCGGTCAACGCCGTCAACGGCACCCACAACTGGGGGTACGACGGGGTGCTGTGGCACGCCGTGCACGAGCCGTACGGCGGACCCGCGGGCTACCAACGGTTCGTCGACGGCTGTCACGCGGCCGGGCTGGGCGTGATCCAGGACGTGGTCTACAACCACCTGGGGCCCTCGGGAAACTACCTGCCGAAGTTCGGCCCGTACCTGAAGTCGGGCGCCAACACCTGGGGCGACCTCGTCAACCTCGACGGAGAAGGCTCGGCGGAGGTACGCCGCTACATCCTCGACAACGTGCGGATGTGGCTGGAGGACTACCACGTCGACGGCCTGCGTCTCGATGCCGTGCACGCACTGGCGGACGAATCCGGCGTGCACCTGCTCGAGGAGATGGCGATCGAGGTTGCTGCACTGTCGGCGCACCAACGACGCCCCCTGACGTTGATCGCCGAGTCCGACCTCAACGACCCGCGGCTGGTCACACCCCGGGAGGCAGGCGGCTACGGGCTGGACGCCCAGTGGAGCGACGACTTCCACCACGCCCTGCACGTGGCCCTGACCCGCGAGACCGACGGCTACTACGCGGACTTCGAGCCACTGACCGCCCTGGCGAAGGTGTGCGAGAAGGGCTTCTTCCACGACGGCACGTTCTCGTCGTTCCGCGAACGCGACCACGGGGTGCCGATCGACACGGCAGCGATGCCGACCTGGCGGCTGGTGGTGTGCAGCCAGAACCACGACCAGATCGGCAACCGTGCGGTCGGCGACCGGATCACGGAACAGCTCGACGACGACCAGCTTGCCTGCGCCGCGCTGCTGACGCTGGCCGGCCCGTTCACCCCGATGCTCTTCCAGGGAGAGGAGTGGGCCGCGTCCACGCCGTTCCAGTTCTTCACCTCCCACCCCGAACCCGACCTCGGGAAGGCCACCGCGGAGGGTCGGATCAGGGAGTTCGAGCGGATGGGCTGGGACCCCGCCGTCGTGCCGGACCCGCAGGACCCTGCGACGTACCAACGGTCGAAGCTCGACTGGAGCCAGCCCTCATCGGGGCGGCACGCGCGGATCCTCGACGTCTACCGACAGCTCGCGCGGTTGCGCCGGGCCTGGCCGGAGCTCACCGACCCGGCATTCGACCGCACCGCGTGCACGGTCGACGAGGCCGCCCGGCTGCTCGAGATGCGGCGCGGGTCGCTGAGCGTCGTGGTCAACTTCGGTGACGACTCGGCCTCCACCCGCGTCGGTCACGGGCGCCGCCTGTTGTTCGAGACCGAGTCCGGCGTCGACCTCCATCACGACGGCACCCTGAGGCTCCCCGGCCATGCCGGCGCCCTGCTGGCGCCGGCCTGAACGTTCCGGTCAGGTGCGATTCGAGAGCTGGGGTGGGTCGGCGATGCCGTTGGTACGGCGGGTCAGCCCCCGAGGTTGCTGAGGTCGATGACCTGGTCGTCGGCAGGCGCCTCCACCGTCACGTCGGCGTTGAACTCGGTGAAGTTGACGGTGCCGCCGTCGGTGCCGGTCTTCTCGATCTTGACCAGGTAGTGCGGGCTGTCCGCGAGCACGTAGCCCGTCGACGGTCCGTCGGTCTCGCTCGCGCGGTCCACCTTGACGACCGTGTCGCCGGCGAGGTCCTGGGTGCCGTTGACCGTGTAGGTCGCGTCCGAGGTGGGGTCGTTCAGCAGTTGGTCGAGGAGCGTGCTCATGTCGCAGAACTGGCTGAAGTCGCCATTCGAGTCGACGACGTACTTGTCCCCCACCGCGGCGATGATGGCGTCGGCCTGGTCCGGCGACTGAGCCCGCCAGAACGCCTCATCGGGCCTGAACCAGGTCTTGCCGCCGACGCCGAGGACCTCTGCCGTGCCGTCGCCGACACCGAACGAGCCGCTGCACGAGCCGTCGGAGGTCACCTTCAGGTCCAACGAGATCGAGCTGCCGGACGAGGTGAGGTCACCGGACAGGTGCACGGAGTCCAGCTTCCCCATGTCGGCCTTCGCGGTCGCCACGATGTCGTCCGGCTTCTTCTTGGCGAAGTCATCGGCTGCGCTGCTGGTCTTGTCGTCGCTGCTGCCACCGCAGCCGGACATCAGTGCCAGCATGGCCACGGCCGCCAGCGCCCCGATGATGCTCTTCGCACCGTTTCGTCTCGTCATGGCGAGAATCAGACCACAACGACCAGGGGGATGCGCCCTTGGTCCGGGTCTCGTAAGGCAAACGCGGGGGCCGATTCCCGGGGAGGGGTGGTCCGGCCCCCGCAGCTTCAGACCGCCGCCGGGGACTTCTCGGCGGACATGGAGGCGGGCCCCTCGGCGTCAGGACCGTCCTCGCGGAAACCGTAGCGCTCCCACCAGCGGCGCATGGGGCCCGGCGCCCACCAGTTCCAGGTGCCGAGCAGCTTCATCGTGGCGGGGACGAGGAGTGCTCGCACCACGGTCGCGTCGATCAGCAGGGCTACGAGCATGCCGATCCCGAGCATCTTCATGAACACAATCCCGCTCATCCCGAAGGCGCCGATCACGACCGCGAGCAGGATGGCCGCACTGGTGATGATGCGCCCGGTCTTCTGCACCCCGGTCACCACCGCGAGGTCGTTGTCGTGCGTCTTGTCCCACTGTTCGCGGACCCGCGAGAGCAGGAACACCTCGTAGTCCATCGACAGGCCGAACAGGATCGCCAGCATCAAGATGGGGTTGGTCGCGTCGAGGTAGCCCTGAGGTGTGAACCCGAGCAGGCCCGAGCCGTGCCCGTCGCTGAAGACCCAGGTGATGACGCCGAACGACGCGGTGATCGAGAACAGGTTCATCACCACGGCCTTGATCGGCAGCACCAGGGAGCCGAACGCCATGAACAGCAGGACCAGCATCACCCCGACGACGATCAGGCCCATCCACGGCAGGTGGCTGCCGACGGAGCTCACGAGGTCCACGGTGTCGGCTGTCAGGCCACCGACCATGGCCGAGCCGGTCGGGGGGTCGATCGCCCGGAGCTCCTTGACGATGCCCTGCGAGCGTTCGGTCTGGCTGTTGCCGTCCCACACGGCGCGCAGCAGGGTCGCGTCGGCGGTGGACTCGACGGTCTGGACGTCGAGGATGCCGTCGACCTGCTCGATCTCCCTGGTGTACGTCGCCACGTCGCCCTTCGAGGTCCCGCGCAGCAGCAAGTTGGCCGTGGACTGCTCGGGACCGAACTGGTCGTTCAGCTTCTGAGCCGCGACGTGGGCGGGCGCATCGTCGGGGAGCACCCGGTAGTCGACGCTGCCCCAGCGGACCCCGAGGAACGGTGAGGCGATCGCGAGGAGACCGATGACGGTCACCGCGATCACGGCGACCGGACGCCGCATGACGCCCCGGGCCAGCCGGGCCCAGCGGCCGTGCTCGTCGGCACCCGCGACCGGTCGATGACGGCGCCACGGGAGCCGCCCACCATCGACCCGGCGGCCGAGCAGACGCAGAGTGGCGGGGAGCACCGTCAGGGCGGCGAGCATCGCGACCACGACGGCCGAGATGCCGCCGTACCCCATGCTCTTCAGGAAGGCCTGCGGGAAGATCAGCAGCGACGACATGGCCGCGGCCACTGTCAGACCGGAGAAGAGCACGGTCCGGCCGGCGGTGTTCATGGTCCGGCGGATCGCTTTGGCCGACGCGTCGGGATCGTCGGCGGGCAGCAGTGCGAGCTCCTCGCGGAAGCGGCTGATCACGAACAGTGCGTAGTCGATCGCGAGCCCGATGCCCAGCAGCGAGATCACGTTGACCGAGAAGATCGAGACCTCGGTGAAGTGCGTGAGCACACGCACCACCGCGAGCGCGCCGACCATGGCGAGCAGGCCCACGAGGGCCGGCATCGACGCCGCGACCAGGCTCCCGAAGATCAGCAAGGCCAGCAGCAGCACGATCGGCATCGAGATGGTCTCGGCGCGGGCAAGGTCCTCGGAGGTGATGTCGTTGACGTCGCTGTAGACCGCGAACGCACCGGCGACGTCGGTCTGGAGCCCGTCTGCCTCGAGCGTGGGCGACAGCTTGTCGTAGTTCTTGAGGAAGGCGTCCTGGCCCTTGCCGGCCAGGGAGATGACCAGCTGCACCGAGTGCTGGTCGGTGCTGACCATCGAGGGGTCCTCGGTGTCGTAGTAGCTGAGCACCGAGCTCGTCGTGCCGGGTGGGATGGCCGCCACCACGTCGTCGACAGATTGGCGGAACGCCGGGTCGGTCACCGTCAGGTCGTCGCTGGAGTAGATCGCGACCACGTCGACGGACTTGTTGCCGAACGTGTCCTGCTCGAGGGCGAGCTCACGCGCAGACTCGGAGCTCTTGTCGTCGAAACCGCCCTGCGAGAGCGAGTCGAAGACCCCGAACCCGTAGGCACCCGCAGCCACGGCGAGGGCCATCCCCGCCAGCAGCACGGCCAGGGCCCGGCGGGCCACGAAGCCTCCCCAGCGATCGATCATGAGAACTCCTCGGAGCGACGTGGTGAATGCATGTCAGGAAAGTGAATGGTGTAAACCGTAAACGGTGTAAACTGCCGCTGTCAACGTGACGGCGGACGCTGGTCCAGCCCGGAGCAACAGGAGTTCAGCGCGTGGTTCAGGAGCAGACGACCCGGCGCGAACGTCAGCGCGAAGCGACGTACGACGAGATCGTGCGCGCCTCGCGGCAGCTGCTGGCCGGCGACGGCGAGCTGTCGCTGCGGGCCGTGGCGTCACTGATGGGGCTGACCGCCCCCGCGCTCTACCGCTACGTCGCCAGCTATCAGGACCTGGTCGACCTGGTCGCGTTCGAGGTCGACAAGGCCGCAACCGAGACATTCCGGACCGCCGCCGTCACCCTGCCCGAGGACGACCCCGCCGGGCGGCTCATCTGTGCAGCGGTCGCGTTCCGGCAGTGGGCGCTGCGGAGTCCACGGGAGTT
Source organism: Nocardioides sp. (assembly GCA_025965125.1). GTDB lineage: Bacteria > Actinomycetota > Actinomycetes > Propionibacteriales > Nocardioidaceae > Nocardioides. The sequence continues at coordinate 5,483 of JAOPXM010000201.1, forward strand.
CGGTCTCGTGTTCGCGAACCCGATTGCCGATGCGGGTTGCGTGCGGCGGGAGACGGCCACGCTGTCCAGCTCCGGACACCTGTTCACCGACTACCTCTACGAGGTCTGGGCGAAGTACCACTACCCGTACCCCACCCTCGACGAGCTGCCCCCCGCGGTGCGCGAGTCCGTCGTCGATCCGGTGATCCCGGCCAAGGCCGAGCGCATCGAGCCCGCCGAGCGCGGCCTGATGTGGGTCTACATGCAGGGCTGGACCCAGCTGTACGGCGTGGTCGCACTCGAGGTCTTCGGGCACATGGACCCCCGCGTGATCGAGAGCGGTGAGATGTTCATCGACACGATCCGCAACTTCGCCCCCCGCCTCGGCCTGGCGTCCGAGGTCCCCCGCCTGGAAGCGCTGATGCGGGAGCGGCTCGCGCTCTGACCGTTTGCGATAGTCCGTGACGGAACTGCTGTCTTTTGACAGGTTTGACGACAGTTCCGTCACGGACTATCCCAAGAGCCCGCCCACCCACGCCGGGACGAGCACCCCGGCCGGGCCGTGGCGGGACTCGTCGAAGAAGCTGGTGCCCTCGCTGGGCTGGAGGTTGAGCTCGAGGGTGCGAGCACCGGTGGCGGCGGCGTGCATCACGAAGCCGGCCGCGGGGTAGACCGCGCCGGAGGTCCCGATGGAGACGAAGAGATCGGCGGCGTCGAGCGCGTCGTGGATCCGGTCCATCTCGTAGGGAATTTCGCCGAACCACACCACGTCCGGTCGCAGATCGGTCAGGCCGCAGCGCGGGCACGGCGGGAAGTCACCCAGGTCCTCGGTCCACTCGGACCGCTGCCGGCACGAGCGACAGACCGCCGAGAGCAGCTCGCCGTGCATGTGCAGGACCCGTTTCGACCCGGCCCGCTCGTGCAGGTCGTCGATGTTCTGGGTCACCACGAACAGGTCGTCACCCAGCGCGTCCTCCAGCCGGGCCAGCGCAACGTGCGCCGGGTTGGGGTGTACGTCGCCGAGCGCCGCCCGCCGCGCGTCGTAGAAGCGATGCACGGCCAGCGGCTGCGCGTCGTAGGCCTCCGGCGTGGCGACGTCCTCGACCCGGTGGCCCTCCCAGAGGCCATCCGCATCACGAAACGTCGGCACGCCACTCTCGGCCGAGATGCCGGCGCCCGTGAGCACCACGATCTTCACTGCCTCTCCCCGGATCTGGTGTGCACGGTCACCACGTAACCACCATCGTCGACGAACGGGCCAGAGTCCCAGGTCCCGAAACGCCCGGTCTCCACGAGGCCGGCAGCCGCCATCGCCGCTTCCAGGTCTGCGAGAGGCGTAACCGGACAGTCTCCCGGGAGATGCGCAGGATCCAGGCCGAAGCCGCACACCACGATGCCGCTGTCCGTCGTGTGGGCGGCCAGGCGTCCGCACACCTCCGCGAGGGTGCCCGGTTCCAGGAGAGGCACGATGTTGCCGGCGAGCAGGACGACGTCGAACCGGTCGGCGAGGTCGAACGTCGCCAGGTCGGCGAGTCTCCAGTCCACCGCCGGGTTGTCGGCACGGGCCACGTCGAGCATCGCCTGGTCGACGTCGACCCCGACCACGTCGTACCCCAGCTCGTGCAGGCGTACGGCGATCCGGCCGGTCCCGCAACCGGCGTCGAGCACCCGGGCCGGCGGGCCGACCAGCCTGGTCACGAACGTGACCTCGCCGTGGATGTCCTCCCCGCGGGCGGCCATCTTCCGAAACCTGTCGGCGTACGTCGCGGCGTAGTCGTCGCCGACGGTCGAGCGGGCGATCCGCTGCCAGAGCGTGGGGGGTTCGGTCACCCTGAGGAGGCTACGGGTGCGATGTCGAACTCCACCGTGCTGCCATCGACGCTCGTCACGGTCAGCTCGACGTCCTGCTGCTCGCCGTCGGCGGTGGTCGTCGAGCACGTCATGGTGGCGCCCTCCTCGGACTTGAGGTCGTTCGGGCAGGAAGCACTCTTGACGCCGAGCTGGCTCACGATGTTCGCCTCCACGTCCGACTGGGCGAGGTCCGCGGCAGCACAGGACGACAAGGTCGCGGCGGCGATCAGGGCGACGGAGCTGGCGGCGAGGAGGGTGCGCATGCGGGTTGGACGACGGGACCCGCCGCTTCGGTTCCCCAGTCATCGACGGAAAGCACCGGGACGCAGTCGAGCGGGAGGGTGGACAATCCGTCCACGCAAGAGCGCCCCACGGAGAGGACAGCACGATGAGCGATGACCAGGTGGCACCGGAGACGAGGGGAGTCGCGGTGGAGCTGTTGGCCACCGTTGATCTGGGCCCCGAGATCCAGGGCATGGAGGGCTACCAGCTCCGAATGCGAATGGTGACCATCGAGCCGGGGGGAGTCTTCGGCCCGGTTCACGACCACAAGGGCAGACCGGGGACCGTCTACGTGCTGCAGGGAACGATCACCGACCACCGAGATGGGATCGCCACGGACTACGGGCCGGGTCTCGGCTGGCCCGAGGACCGGGAGACCCTCCACTGGCTCGAGAACAGCGGGACGGTTCCGGCGGTGGAGATCTCGGTCGATGTCGTCAGGCACGAGTAGCCGGCCGGGAGCCGATCAGCCAACAACACCGTCTCGTCCCATCCCGTTCACGGTCGCGGTCCGCGCTCGACGCGTTGGACTCAGCCAGCGGCGATCCGGGTGCGCACCGCCGGAGCGAAGGGACTCCACAGGAACCACCCGGGAAACTGCCGGACCAGCCCGGGTTGTCCTGCCACCTCGATCAACCCCGATGCGCGTGCCGCGCGCAGGCTGACGATGCCGGAGAAGACTCGCATGAGCGCAACCGGCTCCGTGGTCACTGTCACGTCGCTGTCGAAACCGGGATGACTCGTGCACACGGAGCCCTCTCCGCGATCCACAACCAGCCAGAGCCGGGTGGGTTCGGCACCGGTGTAGGCGAACTCCACGACCACCCGTCGGGGCGGCAGCCGATCGGTGTCGAGTCGTCGCGACATCCACCACGTGAGCGACACGGGATCGACCTCGCGTGGCTCGGGCTCGGCGAACATCCAGCGCACAGCCCACTCGCCGAGGGCCATGATCACCGATTCCAGGTCGCGCCCGGCCTCGGTCAGGTGATACTCGTGCCCGCCCTTGACCGGCACCCGGTCCAGGACTCCGCGCCGCTCGAGGTGCAACAGCCGTTGCACCAGCAGCGTCCGGGAGATACCGGGCAGTCCCCGAGCAATGTCGTTGAATCGGTGGCTGCCCAGGACGAGTTCGCGCGCGATGAGGGGA
>JAOPXM010000211.1 GCA_025965125.1 Nocardioides sp.
TGTACGAGCCGATGCCGGCGTTCTACACCGACGCGCAGTGGAGCCACATCACCGACTGGAAGTCCGAGCTCTCGCCGTACTACGACCAGGCGAAGCGGATGCTCGGCGTGGTCGAGAACCCGCTCCGCACGCCGGCGGACGAGGTGATGGAGAAGGTTGCCGCCGAGATGGGTGTGAGCGACACGTTCCACCCCACGCCGGTTGGTGTGTTCTTCGGGGGCCCCGGTGAGGAAAGCGGCACCCAGGTCGGCGACCCGTTCTTCGGAGGCGCCGGCCCGGACCGCACCACCTGCATCGGGTGCGGCGAGTGCATGAGCGGCTGTCGACACAACGCGAAGAACACCCTCGTCAAGAACTATCTCTACCTGGCCGAGCGGAACGGCGCTCAGGTGCTGCCGCTGACCACGGTCACGCGGGTCGCCCCCCGCAGCGGAGGCGGGTACGACGTCCACGTCAAGTTCACCAAGGCGAAGACCAACCGCCGCTCGGCACGCAGGGTGCTGACCGCCGGGCAGGTCGTCTTCGCGGCGTCGTCGCTCGGCACCCAGCGGCTGCTGCACCAGATGCGCGACGAGGGCCACCTCCCGCGGCTCTCCGAGCGTCTCGGCCACCTCTCGCGCACCAACTCGGAGTCGATCCTGGGCGCCATAGCCCCGGACACCGCGATCGACTACAGCGAGGGCATCGCGATCACCTCGAGCTTCCACCCCGACCCGGACACGCACATCGAGCCGGTCCGGTACGGCAAGGGCAGCAACTTCATGTCGCTCATGCAGACCGTGCTCACCGACGGGGACGGTCCGGCGCCGCGCTGGCAGACCTGGCTCAAGGAGATGTGGCTGCAACGCCGCAGCGTCCGCGACCTCTACGACATGAAGCACTGGTCCGAACGCACGGTGATCGCCCTGGTGATGCAGAGCCTCGACAACTCGATCACGACGTACACCAAGAAGCTGCCGCTGACGGGGCGGCGCTACATGACCTCCAAGCAGGGCCACGGGGTGCCGAACCCCACCTGGATCCCCGCGGGCAACCGGGCGGTCCGACTGATGGCGAAGTTCATGCGGGGGACGGCCGGCGGCTCGATCGGCGAGCCGTTCAACCGCCCGTTGACCGCCCACTTCCTCGGCGGCTGTGCCATCGGCGACTCCGCCGAGACCGGTGTCATCGATCCCTACCAGCGGGTCTACGGACACCCCGGCCTGCACGTCGCCGACGGCGCCGCGATCACCGCCAACCTCGGCGTCAACCCGTCGCTGACGATCACCGCGCAGGCCGAGCGGGCGATGTCGTTCTGGCCGAACAAGGGCGAGGCGGACGCCCGCCCCGACCTGGGCTCGGCCTACGTCCGGCTGGAGCCGGTCGCTCCGTCCGCGCCCGCCGTGCCGGCCGATGCTCCGGGCGCGCTCAGGCTGCCGATCGTCGGCGTCAGCTAGCTGTTGGTCTAGACCGGGTCATCCGGGCGATTCGGGCCGTAACCCCGCCGACAGCCCCTCGTTGATCGACTGACCCGGCAGTCATGCTCCCTCCCAAAAGGCCGGGTCATCGGTCCTAGCTCTGTTCTTCAGACGCATGGACGATCAGGGCCCGGCCACCCTCCCTCCCCGGCCGGGCCCTGGTGCATTTCAGGGACCTGCGGCCCGGCTTCGCCGAGCCGCGGATCCAGGCCCAGTGAGGTGCCCGGAGCGTCGGCCACGTCCGTCGATAGGCTTGGCCCCATGAGCGCGGCGGTGGAGCACGATCTGGTCCTGGTGGTCGACTTCGGGGCGCAGTACGCCCAGCTGATCGCCCGCCGGGTCCGCGAGGCGCGCGTCTACTCCGAGATCGTGCCGCACACGATGCCGGTCGACGAGATGCTGGCCCGCAACCCGAAGGCGATCATCCTGTCCGGTGGCCCGTCCTCGGTCTACGAGCCGGGTGCTCCTCAGCTCGACCCCCAGATCGTCGACGGCCGGGTCCCTGTCTTCGGCATCTGCTACGGCTTCATGGCGATGGCCCAGGCCCTCGGCGGGACCGTCGCCCACACCGGCCAGCGCGAGTACGGCCGCACCCAGGTGGAGGTGCTCGAGCCCGGGACGCTGCTCGCCGCCGTACCCCCCACGCTCACGTCGTGGATGTCCCACGGCGACGAGGTTGTGGCTGCCCCCGAGGGGTTCACGGTCAACGCTCGGTCTCCGCGGGCCACGGTGGCGGCCTTCGAGCACGTCGGCCGCCAGCTTGCCGGGGTCCAGTGGCACCCCGAGGTCCTGCACAGCGAGCACGGCCAGGCCGTCCTGGAGCATTTCCTCCACGACATTGCCGGGTGTCGGCCCAGCTGGACGATGGTCAACATCGCCGAGGAGCAGATCGAGGCGATCCGGGCGCAGATCGGCGACCGCGGGCAGGCCATCTGCGGTCTCAGCGGTGGCGTCGACTCGGCGGTGGCGGCCGCACTGGTGCAGCGCGCTATCGGCGACCGGCTGACGTGTGTCTACGTCGACCACGGGTTGATGCGCAAGGGTGAGACCGAGCAGGTCGAACGTGACTTCGTGGCCGCCACGGGCGTCGACCTCAAGGTCGTCGACGCCGAGAAGCAGTTCCTCGACGCGCTCGTCGGAGTCAGTGATCCCGAGGAGAAGCGCAAGATCATCGGCCGGGAGTTCATCCGGGTCTTCGAGGCTGCGGAGGCCGAGGTGCTCGGCGCGGCCGTCGAGCACGGCGACAAGGTCGCCTTCCTCGTCCAGGGCACGCTCTATCCCGACGTGGTCGAGTCCGGCGGGGGCGCCGGCACCTCCAACATCAAGTCCCACCACAACGTCGGCGGCCTGCCCGACGACCTCGAGTTCGAGCTCGTGGAGCCGCTGCGCACCCTCTTCAAGGACGAGGTGCGCCTCGTCGGCGAGCAGCTCGGCCTGCCCGCCGAGATCGTCCACCGGCAGCCGTTCCCGGGGCCAGGCCTGGGCATCCGGATCATCGGCGAGGTGACCCGCGAGCGTCTCGACATCCTGCGTGAGGCCGACGCCATCGCCCGCGAGGAGCTGACCCGCGCGGGCCTGGACCGCGACATCTGGCAGATGCCGGTGGTCCTGCTGGGCGACGTCCGCTCGGTGGGCGTCCAGGGCGACGGCCGCACCTACGGCCACCCCGTGGTGCTCCGTCCGGTCACGTCCGAGGACGCCATGACCGCCGACTGGGCCCGGCTGCCCTACGACGTGATGGAGAAGATCTCCACCCGCATCACCAACGAGGTCCGCGAGATCAACCGGGTCACCGTCGACATCACGTCGAAGCCCCCCGGCACCATCGAGTGGGAGTAGGCGCGGCTACTTCAGGTGATCGACGAGGGCGCCTTCCGCTCCGAACAGCTCGACCTGCCACCGCTCGATCAGCTCGGTTGCGTCCCAGTCGTCGGGGTGAAAGCCCACGCGGTTGTAGGTGCGCAGTCGGCTCAGCACCTCGCGCGACAGGAACGGGGAGTGGCGTAGCGCAGCCAGGCTGCGCAGCAACGTCATCGGGCGGTACGTCGCGGGGTCTCGAAGCATCGACAGGACGGTGTGCCTGACGACCTCTTCGACGAAGATCGCCGACACGATCCGCATCTCCCAGATCCGCATCCGCTCTCCGCCGCCAACCGCGCGGTAGACGTCGAAGGCGACGGCCTTGTGCTCCGACTCCTCCAGCGCGTGCCAGAGCAGGAGTGAGCGGACCTCGGTCGCGCCCAGGAGCGCCTGGGCCTCGGGCTTCTCCAGGAGGCACTCCGCCAGGGTGGCGGTGTAGTGCTCCAGAGCGGCGGTGATTGCCAGCCGCCTGCGCCTCGACAGGAACCTGTCGCCGAGCCCGAGCAGGCGGCGTACGCTCCGGTCGACCTTGAGGCTGCGGTAACCCATCTCGGCCAGGCGTTCGTTGAGCTCGCGATGCTCGCGGCCGTGAGTGACCTCCTGGCCGATGAAACCGGCGACCTGGCTGGTCAGCTCCGGGTCGGTGATCTTGTGCCGTTGCTCGCGCACGGACCGGACAAAGAAGTCCTCGCCCTCGGGAAACATGCCCGACAGCACTGCCACGGCATGGCTCATGACGAGGTCGCCGGCGACGTAGTGCTGCCGGAGCTGCCCCGTCGGGTAGGTGAACCTGATCCGACGCGTGCGCACGTCTCGGTGCGGAACCGCATCGCTCGACCGGGGTGCCATGGACATCCAGATCTCCTCGCTCCTCGGCTTCCCGGGTGGCGTGAGTAGGCGGATCCCGTGCCGACCGGGCTAGTTAGTGCGACTTCGAGTCACAGATACTCCCCGCTACTGTCGGCGCTGACCGCGCCGACTGTCAAGCAATCGGCCGGGTCCGGCCCTGTGGCAGCTTCACGGTCCAGCTTCGAGGCGCTCGATATCCATCGTTCGCGCTGTCCTGAAACAGGCCACTGGCCTCCTCATAGGACTCGGCCGATCCCTGGAAGCGGATCCATTGCGGGTCTCCGAGGCAGTCCCGTCCGAGTCGAAAGCGGAGGGTGTTCCTCGCGAAGTCAGTCGTGCCGGTCAATGACTCGCAGTCCTTCTCGAGCCGGTCCTTGCCCTTGTAGAGCCCGAAGTGGGCCGAGCGTCCGAGGTAGTCGACCGAGACCTCGACCAGGTACCTGACGTGCTTGTCGGTGACCAGGTAGGCGTGGAGGTTGATCTCGTCGGAGGCTCCCGCCTTGAGGTCCACGTAC
>JAOPXM010000228.1 GCA_025965125.1 Nocardioides sp.
GCGGTCTTCTTGGCTGGTGCGGTCTTCTTGGCCGGTGCGGTCTTCTTGGCCGGTGCGGTCTTCTTGGCCGGTGCGGTCTTCTTGGCCGGTGCCGTCTTCTTAACCGGTGCCGTCTTCTTGGCCGGGGAGGACTTGGCCGCGGGAGCCGCGGGCGTCTTGGCCGACGACCGACGGGTCATCACCTTGCGGGCGGCTGACGCCGCCGAGCCGGCGAGTGACTTCCTGGTGCTGCGAGCCATCGAACGAGGCCTCCCTCTGGCCGAGATCCGCGTGGCGACAGCCACAGCGTGCCCGAAAGGTAGCCGCTCGAGAGGGACGTCACAAACCGCCGCGCAGAGATTTGTCGACCCGGCCGGTCCCATCGGGGACCGACCGGGTCGGATGACGCATCGTCGAGCTGTGTCCCGTGGGGCACCCGGGACCAGGGATCAGGCGTCGTCCTCGCCGAGAATCGAGCGCAGCCGCTTGGGCGCCGGCTGCTCGTCACCGGCGGGCGCGACCCCTTCGGACGGCCCGTTCAGGGCCTCCAGCTGCTGGCTGAAGTAGCTCTTGAGCCGCGAGCGGTACTCGCGCTCGAACGAGCGAAGGTTCTCGACCTCGCCGCTGAGCTTGTCCCGCTCCTTCTCCAGGTCGCCGAACATCTGCTGGCGCCGCTCCGAGGTCTCGGAGTCGAGCATCTGCGCGCGGGTGCGCGCGTCCGCCTCGAGGCGGTCGGCCTTCGTCTTGGACTCGGACTCGAGCCGCTCAGCCTTGGTGCGGGCCTCGCCAACGATCTTGTCGGCCTCGTTCTTCGCTTCCTCCACGAGCTCGTCCGCGTTGCGCGTGGCGATCTCGAGAAGTCGCGCAGCCGCGTTGGACGCCTGCGGCACGGTCTCCACCCGGATCGTCTCGGCCGGGGCGCTGGCGACGACGGGCTCTACGACCGGCGTCGGCTCGGGAGCCTTCTCGGGCACCACAGGTGCCGACACGGTCTCCGGTCGGTCCATCCGGGCCGAGCCAACGGCACCCTGGGCGGAAGCGAGCTTCGACCGAAGGTCCTCGTTCTCCTTCGTCAACCGCGCGAGCTCGGCCTCTACCTCGTCGAGGAACTGGTCGACCTCCCCCATGTCGTAGCCCTCACGGAGCCGGACGGGAGTAAAGCGCTTGTTGCTCACGTCCTCAGGCGTCAGCGGCATGACCTCACCCATTCATTCATCGCTGGAAGTACTTGCCCACGAACAATAGCCCCTGGCGTGGGACTGGTGTGACTTGCCTCCGAGCCCGATGAGCTCGGGCCGGACCACCGCCGTCAGAGGAAGACCTGCCTGTTGACCGAGAGCAGCACGTAGGCGGAGATCATCACGATCAGGAAGCTGAGATCCAGGGCGAAGTTTCCGATCCGCAGCGGCGGGATGACCCGGCGCAGTGCCTTGATCGGCGGGTCGGTGACGGAGTAGACGATCTCGAGCAGCACCAGCAGCACGCCGTGGGGACTCCAGGACCGCGCGAAGACCTGCACCCAGTCCACCACGAACCGGACCCACAACATGGCGATGAAGAACCAGAGCAGTCCTTCGATGATCTGTCCGACAGGGTGCACGCAGTCAGTCTTTCGGATGTCTCGAGCGGCACCGACGCCGCCCCTACGTCGACAGCGGTCAGCTCTGGTTGAAGAAGCCGGACCCGGTGTCGGCGATGCGCTGCTTGTCCTCAGCGGCGACGGTGACGTTGGGGGGCGAGAGCAGGAAGACCTTGTTGGTCACCCGCTCGATCGTGCCACGCGTCGCAAAGACCAGGCCTGCGGCGAAGTCGACGAGACGCTTGGCGTCGGAGTCGTCCATCTCGGAGAGGTTCATGATCACCGGGGTGCCATCGCGGAAGTTCTCGCCGATGGTGCGGGCCTCGTTGTAGGTGCGGGGGTGCAGCGTCGTGATCCGGGACAGCTCCGCCACGATGCCGGTCGGGCCCGGGGCCGGACGACGGCGGTCGGCGAGGTCGGCCACGGGTGCTGGGCGCGCCTCACGGACCTTGGGAGCGCGGCTCGGTGAGACCGGAGCGGTCTCCTGGGTCTGGTACTCGTCGTAGTCGTCGTCGTACCGCCCGGTGTCCTCGAGCAGGCCGAGGTACTCGCCGATCCTGCGCATTCCGCCGCTCATGCCTGGTGTCCTCCGGTGCTCGCGAACCCCCTTGCGGGAGTGCTCTCCTGTGATTCGGACCCTACTGGACCCGAGGCCTCGAACCGAGGACCGCGGACCCTATCCGTACGTGTGTCGCGCCCGTCTTCACGGCGTGTTCGAGGTCGGCGCTCATTCCCGCCGACAGCCACGTCGCGTCCGGGTGATCGACGAGGAAGTCCGCGCGGATCCCGGCAAGCCGGACGAACGCCTCGACCGGGTCCGCACCGAGCGGAGCGACGGCCATCAGACCGCGCAACCGGAGCATCCGGGCATCGCCCACAGCGGCGGCGAGCTCGGCGAGCAGAGCGGGCTCGGCGCCGGCCCGGTGGTCGACGCCGGCGGGATCGAGACTGACCTGCAGCAACACGTCGAGGGGATGGGCGCGGTGGTGCGCGCCGGTGTCGAGCGCAGTCACGAGCTTGCGGCGGTCGAGCGACTCGACGACGTGGGCGTACGTCGCGACCGCGGCCGCCTTGTTGCTCTGCAGCGCCCCGATGAAGTGCCACGTCAGGGGCAGGTCGGCGCACTCGGCGACCTTGGTCTCGGCCTCCTGATGGCGGTTCTCGCCCACGTCCGTGACCCCGAGATCGGCGAGGATCCGGACATCGGAGGACGGGAAGAACTTCGTGACCACCACGAGGCGCACACCGTCCGGCGAGCGGCCCGCTTCGGCGCAGGCGGCTGCGATCCGGGCGCGGACCGTGTCGAGGTTGGCCGCCAGCTCGGCGCGGCGGTGGGTCATGGAGGTGCTCACGGCCGGATCCGGATCAGCCCGGCCAGTCGACCGGCGTCGCGGCCGTCGCGGCGGTAGGAGTAGAGGTCGACCGACTCGCGGGTGCATCGTGACACGTCCACGACCGTGACGCCCTCGCGCTCCAGCTGGGCCCGGACGCCGGCGCCGAGGTCGAGCGAGGGCGTGCCCCACGACGTCGTGGCGACGCTGGCCGGCTCGACGGCGCCGACCTCTGCCTGCAGGTCCGCGGGGACCTCGTAGCAGGCTCCGCAGACGTGCGGGCCGACCCAGGCCGAGACGTCGACCGCCCCGAGGTCACGGAGGCGGGCCAACGCCACCGGGATCACCCCGCCCGCCAACCCGAGCCGTCCGCAGTGAGCCGCCCCGATGAGACCCGCCCCCGGGTCAGCGAACAGCACCGGGACGCAGTCGGCGGCGCGGACCATGAGGACGACGCCGGCCCGGCCCGTGACGAGCCCGTCGGCGTCGCAACGGGGGGCCGCCCCGTCTGCGGCGACGACCACCCGGTTGCCGTGAACCTGGTGCAGGTCGGCGAGGAGGTCTCCCGGCGCGAAGTCGTCCAGCACCAGCCTCAGGTTCTCCGCGCACGCCTCGGGCGAGTCGTCACCCTCGATCGCCAGGTTGAGGCTGTCGAAGGGGACGCCACTGACCCCGCCGTGCCTGTCCGTGAAGGCCAGGTCGACGGGGCCGATGGTGGTGCGGTGGAAGTACAACCGGGTGACTACTTCAGGAAGTCGGGGATGTCCAGGTCGTCGTCGTCGAACTGGACCTGACGGGGAGCCGGCTTGGGGGGCTGCACTGCTCCGTTGGGCGCGCCCTGGGTGCGGACCCCGGCGTACGCGGGCTCGCGCTCCGGGGCCTCCTCGCGGCGCGTGGCGACGGCCTGGGCCTGGGCTGCGGCCTTGGTCTCCTCCTGCGTCTGCTGGCGTGGCTCGCGGCGCAGGACCGTGCCCTCGTCGCGTCGCTTCGGCGTGCCGCCGTCGAAGCCCGCCGCGATGACGGTCACGCGGACCTCGTCGCCGAGTGCGTCGTCGATCGTGGCCCCGAAGATGATGTTGGCCTCCGGGTGCACGGCCTGGGCGACCAGGGCTGCGGCCTCGTTGATCTCGAACAGTCCGAGGTCGGAGCCGCCAGCGATGGAGAGCAGGACACCGTGTGCCCCGTCGATCGAGGCCTCGAGCAACGGACTGGAGACCGCCATCTCGGCCGCGGCGACGGACCGGTCCTCGCCCCGGGCGGACCCGATGCCCATCAGCGCCGAGCCGGCATTGGCCATCACGGACTTCACGTCCGCGAAGTCGAGGTTGATCAGGCCCGGAGTGGTGATCAAATCGGTGATGCCGGACACTCCCTGAAGCAGGACCTGGTCGGCCTGCTTGAAGGCGTCCAGCATCGAGACGCTGCGATCGCTGATCGAGAGCAGCCGATCGTTGGGGATGATGATGAGGGTGTCGACCTCCTCGCGGAGCTGGGCGATGCCCTCCTCGGCGGAGTTCGCACGACGACGTCCCTCGAACGCGAACGGCCGGGTGACCACCCCGATGGTCAGGGCCCCGAGCGAGCGCGCGATCCGCGCGACGATGGGGGCGCCACCGGTGCCGGTGCCACCGCCTTCGCCGGCGGTCACGAAGACCATGTCGGCGCCCTTCATGACTTCTTCGATCTCGTCGGCGTGGTCCTCTGCCGCGCGAGCCCCGACGTCGGGGTTGGCGCCGGCGCCGAGCCCACGGGTGAGCTCGCGGCCGATGTCGAGCTTGACGTCGGCGTCACTCATGAGCAGGGCCTGGGCGTCGGTGTTGATGGCGATGAACTCGACACCCTTCAGACCGACCTCGATCATCCGGTTGACGGCGTTGACCCCACCGCCACCGATGCCCACGACCTTGATGATGGCCAGATAGTTCTGAGCTGCTGCCACGGCAGGTTCGCCTCTCTCGCTGATCGTGTCCGGCGGTCCGGACGAGCTGTGTCGGATGGACGTTCAGTGGGGAAGTCCGACGAGCCGCTGCCGATATCAACTCTGACCCTCAGGCTGAGGGTTATAGTTATGTCAACCTCGTCGTGATCACGACAGTAGGGAGACGGACGAGCCGAGCCCCGCAGACACGCCGAGCAACTCGCGACCCGTCAGAAACTTTTCGGGCGCGACACCGGAATCGCGTCGTTCCGGACCGGTCAGGGGCTGACGGTGACCTGGCCGGGCACGCTCACGTCGTACACCTGGCCGTGCTGCTTCAGCAGGTCCACCAGTACGCGGGCCTTCTCATCGCTCTGATCGGCGCTCCCCCAGCGGACGACCCGGCCGTCGCGGAGCACCAGTGAGATCTGGTCGACGGTCTCGACCTCGACATGGTCGACGATCGTCGACAGGGCCTCCGGGAGTGCGGAGATCACCTTCGCCGCCTCGCGCAGCGCCTCCGCGGGGGTGCTGGTGCTGGTCTGCACGCGCGGAAGCCCGACCGGGGCCTTGCGGTAGTCGCGGAACACGACTCCGGACGCATCCATCCCCCGGAGCCGTCCGCCGATCTCGACGACCGCGATCGCGACGCGCTCGTCGATCGCGATCAGGATCTGGTCCGGCCACTTGCGCGAGACGTCGGCGGACTTCACCACTGCCAGCGACTCCACCCGGGACTTGATGCTGCCGAGGTCGACTCGTGCCAGGGGCCGCCCGGTCGGTACGGCGGCGGCGGCCCGGACCTCGTCGGCGCTGATCGTCTGCGCGCCGGTGACCTCGACGCCCTTCACCGCGAGCACCGAAGAGAAGTACACCGTCCAGAGCCCCCCGACGATGAGCGCGACGAGCAGGACGACCGCCAGGACGTACTTCCAGGCCAGCCAGCGGCGGGCCCACTGGCGCCGGGCGAACCGCCTGCGGGAGCGGACCGTCGTGGCGTCGACGTCGGTCGGGCTACTCATCGGCCTCGTCCCCCTCCGGTCCGTCCCCGAGCAGGGCAAGGACCCGCGGTGCGAGCGTGGTGACGCTGCCGGCGCCGAGGGTGAGCACCAGGTCGCCCGACCGCGCCCGTGCGACCAGCTCCGCCGGTGCCGCATCGAAGTCGCGCACGAAGGCGACCTGCCCGGCCGGCAGGGGTACGGCATCCGCCACCAGCGCACCGGTGACGTCGGGGTCGGCGTCCTCCCGGGCCAGGTAGACGTCCAGGACCACCACCTCGTCGGCGGCACCGAGGGCCTCGCCCATCGCCGTGCCGAAGATGCGGGTCCGTGAGACCAGGTGCGGTTGGAAGGCGACGACGAGCCGACCCTGACCGGCGACGGCACGGGCGGCCTGGAGGTCGCCGGCGATCTCGACGGGGTGGTGGGCGTAGCTGTCGTAGACGCGCACTCCCGCAACCTCGCCCTTGCGTTCCATCCGGCGGCGGGTGCCGGTGAAACCCTCGAGGCCGACCCGCAGTCTCTCGAAGTCGTGACCGAGCCGGAGCCCGGCGGCCAGCGCGGCGAGGGCGTCCAGCACGTAGTGACGTCCGGGAATCTGCAGGGTCACCCGACCCAGCTCGGCTCCCCCGTCATGCACGGTGAACGCAGACGTGGCGCCCTCGAACACGAGGTCACTCGCTCGGACGTCCGCCTCGGCGGACTCCCCCACACCCCACACCCTGGCGCCGCGACCCCGTGCCTGTTCGGCGAGCTCGGCGGCGCCGGCATCGTCGATGCAGCAGACGAGGAACCCCCCGGGGTCGACGTGGCCGGCGAACTCGAGGAACGCCGCGCGGTAGGCCTCCTCGGTTCCCCAGTTGTCGAGGTGGTCGGCCTCGACGTTGGTGACGACGGCCGCGAACGGCTCGTAGACGAGGAACGCTCCGTCGCTCTCGTCCGCCTCGGCCACGAAGAGGTCGCCCGTGCCCTCCTGGGCGTTGATGCCGGTCTGCGCGAGGTCGCCGCCGACGGCGTACGTCGGGTCCGCCCCAGCGGCCTGGAGCGCCACGGTCAGCAGCGACGTGGTGGTGGTCTTGCCGTGGGTGCCGGCGACCGCGACCACCCGACGACCGGCCATCACGGAGGCGAGCGCCGCCGAGCGCGGGAGCACCCGCAGGCGCTGCCGCAGGGCCTCGACGTACTCGGGGTTGTCCTCACGCACGGCCGTGGACACCACCACGGTGTCCACGTCCTGCACCTGGGCTGCGTCGTGCCCGAGGAAGACCCTGGCGCCCAGCGAGCGCAGCGCATCCAGGGTCGGGGAGTCCGCACCGTCGCTGCCGCTGACCGCGATCCCGCGGGCGAGCATGATGCGGGCGATGCCGGACAGACCAGCACCGCCGATGCCGACGAAGTGGACGCGACCCAACCGGTCGGCCGGAAGGATCTCGTCGGGGACAGGGACCTTCACGGGGTGGACCCCGGCGCGCACTCGAGCACGATCCGCGCCAGCTTCTCGTCGGCGTCGCGCGGGATCAGGCCGGACGCGGCCGCGCTCATCGCCGTGAGGCGCTCGCCGTCGTTGGCGAGACCCGGCAGGTTCGCGGCGACCCACGCCGTCGTGAACGCGCCGTCGGCGACCAGCAACGCGCCTCCGGCATCGACGACGGGGCGGGCGTTGAGCTCTTGCTCGCCGTTGCCGTGCGGCAGCGGGACGAAGACCGTGGGCACACCGACGGCCGCCGCCTCGGTGACGCTGTTTGCCCCGGCCCGGCAGACCATCAGGTCAGCCGCGGCGAGAGCGAGGTCCATCCGGTCGACGAAGTCGAGCACGACGTACGGCGGGGCGCCGGCCGTGACCGGCCCGGGATCTGCCTCCCCCTTGGGACCGACGACGTGCAGCACCTGCACGCCTGCCTCGGCCAGGGCGCCGGCCGCGCCGGACACGGACTGGTTGAGGCGGCGCGCCCCCTGCGATCCGCCGGTGACCACGAGCGTGGGCCGGGCCGGGTCGAGCCCGAAGAACTGCCGTGCCTCGGCCCGCAGCGCGGCCCGGTCCAGCTGGGAGATCATTCGCCGGATCGGCAGACCGACGTACTCGGCCCTGGGGAGCTTGGTGTCCGGGAAGCTCACCGCGACCCGGGTGGCGACCCGCGCCCCGGCCTTGTTCGCCAGGCCGGGCAGGGCGTTCTGCTCATGGACCACGAGGGGCAGCTTGCGTCGGCGCGCGGCGAGGTAGGCCGGCATCGAGACGTAG
>JAOPXM010000028.1 GCA_025965125.1 Nocardioides sp.
GGACCATCGATGTTCCAGTGCCGGCTGACGTTCGTGAGCCACACGAGCCCACCGTCCTCGGAGCGGTGCGGCAGCAGGCTGTAACGGGTGATCGTGTGCTGCGCCCCTTCCTCGTCGCCGTACAGGAGCTCCACGGTCAGTGGTGTCTCCTCCCTGAGCGCCCTGGCGATCTCGGCGAAGTCCGGCTCCGCCGGGTCGCGGAACGCGGCCTGCCAGAAGAACACGTCACCGGGCGGGATGTAGAGGTCCCGGGTCAGCCGCTGAAACCTGTCGAGCGACGCGTGGTCGCTGCGAGCGGTGCTGCTCGTGAGGCCTGGTTCGACCAGGTAGCGGTCCAGGACCGCCACGCCGTGGCCGACATTTCGCAGGGACATCGCCAGGTAGCAGGCCTCGTCGGTCACCTCGACCGCGCCCTGACCGCCGGGTACCCGCACGACGTACTGATCCATGAACAGGACCTTGACCGGATCGTCCGTCAGCCGCGACGGGAACAGCAGGGGCCGCAGGCCCTGCAGCATGGACCTCTCTGCGGTGCGCGCGGCGGAGTTGGCCGACCGGACTGAGGCGTACGTCGCGAGGGCCAGCGCCACCGTCCCGAGCGCCGTCCCGAGCTCCGCGACGACCGTCAGCTCCATGGGGTCGAGGTTAGTGCGCACCGCGGCCGGGTCGCCGCGCTGTCAGGCGGCCGTCTCGTGGTCCACCCTCAGCGAGATCCCCGAGGCCGAGGCGCCCGGGTCGAGACTCGGTCGGCCGAGGCTCCGAACCCGGCAAGGTTCGGACTCGTCGGCCGACAGACGGCGACGCACGACGCGGACGACCAGCGCGAGGAGGACCGCGGCGACCGCGACCGCGGCCAGCCAGACGGGGTGCCCGAGAATTCCGCTGGCCGCGACGGAGGCTCCGGCTCCGACCCAGAGGGACGCCCAGACCACGCCGCCCGGCAGGGACGCCGGCAGGAACCGCCGGTAGGTGAGTCCGGCGGTGCCGGCCACGGCGGGGAGAACGGTGCGCACGAAGGGCAGGACCCTGCTCACCAGTACGGCGATGCCGCCCCACCCGGGAAGACGATGCCCAGCCCCAACGCCGACTCTGCGAACGCGAAACCGGCGCCCAACGCCAGGCGATGCCAGACGAGCTGGGCGAGCAACCCGCTCACGTCGATGCCCTGGAGCTCCGACGGTTCAGGGCGCCGACCACGGCGATCGAGAACCACATGAGCAGGGCACCCGCCAACGCGTCGAGCACCCAGTGGTTGCCGGTGCCGATCACGACGATGACCGTGCCGACGGCGTAGGCGATGGCGAGGGCACGTCCACGCCGCCCGGTCCGGCTTGCGATCGCCCACGCCACCCAGATGGCCCAGCCGACATGCAGCGAGGGCATGGCCGCGAACTCGTTCGTGAGGCCATCGAGCCCGACGGGTGCCGAAGCGTGGTCCGACCACCATCCGTACTGCGCCGACTGCGCAAGGACATCGACGTACCCGTCGGCCATGAGTCGGGGCGGGGCCATCGGGACCAGCAGATAGCCGACCAGAGCGATGACGGAGGCGAGGATCAAGGCGTTCCGCACCCGGGGATAGTCGGCGCGATGCTTCCAGAACACCCAGATCAGGACGGCGGGTGTCACGACGTAGTGAAGGGAGGAGTACCAGTACGACATCGCGACGCCGAGCCAGGTGGCCTGGGCGGTGAGATGGTTCAGGAACCCCTCGAAGTCCAGGCCCACGAGCGCCTCGAGGTGCAGCAGGGAGGTGGCGCGGTCGACGGCAGCCGCCACGTGCGTGTCCGCGAGCAGGCGCACGCCGCTGTAGAAGAGATACAGCAGGACGATGAGAAGCAGCTCGCGCAGTGCCCTGATCCAGGTGGCGCCGCCCGATGCTGCAGTCGCCGTCACGAGCCTTCGCTCAGTGGCGGGTGACCTTCGACGGGCCGGGACGCCTTCCGGCTCCCAGACCCGGTCCGACCGGTACGGCGACGAGACGGTCATGGCTGGTGCACCACTCGAAGCTCGCCCATGACACGCCTCCTTCTTGGCCAGTTCGTCTGTGCAGAGTCGATCCAGTGCCGCGGCCAACCGAAGTCGGCTCATGGTTCTGACTGCCCGAGTGGGCAACTCTCATCGGAAGCGGAGCATTCCTCCGCCTACGAGCTGCGTCCCCGGCTCAGGTGGTCGCGAGACGCAGCCCGAGGGCTGCCGCGCCGACCACTAGCAGGACCAGGGCGGGAGCGAAGCCCATGTCCTTGACGCGAAGATGCGCACCCACCGCTCCGAGGAAGTAGAGGACCACCCCGATGGCCGCGGCCGCGCCGATCGGCCACCAGAACAGGCCGGCGACGAGGCCGACGGCGCCGGCGATCTCCGCGGACGCCAGCAACCAGAGTCGGTGCTCCGGGACGCCGACCGTCGCCATGCCCTCCACGAGCTGGGGGTTCTTCGTCAGCTTTGCTGCGCCGGAAATGACGAGAGCCAGGGCCAGCAGGCTGGACACGATGATGGTGGCGATGAACATCAGACCTCCACGAGCTTGTCGATGGCTTCGAGGGCGTCGGCCAGGCTCTGGTCCTCGGCCTCCCCGAGATCGAGCGGGATCATCGCCGGAGACTCCCGCGCGAGGGTGAGCTCGGTGTCGATGAAGACGACATCCTCGACCCCGAGCACCGACAGCGCGTGCCGGAGCCACGGCTCGCGGTGGTCCCAGCCCTCGCGGGGGGTGCCCGGCTGGTATCCGCCGCCGCGTGCGGTGACGACCACGAACTCCTTGGCACCGAGCTTTCCGACGGTCCTGTTGGCCGAGACGATCCGGTCGAACCAGGACTTGAAGCTGCTGGGCGGCCCGAAGTTGTAGAGCGGCATGGCGATGAGCACGGTGTCGGCGGCCACGACCTCGTCGATGAGTCCGTCGGCCAGCGCCCGGGCCGCGACCTGTTCAGGGGTGCGGTCGGAGGGGTCGACGTACTCGGCGAACAGCGCGACATGGTCGAGGTGTGGCACCGGGTCGGCGGCCAGATCGCGGTAGGTCACTGTCCCTCCGGGGTTCCGGGCCAGCCACCGCTCGGCGTAGTGGGCAGACAGCTTGCGGCTTCGGGATCCCTCGTGGCGGAGGGACGAGTCGAGGTGTAGGAGGTTGCTCATGGATAGAAGGTATACCACAAATCATTTGTGGCAAACAATCTTTGGTGATTTGGCGTACTCTTTGGGCATGGCAACGACCAAGGTGGGGGCAGATCACCAGCTGCTGCCGCTGCTCGAACACCTGGCTCGGGTGTCTCGTCGCGCCGCCGAGGCCTCGATGGCGCCCGGCGGCCTGCGCCCGCGTCACCTGATCGCCATGAAGCTGCTCAGCGAGAACGGACCCGCGGGCCAGCAAGGGCTCGCGGACGCGCTGAGCCTCGATCCGAGCAATGTCGTGGGACTCCTAAACGAGCTCGAGGAGCGCGGACTCGTCACGCGACGCCGCGACCCCGCGGACCGTCGTCGACACATCGTCGAGCTGTCGGCGGCCGGAGCCGATGAGCTCGCGCTCGCGTACGCCCGGCTCAGCCATGTCGAGGATCAGCTGCTCCGCGACCTGACCGCCGAGGAACGCGACACGCTTCGCAGCCTTCTCGTGCGCGCCGTGGGCGTGATTTCGTCTCCGTGCTCCGTCGACCAGGTCGAAGAGGGACTGCCGCCCTGCCCCGCCTGATCGGCTTCTGGCGGACCCGCCCACGACGGCATGAGGCCTGATCGCTGAAGCGGCTGTGCCGGCAGCCCGGTCGTGAAAGTCTTCTCTCGTGCCCGAACCCGA
Source organism: Nocardioides sp. (assembly GCA_025965125.1). Lineage (GTDB taxonomy): Bacteria > Actinomycetota > Actinomycetes > Propionibacteriales > Nocardioidaceae > Nocardioides. The sequence goes on from JAOPXM010000028.1 coordinate 3,791, forward strand.
CTCTCGCCACTCGGAGGGCGGGGCCGACCAGCTCGCGGGACGGTTGCGCCGCCTTGCCGCGGTGACCACTGACCTGCTGGGCGCCACGTCGATCGCCGGTGTGACCGACGTCGTGACCAACCACCTGACCGACGCAGCCGATGCGGTCCTCGGGTCGCTGTCGCTGCTGGTCGACGACGACACCCTGGCTCTGGTGGGGATCAGGGGCGGCCGCGAGGGCGTGGCATCGAGGTGGGCGACGTACCCCCTCGCTGGGCGCACCCCGGCAGCGGACGCGGTCCGCGCCGGAACGCCGCTGGTCCTGGTGGGCCGCGCAGAGATCAGGGGGCGGTATCCCGATCTGGAGGTCGCGTCCGAGGGCGAACGGTCGATGGTGTGCCTGCCCCTGGTCGTGTCCGGGCGCCCGCTGGGGGTCGTCACGCTGTCCTTCGCCGGGCGCCGCGAGATCGACGACGCCGAGATGACGTTCCTGGGCCTCCTCACCGACATCTGCGCACAGACCATCGACCGCATCAACGCCCAGGCCGACGCAGCCGACCGGGAAGCCAAGCTCGCCTTCCTCGCCGAGGCCAGCGAGCGCCTGGCTCGCGACCTCGACTACGAGGCCACCCTCACCGCCGTGGCAGAAGCGGCCGTCCCCTGGTTCGCCGACTGGTGCGTCATCGCGCTGGAGGACGACGGCCAGCTGCGCACCCTCGCCGTCGCGCACGCGCAGCCGCAGCACGCGGGTCTCGTGAAGGAGCTGCAGGAGCGCTACCCCTCGTCCCCCGACGTACCACGCGGGACCTACCAGGTGCTGTTCAGCGGCGTCAGCGACCTGGTTCCCGAGATCTCCGATGACCTCCTGGCCCAGACCGCCCAGGATGCCGATCATCTACGACTGTTGAAGATGCTGGACTTCCGCAGCGCGATGGCATGCCCACTGAAGGTCCACGACCGGGTGGTCGGGGTGATCACCTGGGTCACCGGCACCCAGGGCCGCCGGTTCGACACCGATGACCTGGCGTTCGGCGAGGACCTCGCGCACCGGGCCGCGGTGGCGATCGACAACGCCCAGCTACACACCCAGCTTCGCGACGTCGCGCTGCATCTGACCCATGCCGTGCTGCCGGACAGCCTGCCCCGCCTCCCGGACTGGGAGCTCGAGGTCCGCTACCTGCCGGCGGGCCGCACCGACGCGGGCGGCGACTTCTACGACGTCGTACCCCTTCCCGACGGCCGGCTGGCGATGTTCGTGGGCGACGTCATGGGGCGAGGTGTCCACGCCGCCTCGGTGATGGCGCAGATGCGCTCGGCCGTGCGCACCCTCATCGCGCTCGACCCCGAACCTGCCGCCGTCATGCAGGGCCTGGACCTGGTCTTCGAGCGCCTCGGCCTGGAGCACCTGGTCACGCTGGTCTATGCGGTGGCTGACTCCGGGGCCGGCTACATCGACACCGTGAACGCCGGCCACCCGCCACCGCTGATCGTCCGGCAGGCAGCGGTAGTACCGGGCGAACCGGGACCGACACGCGTGGACATGGTCGTCGGTGCCGAGACCATGATCCTGGGAGCCGGTGGTGGCGACCGCTCCGTCGTCAGGAGCCTGTTGAATCCCGGCGACACCGTCCTGATCTACACGGACGGTTTGGTCGAGCGGCGTCACGAGGACATCGACGCGGGGCTGGCCCGGCTAGTGTCCGCCTGCATCGAGACGGACTCGTCCGACCTCGACGCCGTTCTGGAACACCTCGTGGTCACGTTGCGCGACCCCACCCGCGACGACGACGTGGCCGTGCTGGCCGCTCGGCTCACGTCGGCGACGCCGCCCTCCGGGACCAACCTCTAGGCCATCATGTCCCGCACGAGCGGTGCCACCTTCGAACCGAACAGCTCGATGTTTGTCATGACCTTGTCCTGGGAGATGCCGGGCATGCCGTACTTCAGGTCGAAGCGGTTGGCGTCGAGGGCCCTGAGCGTCTCGGTGACCTTGGTGGCAACGGTCTCCGGAGCGCCGACGTACAGAGCCCCGCCGGGACCTACGTCGCGAAGGAAGCTCTCCTTCGTCGGCGGCCTGAACCCCCGCACCTTCGCAACCTCGGCGAAGGAGCGCGCGTAGTGCGGCCAGAACTCCTCGATCGCCTGCTCGTCCGTCGCGGCCACGTGACCGGGCGAGTGCACGCCGACGGGGCGCACCGGCTGGCCGAACTTGGCAAGAGCCTCCCGGAACAGGCCTGCGAACGGGGCGAACCGGGCGCTGTCTCCTCCGATGATGGCGATCATCAGGGAGAACCCGTATCGCGCCGCGCGTACGACCGACTCGGGGCTGCCTCCGACTCCGATCCAGGTCGACAGGTGCCCCGAGTCCGTCCGCGGGTAGACGGTCAACCCGTCGAGAGCCGGCCGGGTGTTGCCACTCCACGTGACGGGCTGCTCCTTGAGGAGCTCGGCGAAGAGGTTCACCTTCTCCTCGAACAGCTCCTCGTAGTTCCTGAGGTCATAGCCGAAGAGCGGGAACGACTCGGTGCTTGATCCGCGGCCAAGGATCACCTCGGCTCGACCGTTCGACAGCGAGTCCAGGGTCGAGTATCGCTGAAACACCCGGACCGGGTCATCGGAGCTGATGACCGTCACGGCGGATCCGAGGTGGATGCGCGACGTCCGCGCCGCGATCGCTGCCAGCACGACGTCGCCGGCTGACAGCGGGAAGCTCTCGGTGTGGTGCTCCCCGATCCCGAAGTAGTCGAGCCCCACCTGCTCGGCGAGAACCCCTTCGTCGACCAGGTTGCGAATCGTCTGGGCGTCGGACAGGCGGTGCGCCGACTCATCGGTGTGGACGTCACCGAACGTGTCGAGACCCAGGGTGATGTTGCCCGGCTCGACAGCCCCGGCATCCTTGGAAAGCTCGGTCATGGTGTGCCTCCACGTCGAAGTATTTGCTTGTGCAAACAACGCGTCCGGCCTCCGAGCTATTCCTACGGGAGGCCTCAGCGCCGACGTGGTGCGGGACTCTCGCAGGCGGCGGCGATGGCCTCGAGATCCCGGGTCAGGGCCGCCAGGTCGACGCCCCGCAGGTGGTCCATGACGCGGGCCCGGACACTGGTCACATGGTCGGGCCAGGCGTCCTTCAGTCGTTGCAGTCCGGCCTCGGTGAGAACCGCAACCTGGCCCCTGCCGTCGGTCTCCGAGCGGATCTTTTCGATGAGCCCGTCCCTCGAGAGCCTCTCCACGACGCGCGTCATGCCGCTCTGGGAGAACTTGCTCAGGGTCGACAGCTCGCTCATGCGCAGCGCGTGACTCGGCTGCTCCGAGAGGTAGGCGAGCACGTGGTACTCGATCAGGTTCAACCGTGAGGACTCGAGGAGATCTGCTTCGACGACACGCGGCGCCAGGAGCATTGCCTGGACGAACGCCCGCCATGCCGCTTCCTCGCGCGCCGTGAGCGGTCGAGGCTTGGTGCTCCGTCGGTCAGCCATGCGCCCACCCTATGTGCTTGTGAGAGCAAGCAGGCCGGTTCTATGTATTTGCTTGGCGAAGCATTCATGCAACACTCGAGGCATGACTCGCATCGGAATCATCCTCGGAAGCACCCGTCCCGGTCGCAACGGCGAGGCCGTTGCCAAATGGGTTCTCGACATCGCATCCCGGCGCAGCGACGCGGAGTTCGAGCTCGTCGACCTGGTCGACTACCCGCTGCCCCACCTCGACGAGGCCCTGCCTCCGTCCATGGGTCAGTACCAGAACGCACACACCCAGCAGTGGGCAGCCAAGATCGGTTCCTTCGACGGGTTCATCATGGTGACCCCGGAGTACAACCACTCGACCTCGGGAGTGCTCAAGAACGCGATCGACTACCTCTTCACGGAGTGGAACCACAAGGCCGTGGGCTTCGTGTCCTACGGGTCCGTGGGTGGAGCCCGGGCCGCCGAGCACCTTCGACTCGTCGCCGGCGAGCTGAAGATGGCCGACGTCCGCAGCCAGGTCGCGTTGTCGCTGTTCACGGAGTTCGTGAACTTCTCGGAGTTCGCTCCGGGCGAGCACCAGGTCGTCAGCCTGAACACGCTGATCGACGAGGTCCTCGAGTGGAGCGGGGCATTGTCCTCGTTGCGTGCCGTTGCGTCGGCCGTCTAGGTCCACCAGTTTCGGTCAACATCGTTGACGCAAGGCTGAAGACGAGGTTGCATGGGAGCACACTCCCCCTTGCTCAGAGATCTGGAGACCCGCTGTGACCTCGTCGACCATTCCAGAGGACTTCGACTACACCGACCCGAGCCTCAACGAGGACGGCATCCCGCACGACCAGTTCGCGGCCGCGAGGGCGACCGCACCGGTCCGCTGGATCACCCAGCCTCCGGAGGCGCGCGCCGGCTTTCTCGGCGGGGGGTACTGGGCCGTGACGCGGCACCGGGACGTCCTCGAGGTGTCGAAGAACAACATCGATTTCTCGAACAGCGAGAACGGCGCCATCATCCGGCTGCCCGAGGGCGTGAACCGCGATCTCGTGGAGCTGCAACGAGTCATGCTGATCAACCAGGACCCTCCCAACCACACCAGGTACCGGTCCATCGTCTCCCGCGGCTTCACACCCCGGTCGGTCGACATGCTTCGCGGCGACCTCGAGCGTCGTGCCCAGGCGATCGTGCTGGCCGCTCGAGAGCGCGAGTCCGGCAACTTCGTCGAGGACGTGGCGATGGAGCTTCCCCTGCAGGCGATCGCCGAGCTGCTCGGCGTACCTCAGGACGATCGCAAGCAGCTGTTCGAGTGGTCGGGGCAGATGATGTCGTACGACGACCCGCAGCCCGGTGAGGATGCGGAGCTGGCCGCCATCGAGCTCTTCTCCTACTTCATGGCGATGGCCGAGGAGCGAAAGAAGACACCGCGCGACGACATCGTGACCAGGCTCGTCGAGGCGGACCTTGACGGCGAAGGCCTGAGCTCCGACGAGTTCGGCTACTTCGTCACCCTGCTGACGGTGGCCGGCAACGAGACGACCCGCAACGCCATCACGCACGGCATGGACGCCTTCTTCGACAATCCGGACCAGTGGGCCCTCTTCAAGGCCGAGCGGCCTCCGTCGACAGTCGACGAGGTCATCCGCTGGGCATCCCCGGTGATCTCGTTCCAGAGAACGGCGCTCAGGGACGTGCTCGTCGGCGGCCAGCACGTCGCGAGGGGCGACCGCGTCGGGTTGTTCTACTCGTCGGCCAACTTCGACGACCAGGTGTTCGAGGATCCGTACCGCTTCGACATCACGCGGTCTCCGAACCCGCATCTCGCCTTCGGCGGCCACGGGGCGCACTACTGCATCGGCGCCAATCTCGCCCGGCTCGAGGTGGGCATCATGTTCAACGCCATCGCCGACGTACTGCCCGACATCTCGAAGGCCGGCGAGCCGAAGCGGCAGCGGCACAGCTGGGTCAACGGCGTGCGTGAGCTCGCGGTCAGGTACGGGTGAACGGGCGAGGGACTTCCCTGGTCGGTCTTGCGAAGAATGCATACGAATGCAGCCTTGCGCCCAACTGCAAGTAGGCCGTACCTTCGGGGTTGTGAAGGCCGACACAAGGCAGCCGAACCGACCAAGTCCCAGGACCGGAGCAGAGCATGCGCGTCACGCAGTCAGTTGAGCAGTTCATGAACGACCCGATCGCGTTCTTCGGGGAGTCCCTGACCCAGATGCACAGCATTCCCCGCGACGAGCTCGAGGAGCTCCAGCGCCAGGCGATGGGGATCCGGTTCAAGGAGCACCGCGAGAGCATCGAGATCCTCCGCAAGCTCACGGACCGGCTGACGATCACCGAGCTCAACGAGTTCGACGACGTGGTGCCGCTGCTGTTCTCGCACACGGCGTTCAAGTCCTACCCGGCGGCGCTGATCGACAACAAGCGCTTCGACCTGATGACGCAGTGGCTGAACAAGGTCACCAGCCACGACCTGTCGCACGTCGACACCGAAGGCATCAACAGCATCGATGAGTGGATCGACCGACTGGACGAGACGACGCCCCTCGAGGTGATCACGTCGAGCGGGACCACCGGGACCCTCTCCATCATTCCCAAGGACAAGGACAGTGCCACCCAGGGAATGATCCTGTGGCGGATGTGCCTGTTCCAGACGTTCGGGAAGGAGCCCACACCGGAGGAGCTCAACCCGGTCGTCGAGGTGATCTGGCCCAACTTCGCCAGCGGCAAGCTCGGGCACCTGCGCATCGCCTCGATGCTCAAGAAGTCCTTCACCGGAGGCGACGAGAGCAAGTTCCATCCGCTCTACACCGACGCCATCGACACCGACCTGATGTTCCTCGCGTCCAAGATGCGCGCCGCCGCGTCGCGCGGCGAGCTCGACCGCCTGGTGATCGACCCCGCGCTCACCGCACGCAAGGACGAGTTCATCGCCATGCAGCTGCGCCAGCCCGAGGAGCTGGCCGCGTTCTTCGAGCGGCTCACCACCGAGCTCCGGGGACGGCGCGTCTTCATGATCGGCACCTACAACCTGATGTACGACATCGCAAAGGCCGGCCTCGATCGCGGCATCAAGGACGTCTTCGCGAAGGACTCGGCCATCCTGACCGGTGGCGGCGCGAAGGGCTTCGTTCTGCCCGACAACTACATGGACGTCATCCGGGAGTTCCTCGGTGTGGACAAGATCCAGGAGGGCTACGGCTTCTCCGAGCAGAACGCCTTCCACTGGGCGTGCGACGAAGGTCGCTACCACGTCCAGCCCTGGGTGATCCCGTTCGTGCTCCATCCCGACACCAGCGAGCCGCTGCCCCGCAAGGGCGTCCAGGTCGGCCGCGCTGCGGTGTACGACGTCCTGAACAAGAGCCACTGGGGCGGCGTCATCTCGGGTGACGAGGTCACGATCGACTGGGACCTCGAGTGTCCCTGCGGTCGCACCAGCGTCGCCTTCGAGCACGAGATCATGCGCTACAGCGAGAAGCAGGGCGTCGACGACGACCGCATCACCTGCGCGGCCACCCAAGAGGTCCACAACGAGGCCGTGAACTTCATGAAGGAGTTCGAGTCATGAGCACCCCAGACAGCCGCTCGCTTCGCCCCGCACTGCCCGGGGGCCACGGATGAGCGCCTACACGGTTCCCCTGTTCCTCCGCGGCGAGGTCATCACGGACGACCTCGTCTCCTTCGGCACCCGCAGCGGCGGGTCCGAGTTCGAGGCCCCCGACATGACCAAGTACGTCGATCGCCTCCCGCTCCGGAGTCCGATGGAGATGGCGGATCTCTACGACGTCGGTTTCGACGAGATCCTCGACGTGCTGCAGGCCCTGGGCGACGCGCTGGTGTTCGACACGAACCCGCATCTCCAGGAGGCGTACGAAGCGGCCCTGTTCGCCAACCCGCTACCGGCGGACATGCTGAAGAACAGCTATCAGATCCTTCAGCCGCTGTTCTCGAGGGACGCGGTGCGCGAGCTCGCGGACACCCAGGTGGGCCTCGACCACCTCAACGGGTGGGTGCCCCAGAAGATGAGCGACGGCCGGGAGCTGCGCGTCCGCGCGTTCGGTTCCCGAGTGCTGCACATTCCGGCCGGGAACGGCGGCCTCGTCTCCGCCGTCACCATCCTCAGGTCGGTCATCACCCGCTGCGACACCATCATCAAGGCGCCGTCGAACGACCCGCTCACGGCCGTGGCCATCGCCCGCACGCTCGCCGACGTTGCCCCCGACCACCCGATCACCAAGCACCTGGTGGTGGCCTACTGGAAGGGCGGGGACGTCGCAGTCGAAGAAGCGCTCTACCGACCCGAGCACATCGAGAAGATCGTGGCCTGGGGTGGGCTCGCGTCGGTCAAGCACGTGACCCGCTACATCCAGCCCGGGCTGGAGATGATCGCCCTCGACCCGAAGCGCAGCGCCACGATCATCGGCGCGGAGGCGTTCTCGGACGAGACGACGATGCGCGAGGTGGCCAGCCGGGCAGCTGTCGACATCGGTGTGGCCAACCAGGAGGGCTGCGCGAACGCCCGCGTCATCTACGTCATGAGCGGCACCGACCCCGCCGGCATCGACAACGCGAACCGGCTGGGTGAGCTCATCTACGAGGAGCTCGTCAAGCTGCCGGCGTTCATCAGCACGCCACCGCTGTACCCGAACCGCGAGCTCCTCGAGCACGTCGAGTCGTCGCGCATGACCGACGACTGGTACCGCGTCATAGGCGGCGAGCAGAAGGAGGGTGCCGTGATCGTGTCCCAGTTCGACAGCGCCGTCGACTACTCGGCGATGCTGTCCGGCCGGGTGGCCAACATCGTGCCGGTCGACAGCATCGACAAGGTGACAGAAGCCGTCAACGCCTACACGCAGACCATCGGCATCTACCCGGAGTCCCTCAAGCGCGAGCTCCGGGACCGGTTGCCGCTGTTCGGGGCCCAGCGGTTGACCAGCCTCGGGTACGCCTGCAACGTCGCCATCGCAATGCCCCAGGACGCCATCGAGCCGATCCGCCGGATGTGCAAGTGGATCGTGGAGGAGGAGTGCGACCCCGACGTCGTCATCCCCTTGTGGCGCCTCGGTGAGGTGGCCCACGAGTCGGCCGTCCAGCTCGCGCAGGTCTAGGACGTGACCCGGGTGGACCGGCCCACGGCGCTGGAAGTCGTCGACGGTTTCGACCTGTCGGGACGCGTCTGCCTGGTCACGGGCGCGACCGCGGGGCTGGGTCGTGAGTCCGCTCGCGCCCTGGCGTCCGCCGGTGCCCAGGTGATCGCGGCCGGCCGCGACCCACGCGCTCTCGAGTCCACCATCCAGTGGGTTCGCCAGGAGGTCCCGGGTGCCGACGTGTCCTCCGTCGTCCTGGACCTCGCCTCGCTGGAAAGCGTCCGTGACGCTGCCGAGTCGGTGTCGAGGCGCGTCGACGCGATCGACGTGCTCATCAACAACGCGGGGGTGATGTTCACGCCGTTCGGTCGCACCAGCGACGGATTCGAGCTCCAGATGGGCACCAACCACCTCGGTCACTTCGAGCTGACCCGGCGGCTGACTCCCCAGCTGTTGAGGGCGGACGGCGCCCGGGTCGTCATCCTCTCGTCGGGCGGCCACGTCATGGGCGACGTGGATCTCGGCGACCCGAGCTGGGAGACGCGGCCCTACGACAAGTTCATGGCCTACGGCGCGTCGAAGACCGCGAACATCCTGTTCATGGTCGAGCTCGACCGACGGCTTCGCGACTACGGCGTGCGTGCGTACTCCGTCAACCCCGGAGCCGTCGCCACGTCGCTGGCGCGACACATGTCGCGTGCGGACTTCTCAGCACTCAAGGGCTACGCCGCAGCCAGCACGGCGGCGAAGGGCAACCCGACCGACGGCATGCTGGACTTCACGATGCCCGAGCAGGGCGCAGCGACCCAGGTCTGGGCGGCGGTGACCCCGGAGCTCGAGGGACGGGGCGCGCTCTACCTCGAGGAGTGCCGCGTCAGCGACGAGGTCCAGCCCTATGCACTGGACGGCGCCCGCGCCCGGGAGCTGTGGGCGTTGTCCGAGCGCCTGTGCGGAGTGCCGGTGCGCCCGGCCTGACCGAGGTTCGACTCACGCTTCGGAGGCTCGCGACGTCCAGTGCGGCGGCCGCCCCTCGCGCCAGGCCCGCGGGCCTTCCGCGGCGTCCTCACGGCGCATCAGCTCGTGGTGCAGCCGGGTCTCTTCGGCGCCCACCTCCTCCATGCCCAGATCTGCCCACAACAGGCGCTTGCTCATCGCCACTGCGAGCGGGTTGGCGTTGACCGCGATGTCGCGAGCCAGCTCGACCGCGGCAGGCAGGACCTCTGCCGCGGGAAGAGCCCGGCTGGCCATCCCGAGGCGGACCGCCTCCGTGCCCGTGTACGTCGTGCCCGTCAGCAGCACCTCGGCGGCCACCGCCTGACCCACCGCCTGCCGCAGGGTGAAGTGGCTCTGGGCGTCGGGCACCATTCCCAGCCTGACCTGGGGAATGGCCAGCTTGGCGGTCTCGGAGACCAGCCGGATGTCGCACTGCAGTGCGATCGTCAGGCCGATACCGATCGCGTGGCCGTTGATGGCCGCGACCACCACCTTGCGCACCTCCCACGCAGGCGGCACAACAGGCGAGGCTGAGAAGCTCGTGTCGCGCGCGGCAAACGCCAGGGAGTCCTCTGACATGTCGGCACCGGCGCAGAAGGCACGACCCGCTCCCGTGAGGACGACCGCTCGGATGTCGTCGTCCTCGTGGCACCTGCGGTAGGCCTCGCCCAGCTCCTGGCCGGTCTGCGCCGAGAACGCGTTCAGCTTCTCCGGGCCGTCCAGGGTCACGATGGCGATGCCGGCGTCGTCGACCTCCAGTCGAACCGTGTTCACGCGCCGGCGCCGGCCGACAGGAGATCCGCGATCGCCGCCGCCAGGTCGTGCAGGCCGCTGGTGAGCGAGTAGGTCTCGTCAACGGTCCAGTTCACGATGCCGCCCACGAGGCTTCCGACGATGATGTCGGCCAGGGTCTGGGGATCGTGTCGGCCGCTGACCTCTCCCTGCGCCACACCCTGCTTGACCAGCTCGAGGAAGATGTCGTGCAGGCCTGAGCCACGCTCGACTCCGTAGCTGACCGTGCCGAGCATCGAACCGATCATCTCGCGATAGGTGTCGCCCGAGCCCACGAGCACGGAAGCGATGTCGTCGAAGAACCCGACCAGGCGCACCGGGACGGGCTGGTCGCTCCGGTCGAACAGGACGTCGTGCAGGTTCAGCAACCGGCGCTCGGCGAGCGCCTGGATCATGTCCTGACGAGTCGCGAAGTGGTTGAAGAAGGTGCGGTTCGCGACGTCGGCCCGCTCACAGATGTCCTCGATCTTGGTCGCGTCCATGCCCTGCGAGAGGAAGAGGTCGAACGCTGATTCGAGGATGCGCTCGCGGACCTCACGCTTACGGCGGTCCTGTCGGTTCACTGTCACAGTCTCAAGGGTGGACCACGATTCACATCTGTGCAACCTTACAGTCATGTGCACTTTTCAGAATGGGCGCCGATGACCGAGGTGTCCGCGGTGACAACGACATTTCGCCGACCCAGCTCCGCGATAGACCGGGTCACCCGCGTCCTGGACGCGTTCACGGGCATCGAGGGACGTCAGAGCCTGGGCGAGGTGACCGCGGTTGCCGGCCTGCCGCGCTCCACCGTCTTCCGGATCCTCACGCAGCTGGTGGAGCTCAACTGGCTGGACCACGCTGCGCGAGGCTACGAGCTGGGACCTCGCGCCCACGGTCTCGGCTCGAGGGCTCGTGACTACCGGCTGCTTCGGGCGGCGACGGCTCGACCCGTGCGCGCGCTCCATGCCAGGACCTCGGCACTCATCCAGCTCGGCGTGATCGAGGGAGGCTGGCTGTATCTGCTCGACGAGGTCGGGCCCACCGGCTACGCCTTCGACGACCGCGGCCCCGAGCGCCTGCACCCGGCGCACCATGCCCTCGGGCTGAGCCTCCTGGCGTCGATGCCGGCCGAACGGGTCGACAAGATCCTGCGGAACAGCAAGGGTCCCCAGCTCGGCGCCGGCGACAGCTGGGGCCTGCACCAGCAGCTGGTTGCCGTACGGCGACGCCACGGCGTGGCCGTGCTGCCAGACACCGCCATGACTCAGGGAGCGGGCACCATCGCCGCCCCGGTGGCGGGTCCCGAAGGCGTCGTGGCCGCGATCTCACTGAGCCCCGACCGGGCCGCCTCGATGGCCGAGCTCGTCCCCAAGGTGGCTTCTGCCGCGCGCGAGGCGTCTCGCGAACTCCTCCGCATCACCCGCTAGCACAAGGGAAAGCCAATGACCGTTGCATCGACAGCCGACCAGGTGGCGGCGCAGGGCGCCGTCCGCTCATTCGTGACGTCCAAGGGTGCGGCCAAGATGGCCCGCGACGAGAGCGGCGAGGCCTGGCGGGATCTGTGGCCCGGACTCGCCGATCTCAGCCTCTTCTCGGTCGTGCAGGACCAGTCCGACGGTGGAGCCGGAGGAACCCTGGGTGACCTTGCCGCGATGCTCGAGCAGGCCGGTGCCGACCTGGTGCCCGGACCCGTCGTGAGCTCAGCCATCGGCGCAATGCTGTGCACGGACAACGACGTGCCGGCGGACGTCCGGCGCCGAATCGTCTCGGGGGCGCTCCCCGTTGCCCTCGCCGGCCCCCGCGCAACCGCGCTGCCATCCCGGATCCGAGACGGGGTGACGTACCTCTCGCAGGCGGTGACGGGCGTGGACGGGGCCGCCGAGGGTGTCGCGCTGATCCTGCCCGCGTGGGTCGAGCGCAGGCGCAGCTGGGCGCTGGTGCTGCCGGACAGCCCGGGTCTGACGGTGACCCCGCTGCCCGGCATCGACTTCGCGGTGCCGCTCGGCAAGGTGTGCTGTGACCGCACACCGGTGGCCGCCCTGGTCTCTCATCCCCTCGGATCCGTGGACGATCTCTACCTCACCGGCGTCACCGCCTTCGCCGCCGGCCTCGCCCGTCGGTGCGTCGAGATCGCCGCCGAGTACGCCAACCTGCGCGAGCAGTTCGGACGGCCGATCGGGTCCTTCCAGGCGATCAAGCACCTGTGCGTCGACATGTTGTGCCGTGCCGAACAGGCTGCGGCGGTGGCGTGGGACGCGTCCAACGCGGACGCTGCGGACCGTCCGCTCGCGGCCGCCGTTGCCGGCGCCGTGGCCCTGGACGCGGCGGTCGACAACGCCAAGGACTGCATCCAGGTCCTGGGCGGCATCGGCTTCACCTGGGAGCACGATGCGCACCTCTACCTGCGCAGGGCTCTGTCATTGCGACACCTGGCCGGGGGCAGTGCCCGGTGGCGGCGGCGGACCGCCGAGCTCACCGCGGAGGGTGCTCGCCGTCGACTCCGCGTCGACCTGGGAGACGTCGAGGTCGAACGACCGAGGGTGCGACAGGAGCTCCGATCGATCGCGGCACTCCCCTGCGCCGCCCAGAGGTTCGCGCTCGCCGACTCGGGCTACCTCGCACCCGACTGGCCGACACCCTACGGGCGAACGGCGTCGACCGCCCTCCAGGTGCTGGTCAACGAGGAGCTCCAGGCGACCGGCCTGGAGCGGCCGGACCTGGCCATCGGCTGGTGGGCGCTGCCCACCATCATCGAGGGCGGTTCCCACGCCCAGCTCGAACGCTTCGCCGCCCCGACCCTGCGCGGCGAGCTGGTGTGGTGTCAGCTCTTCAGCGAGCCGGGAGCGGGCTCCGACCTCGCTTCCCTCAGCACCACGGCAACCAGGGTCGAGGGTGGCTGGAACCTGACGGGCCAGAAGGTGTGGAACTCGATGGCCACCTTCGCCGACTGGGCGATCTGTCTCGCGCGCACCGACAAGGCAGCCCCCAGGCATCGCGGGATCACCTACTTCCTGGTCGACATGTCGAGCCCCGGCATCGATGTACGACCGCTGCGCGAGATCACCGGCGACAGCCTGTTCAACGAGGTCTTCCTCGACGAGGTCTTCGTGCCGGACGACTGTGTCGTTGGCCAGGTCAACGATGGATGGCGGCTCGCCCGGACCACTCTCGCCAACGAGCGTGTCGAGATGAGCGCGGGCGGCGCCCTGGGGGCGCGCACCGAGCACCTGCTGACGCTGGCAGCCGAGTCCACCGACCCGGTGGTCACGGACCGGATCGGCTACCTCGTGGGCCAGGCCATGTCCAACACGCTGCTGGCCCACCGGGGGCTCCTCGATCGCATGGCGGGGCAGCAACCCGGTGCAGAGTCGTCGCTGCAGAAGATCATCGGGGTCCGGCAGCGCCAGGCGGCCGCCGAGCTCGCGCTGGAGCTGGCCGGGATCGACGGCATCTGCGACGGGCCGGAGAGCCGGGAGTTCCTCACCACCCGGGCTCTCTCGATCGCCGGTGGATCCACGCAGATCCTGCTCTCGCTCGTCGGCGAGAGGTTGCTGGGACTGCCCCGGGACTGAAGCTGCTCACGAGCGCAGAACGCGGAGCACCGATCCAGCGTGTGCAGCGGTGACGACGAGGGCGTCGCCGTCGAAGCAGAGGTTCGTGGGCAAGGAACCGGTCGGCAGGGCGATCGATCCGGTCCGGACTCCCGACCCCGAGACCGCATCGATCCGGTCTGCGGACGTCAGGGCCACCCACACCTCCCCGCTCGGCCCCATGGCCATCCCGTCGGGGTGTCCCGACTCGAAGACATGGAGGAGACGGGCGTCGAAGAGGCCCGCCGCTGCCACCTCGTACGACGACAACCGCGCCCCCAGGGTCTCGGTCACCAGCAGCCGGCCGCCGTCGGGGGTGAAGGCAAGCCCGTTGACGAACACGGGCCCGGTTTCCAGCACCAGCTCACACGCACCCGTCGCCACGTCGACTGCCCACACCTGGCCCGGGAGGGCGTCGGCGGGGTTGGCGAAGTCGATCTCCGCCCGGGTGTCGGTGACCCACAGGCGCCCATCTGGCCCGAACGCCAGGTCGTTGGGCGCTCCCATCGACTCGACGAGGTACTCGACAGACCCGTC
>JAOPXM010000033.1 GCA_025965125.1 Nocardioides sp.
GGGGCACCCGGATCGAGACCTTGGCGCCCCGGCTCTCGGAGAGCAGCTGCTCGAAGGTCTCGGCGTCCTCCGGCATGGCGGGCACCAGGATCTCGCGCGGGATCGCATCGCCGTCCTCGCCGGCGTAGAGCTGGAGCAGGAACTCGCTGATCAGCCCGCTGGTGTCGAGGTCCTCGACCCGGTCGGCCACCCAGCCACGCTGTCCGCGGATGCGCCCGGAGCGCACGTGGAAGATCTGCACGGCGACCTCGAGGGGGTCCTCGGCCAGAGCGATCACGTCGGCGTCGGTGCCGTCGCCGAAGACGACCGCCTGCTTCTCGAGCGCCTTGTTCAGGGCACCGAGGTCGTCACGGAGTCGGGCCGCCTTCTCGTAGTCCTGGGCGTCGGAGGCGGCGTACATCTCACGCTCGATGCGCCTGACGAACTGGTCGGTGCGGCCGCCCATGAAGTCGGCGAAGTCCTGGGCGATGGCGCGGTGCTCGTCGGCGTCGACGCGACCGACGCAGGGGGCCGCGCACTTGTCGATGTAGCCGAGGAGGCACGGCCGGCCGATCTGGGCCGACCGCTTGAAGACGCCGTTGCTGCACGAGCGCATCGGGAAGACCCGCAGCAGGAGGTCGACGGTCTCGCGGATCGCCCAGGCGTGGCTGTAGGGGCCGAAGTAGCGGGTGCCCTTGCGCTTGGCCCCCCGACCGACCATCACCCGCGGGAACTCCTCGCCCACGGTCACCGCGAGCCAGGGGTAGGACTTGTCGTCGCGGTACTTGACGTTGAACCGCGGGTCGAACTCCTGGATCCAGGAGTACTCCAGCTGGAGGGCCTCGACCTCGGTCTTGACCACCGTCCACTCGACGCTGGCGGCGGTGGTCACCATTGCTGCCGTGCGCTGGTGCAGGTTGCCGACGTCCTGGAAGTACGACGACAGCCGGGCCCGCAGGTTCTTCGCCTTGCCGACGTAGATCACGCGGCCGCGCGTGTCGCGGAACCTGTAGACGCCCGGCTGGGTGGGGATCGACACCGGCTCGGGACGGTAGGACAGCGGGCCTCGCGTGGGACGGGACGGTCGAGCGGGAGGCACGCCTCAACCCTACGTGGGCGTGGGGACACCAACCGTCCGTCGCCAGGGAGGGGGCGCAATCCATCTCGTGGCGAGTCCAGGAATCTTTGTCGAGTGACTTACTCTCATTACATGCCGTGTCGCGACCTCTACGGGTATTCCCTCACCACCAGCCCCGACGCGGCTGCGGCGTACGCCCGGGGTGTGCGAGACCTGCTCTGCCTGCGCACCGGAGCGGCACAGAGCATGGCGGTGGCGGTCACCCTCGATCCGACGTTCGCGCTGGGTCACTCCGCGCTCGCCCTGCTGGGCCACGAGATGTGCGTCAGTGTGGACATCCCGGCACGCCTGAGGGACGCGCGCCTGCACGCCGGCCGGTCAACAGAGCGCGAGCGGAGCCATGTCCACGCGGTCGACGCGCACGTGACCGGGGACTCGCGGCCGCTGGTGGCGCATCTCGCGGCCTACCCGTGCGACGCCCTCCTGCTGTCGACGGCCGTCCCCACCATCGCGTTCGCCGGCGTCACCGAGGTGCCCGAGGAGGCGTGGAACATCGTCGAGCGGGCCATCCCGGCGTACGGCGACGACTGGTGGTTCGGCGGTCTGCTTGCGTTCGTGCGCCAGGAGCAGCGGCGCTTCGACGAGGCGATGGAGCTGTCCTGCCGATCGCTGGCCCAGGAGCCGGCGGCCGGGCACTCCGCCCACGCCCGGGCGCACGCCCACTACGAGACCGGCGACCACGAGGCGGGGCTGGCCTGGATGGACCTGTGGGTCACCGGGGACGGGGCGAGCGTCGACAGCACCAGCCACTTCTCGTGGCATGCCGCCCTGCACGAGCTCTCGCTCGGAGACCTGGCCGCCGTCCGGAGGAGGTACGACGCCCAGCTGCGCCCCGAGGGTGGGCTGGGCTGTCGGGCACTGGTCGACACGGGCTCGCTGCTGTTCCGGTGGGCGCTGACACCCGGTGCCGAGGACGTCCCACCACTCGACCTGGTGGCGGCGATCGCCGGTCGCGGAACCCTGGAGCACCCGGCCACCCCGTTCCTTGCGATGCACGCGGCGGTGACGCTCCTGGCGATCGGCGACGCGACCGGGCTCGAACGGTTGCACACCTGGAGCCTCCGGCACGAGAACCCGACCCAGCGTGAGGTGGTGGCACCGCTGGCCGCGGCACTCGGGCGCCTGCACGCCGGAGCGGCGTCGGCCGCCGCCGACGAGCTCGGCGGGCTGGCCGCGGCGACCCTGCGTCTGGGCGGCTCCGACGCGCAACGCGAGATCATCGAGGAGACCAGGATCGCGGCACTCGTGCGCGCCGAGCGGCTGGACGAGGCTCGCCTGCTGCTGGACCGTCGGCTCGACCGGCGGCGGTCACCGCGCGACGAGCACTGGCGCGCGTCGTGCGCTCGGGTTGTCGAGGCGGTTGATCTCGAGGCGGTTGCAGGGCAACCACCTCGAGCGCTCAGGCGAGGCTGATGTTCTTCCCCTTGACCGAGAGCTGCACCTCGGGCAGCGGCGACGGCGCTGGGCCGCCCTGAACCGAGCCGTCGGTGATCGAGAACATGCTGCTGTGGCACGGGCAGTTGATGGTGCCGTCGGAGACGCTCCCGACCGTGCAGCCCTGGTGGGTGCAGGTGGCCGAGAACCCTTTGAACTCACCCGCGGTCGGCTGGGTGACCACGACGTTCTGGTTCGCGAAGATCGTGCCGCCGCCGACGGGGACGTCCGACGCGGTCGTCAGCGCGGTCGCGGTGCCCGAGCCGCCTCCGGACCCACCCGATGCGGGGGTGGTGGTCGAGTCGGTCGCGGCACCGCTGTCGCTCCCGCAGGCAGCCAGGAGCGGCAGGCCGAGGCCGACGGTGGCGGCTCCGGCCAGGGCGTGGCGGCG
>JAOPXM010000042.1 GCA_025965125.1 Nocardioides sp.
GAGGACGTAGGACTTGCAGGCCGAGCACTGTCCCTCGCGGCAGCCGTGCATCAGGTGAATTCCCTGGCGGAAGGCTGCGTCGAGAATCTTCTCGTCCTCGCCGACTTCCATCTCGATGTCGACAGGATCGAACTGAATGCGGTGGATGTCGGCCACGGTTCCTCCTCGAGCTGTGGTGGGTTTGTCCTGGGCTGGTGGCGCCGTCGATCTGGCGGCGCCACCAGCCGTTTCGGAATGCGGCCGCGTCACTGACGCGGCCACGCGACGTCAGGCGACCTTCGTGCCGTTCGCCTTGTACGCGGCCACGTGGGCCTCGCGCTCGGCGTCGGACATCTGGTTCAACAACACGTTGGGGCTCATGAACGTGTTGCCGCGGACGTCGTCGAGCGTCCACATCTTCTTCGGGTCGTCGAGGTCCAGATGTGGCTGCCCGATCAGGGTCTTGCCGTCGTCCCGCACATACCCCAGGTCCTGGACGATGTCGGCGAGATCCTTGTTGTGGTGCAGGGTCTCCCACTCGCGGAACCCGGTGAGCCGGCCCATGTTGGGGGTCTCCCTGCCCTCGTACTCACCCCGGAACGCGACAGCGTCGGTCCAGTAGCAGGTCTCCGAGCAGTAGGTCCTCCACTGGTCGTCGACCTTCTCGACCACCATGTCCTCACGGATGAGGGCAGGGACCATGCAGGTCCAGCAGCGGTGGGGGTACTCGTAGCCGACGTCCTCGAAGGCGATCGGCTTGTTCCGGCCCGGGTAGGCGAGGCGGTTGTAGTTCTCCCACCACTTGCCGTACTTCGAGTACCAGCCTGGGTACTTCTCCTCGAACCACTCGAAGTCCTTGTCGGTCATGGCGTCGATCCGCCAGTAGTTCACCGGCCAGCCGGTGGCGAAGAAGCGCGCCACCTCATGGACGTAGCCCTTGTTGTTGATGCGGTTCCACGCCTCCTCGACCAGGTCGTGGGGAATGGTCAGGCCGTACTTCTCGAGCGGGAGGAGGTAGCTGCGGTAGTAGTCGTCGTAGATCCATCGACGCCACATCTCCGCGTAGCTCTCACGGTCCTTGCGACGGTCCTTGGTGCCGTACTCGATGAACGTCCCGATGGCCGCGTCGACCACACAGTGGTTGTTCCACCAGGCGTAGCGCATGTCACGCTCGAGAAGCGGGCGGTTGCGCTCGTCGGCGAGTGCCATCAGCAGGATCGAGTAGCCGTTCGAGATGTGCCTCGACTCGTCGGACTGGACCGAGTGGAAGACCGTCGGCAGCAGGTAGTCACCATTGGCCGCAGCCTCGTCGGGCATCGCCACGAAGAGCGTGTTGGTGAAGGCGGTTTCGGCAACCACCGTCAGGTAGATGTTGGCGGCGGTGATGGCATCACCCGTGATGAACCCCTCGCCGAACTGCCGGCCGATGGTCCCCGCGTAGTTGTTCGCGAACGCCTTCTCCGTCATGTCGAACCCGGCCGGGTCGATGTAGTTGTTCATGTAGAGCTTCTTGAGGTTCATCTGAATCGTCGAGTGACGAACCTCGTCGATCATCTGGACGGCCAGCCCGTTGTGGATCTCCGGGTTTGGCACGGCGTCGATCGCCATCGGCATCGCCCGCGCCGCCGAGATCTCGGGGAACGGGATGATCGAGAGGAACAGCTTCTGCCACTCGAGCCAGCGCTGCTGGACCTGGCGGAACATGTTGCCGCGGATCGCGCCGTCCATCGCGCCGTACACGCGGTTGTCCTTCTCCTCCTCCATCGGGAAGTAGGAGCGCATGATCTGCTTGAGCGGGTCCTTCTTGGGGGCCTTCTCGAACGTGTAGTCCGTGCCGAACCGGGTCGCCGGCGTGGCGAAGGTCGGATCCCACGAGAGCTCGGTGATCTTTGCGTGTGCTTTGGTGAGACTCTGCCTACTCAATGTGTGCCTCCTGGGTCGGGAGCCGGCCGTCGTCGGCCGCTCCGGCGGGTCTTGGGGGGCCTTGCGTCGGACCGATACAACTCCCGGCCCAGGGGGTCGGCTGTCTCAATGTGAGACTCGGGTCACACAGCCCTGGCGTACTGTTGACCCTGCTCGATCAGCACAGGGACGGACCGACGGGAGTTGGACGTGGCTACACAGGGCCGCGGAGCGGCGGCTCAGGATCTCGGCTCTGTTAGCCGTGCGCGAGACGCGTTCCTCTCACACGACGACCCCCGCAAGGACGAGGCCATCCGCAACCCGATCCGCCTGTCCTGGCAGCGTTCGGAGGCGTCACTCGTCGATGCGGACCACCCGGCCCCGTCGTACTTCGAGCGCGCTGATGCGGAGACGACGCTGGCTCGGGCCGCGCGGCCCGTGCTCAAGTCCCTGTCGGCGGAGCTCGCCGGCGAGCCGGCGTGCCTGATCCTGACCGACGCCAAGGGGATCGTCATGGAGCGCGGCGGCGGGGACGGCAGCCTGCTCAGGCACCTGGACGCGGTGGATCTGGCGCCCGGCTTCCAGTACTCCGAGACCGAGGTCGGCACCAACGGCATCGGCACGGCCCTCGAGGTCGGCGCACCCATCCTGGTCAACGGCGACGAGCACTACACCGGCAGCCTGCGAGGTTTCTCCTGTGCGGGAGCGCTTGTCACGCATCCGGTCACGGGCGCGCTGCTGGGCGTCGTGGACATCACCACCAAGGCCGAGAACACGAACTCCCTCCTGCTGTCCTTCGCCAAGCTGGCCGCGAGACGCATCCAGGAACGCATCCTCGAGGAGGCGAACGAGCTGGACCGGGGGCTGCTCGGCGACTACTACGCGGCCTGCCGGCACACGGGCGGATCGGTCATCGCGATCGGCGGCGAGGTGTTCATGATGAACGCTCTGGCCCAACAGCACTTCGACGCCAACGACCAGGCCGCGCTCATCGACCAGACCCGCGACGCCCGGGGCCGCACGACGCCGTACACGCTCATGGCTGAGCTGCCCAGCGGGGTGACCGCTCGGCTGGCGTACCAGCCCTCGTTCGTCGGTGACGCCTTGGCAGGCGGCATCATCCAGGTCAAGGAGCAGCGCGCCAGTGCCCGTTCTTCCGGCAGCACCCACGCGCCGGCACTGCCCGGCGTCGCCGGAGGGAGCGCGCTCTGGCGCCACGTCACCCAGGAGGTGCTCGACGCCTGCGGCCGCGTTGAGTGGCTGGTCGTCGAGGGTGAGGCCGGGGTGGGCAAGACGTCGGTGCTCCGCGCGGCTCATCAGCACGTGTCACCGACCCGGAGCCTGGCCGTGCTCGACGCAGCCGACCCGGAGGGCGATTTCCTGGATCGGGCGACAACGGCGCTCGAGTCGGGTTCCGACGTGATCATCTGCCATGCCCACCTGCTGCACGCGGAGGCGCTCGACGGGCTGTCCGAGATGCTGCAGGAGGTGCACAACAACGCCGTCGCACGTGCCCAATGGGTGGCGTTGACCGTCGAGCCGAGCGATGTCGACGACGCACTCGGCCTCAGCCTGTTGCGCCTGTTCCCGAGGACCGTCGCGGTGCCGCCACTTCGCCATCACCTCGAGGACGTCCCCGCGCTTGTCCGAGCGCTCCTGAACCGGGCCGGGGTGCCCTCGCTGGCGCTCTCGGCCTCGGCGCTGAACCAGCTCATGCGGCTGCCCTGGGCGGGCAATGTCACCCATCTGCGCACCGTGCTGATCGGAGTCAGCCGGAAGCGGCGGTCGGGGACGATCGAGGTGCAGGACCTGCCCGCCGAGTGCCACGCGACCACGCGGCGCCAGCTCACGAAGATGGAGTCGCTGGAGCGGGACGCGATCGTCGACGCCTTGGCCGCGCATGGCGGCGACAAGGCGGCCGCATCAGCGGCGGTGGGGATGTCGCGCGCAACGATCTACCGGAAGATCCGGGACTACGGGATCGTGAGCTGACTCGTCGTACGTGTTTCAGATTGAGACGGGCAGTGGGACGGAATTGTCGTTCCATCGATGAAGAGGCAACAGCGCCTCGCCGTCACGCACCTGGAGTAGCGATGAGCACCACACCGATCTCGATCCCCATCGCGACGGCCCTGCGTCGCGAGCTGCTGCGACTGGCCCGGGCAGAGGAGGAGCTGGCTGCCGACGAGGCGGCCGCCGTCCCCTACTGGTCCCCGTGTCCCCCCACCGTGGTGGGCCACCGCCTCGCTTCGGCCATCCTGCGCGCCGATGCGGACCGCTTCCTGCAACCGACCGACCCGACGCTGGACGACGCGGCCTAGCGGGAACCGTCTGGTCCGGGCGCGGTGTTGCGTAGGTCGTCCGGGACTCTCATGCAGGTCCTCGCT
>JAOPXM010000048.1 GCA_025965125.1 Nocardioides sp.
CGCGGGCGGTGTCAGCATTCGCGCATGACCCGCAAGCAGGAGCGCGTGACCGCCCACCTCGACGACGTCAGCAAGAAGATCATCGAACAGCTACAGCAGGACGGGCGCCGGTCGTACGCCGCGATCGGCAAGGTCGTCGGCCTCTCGGAGGCCGCGGTCCGACAGCGCGTGCAGCGCCTGATCGACGGTGGCGTCATGCAGGTGGTGGCGGTCACCGATCCCCTGGAGCTCGGGTTCGCGCGGCAGGCCATGGTCGGCGTGAAGGTCACCGGGCCGCTGGAGCCGGTGGCCGATGCCCTGGCCGCCCTTGACGAGGTCGACTACGTCGTGGTCACTGCCGGCTCCTACGACATCCTGGCCGAGGTCGTCGCCGAGAGCGACGAGCACCTGCTCGAGCTCATCTCGGGCCGGATCCGCACCATCGAGGGCGTCGTGGCGACCGAGACGTTCATGTATCTCCGGCTGCGCAAGCAGACCTACTCGTGGGGTGTGCGCTGACCGCTCGGGAGCCCTACAGCCGACTGTCGTTGTGGCACGAGACCGCCGGCACCGACTGGACCCCTCGCGCCCGCCTGCCGGGCAGTCGCGACGCCGACGTCGCCATCGTCGGCGCCGGCTACACCGGACTCTGGACCGCCTACTACCTGGCCGAGGCCCGCCCGGACCTGAAGATCGTCGTGCTCGAGGCGGAGGTCGCAGGGTACGGCGCGTCGGGGCGCAACGGTGGCTGGTGCTCGGCGCTGTTCCCCGCATCGTTGGCCACCCTCACGGACCTGCAGGACCGGCACGGGGCCCTGGCCCAGCACCAGGCGATGCGCCGGACCGTGGACGAGGTGGCGCGGGTCGCGGCCGCGGAGGGCATCGACGCCCACCTCGCGAAGGGCGGCACGATCACGCTGGCCCGCAGCCGGGCCCAGTGGCAGCGGGCTCGCCAGGAGGTGGAGGAGGCCCGGGCCTGGGGTCGCGACGAGACCGACATACGCCTCCTCGGCGCGGGAGAGGCAACCGCGATCCTGCGCGGCTCCCACACCCGCGGCGCGACCTACACGCCCGACTGCGCCGTCATCCACCCGGCCCGCCTCGTGCGTGGGCTGGCCGAGGCAGTCGAGCGCCTTGGCGTGCAGATCTTCGAGCGGACCCCGGTGGCCGCGATCCGCAGCGGCAGCGTCTCGACGCCGTCCGGCGATGTCCGCTCCGACACCATCATCCGGGCCACCGAGGGGTACACCGCCCGCCTGCCCGGCCACGGCCGCAGCCTCGTGCCGGTCTACTCGCTGATGATCGCGACCGAGCCGCTCTCCCCTGCCACCTGGGAGGAGATCGGCCTCGCCCGACGGGAGACGTTCACCGACCACCGTCACCTGGTCATCTACGGGCAGCGCACCGTTGACGACCGGCTGGTCTTCGGTGGCAGGGGCGCGCCCTACCACCTCGGATCGCGGATCCGGCCCGACTACGACCACGACGAGCGCGTCTTCGCGCGCCTGTACACAACCCTCGTCGAGCTCTTCCCGGTGCTGGCCGGCACCCGCGTCACCCATGCCTGGGGTGGCGCCCTGGGCATCCCCCGCGACTGGTGCGCATCGGTCGGCCTGAACCGGGACACCGGCCTCGGCTGGGCCGGCGGCTACGTCGGCGACGGGGTCAGCACCACCAACCTGGCCGGTCGCACGCTCCGCGACCTCGTGCTGGGCGAGGACACCGAGCTCACCCGGCTGCCCTGGGTCGGCCATCGGTCCCCGGACTGGGAGCGCGAGCCGCTCAGGTGGCTCGGCATCAATGCCGGGCTCCGCGCGATGACCCTGGCGGACGCCGAGGAGTCGGTCACGCGCTCCCGCAGCGTCGTCGCGCGGGCCATGGCCCCGCTGCTGGGCTGACTGCCCGCGGGACTGGACGAGCCGAAGGTCTCAGCGCAGGCCGTTGGCGGCCGTGGGGGCGGGTGGCGAGTCGCCCCGCAGCCAGGCATCGAAGAACGTGCCGAGGTCCTCGCCGCTCACCTGGGCAGCGAGAGCCTCGAACTCCGCGCTGGACCCGTTGCCGCCCGCACGGGTGCGCGCCCACTTGCGCAGCAGGTGCCAGAAGTCCGCGGAGCCGATCCGGTGGCGCAGGGCCTGCAGGGTCATGGCGCCCCGCTGGTAGATCGGGTAGTCGAAGATGTGACCGGCGCCCGGATCGTCGACGCGGAGCTGCCAGAAACCGGCGTTCGAGGCGTAGTAGTCGTACCAGTTCCGGAGCCAGTTCTGACCGGACTGACCGCCGTGCGTCTCGGCGTAACGGACCTCCATGAAGGTCGCGAAGCCCTCGTTGAGCCAGATGTCGCGCCACTGAGCGATCGCCACTGAGTCGCCGAACCACTGGTGCGCCAGCTCGTGGACGACGGTCGTGAGCCCGTCTGAGGAGAGCTCGGGATACGTGGGCCGGGTCTGGTTCTCCAGCGCGAAACCCGGGTTGAGGCTCGTGGTGAGGCCCCCCGTCTCGGAGAACGGGTAGTCGCCCAGCTGCGACTGCAGCCAGGCGGTCAGCACCGACGTCTGCTTCATCAGGCGCATGGACGCGCGCCGTTCCTGCTGTGGGATGCGTTTCGACACCGCGACGTACCACGGCAACCCGTCGCGGGTGCCGTGCGCGACCTCGAAGTGCCCGGCCGCGAAGAAGGCGAGGTAGGAGGCCATCGGCTCGGGAGCGTGCCAGCGCGTCGTCGCCCGATTCCCGTGGACCTTCCGGCCGAGCAGCCTGCCGTTGGCCACAACCACCTTGTCCAGAGGCGCGGTGATGTTGATGTCCATCACCGCCTTGTCGCTCGGGTGGTCGTTGGCCGGGAACCACCAGGGCGCCATGTGTGGTTCATTCATCGCGACGACCTCGCGGTCGCTGGCCAGCCAGTTGCGCTCGCCCGCGTAGCTGATGCCGCCCGGGTGGCCGCCGTAGCGGACAAGGACGTGGTACGTCGTGCCGGTCACGATCGGCGCCTCGACGCGCAGCTCGTGCCTGCTCGGCTTGGTGTGGTCCACGGTGACACCGTCGACCTTGACCACCTGCACGGGCAGCAGCAGGTCGAGGTCGAAGCTCGACAGGTCCCGGGTGGCCCTGAGCCTCAGCTCGGTCCAGCCGGTCAGCCTCCTGTCGTGGAACGTGTAGGTGTCATGGATGTCGTAGCGCAGGACGTCGATGCCCTCGTTGCCGTCGAGCGGGAAGTAGGCGTCGCCGGCGCCGGGACCACCCTCCGGCTCCGTGAGGATCCCGGACGCAAGTCCAACCGCGGTGGCGGGACCGACCACGGCCGCGGAGCCACCCAGGGCACCGAGCGTGAGCGCTCCCAGCAGGGCAAGAGACACGGCACGCGGTCGACCGGAGCGCGGCGAGAAGGGGGACCGAGGCGAGGGCACGACACGAACCTAGCCCGACAGCAGGGCAAGTCGTGACCACACCTTGCCCCTTCTGCTATAACTATAGTGACTTACTACAATTAATGAGGAGGCCCGCATGCAGGTGCTCGCAATCGACGTCCCCGAGCTCGGCAACCGCTGCCACCTCGCCCACGACGGGCGCACCGCCCTGGTGGTGGACCCGCCCAGGGACCTGCATGCGGTGGAGCGGGCCGCCGAAGAGGCCGGTGTCGTCATCGGCGCGGTGGCCGACACGCACATCCACAACGACTACGTGTCCGGCGCGCTCGGCCTCGCCCGTCGCCACGGCGCCGACTACCTGCTGTGCGCGGACGAACGGGTCGACTTCGAACGGGTCGGCGTCCGAAACGGCGACCTGGTGACCGTGGGGAGTCTCGAGGTCCAGGTGATCGCGACCCCGGGCCACACGCGCCATCACCAGGCGTTCGCGGTGTGCGAACCCGCCGGCGGCCATGCCGCCCTCTTCAGCGGCGGCAGCCTCCTGCACGGGACGGTCGGACGCACCGACCTCGTCGACGACCGTCTCACCCACGACCTCGCCCGGGCCCAGTGGGCCAGCGCCCGACTGCTCGCCGACCTCGACCCGCTCACCACGCTGCACCCGACGCACGGCTTCGGAAGCTTCTGCGCCGCCACGTCGGCGAGCGTGAGCCCGGCCGTCGCAACCCTCGCCGACCAGCTGTCCACCAACCCTGTCCTGATCACCCCGAGGGAGCGTTTCGTGACCGAGCTCGTCGCCGGCTTCGGCCCCGTCCCCGACTACTACCAGCACATGGCGCCGCTGAACCGCGCCGGTGTCGGACGTGCGCTGCCCCGCAGCGCCCGTGCGGTCACGGCCGAGGACGTCACCGACGCCGTCCTCGGGGGCGCCTGGGTCGTCGACCTGCGCACCCGTGCGACGTACGCCGAGGGCCACGTGGCCGGCAGCGTCAACGTGGAGTACGGCACCCAGTTCGCGACGTACGTCGGGTGGCTGGTGCCGTGGCACGACGACATCGTGCTGCTGACCGACTCCCCCGCCCTGCTCGAGCCGGCGCTGCGCGACCTCGCGAACATCGGCATCGACGGCGTCGGCACCCACGTGCTCGCTCGTGACGAGCACCTGCCGGCGACCTACCGCCGCACCGACTGGGACGGGTTCCGGGCAGCCGACCCGACGATCATCCGCGTGGTCGTCGACGTCCGCCAGCAGGACGAGTGGCTCGAGGGCCACCTCCCTTCGGCCATCCACGTCGCAGTCCAGGACGTGGAGTCCCGAGCGGCCACGCTGCCACCGGGTGAGCTCTGGGTGCACTGCCGCTCGGGCTACCGGGCCGGCATCGCGGCAAGCCTGCTGCACCGGCTCGGGCGCAGCGTTGTCCACGTCGACGACACCTGGGACCGGGTCGGCGAGCTTGCGATCCCCACGACGCAGATTGCCGCCTGACGGCCCGCGGTTCGTAATTGGGTTGCGGCTCGAGCGCGCCCCGGGTCACTCTGGCTCCAGAGCTGCCGGTGTCGACCGGTGCCCGTTGAGAGGAGCTGACATGTCCATGACTGTCCTTGGCCTGTCCGCAGACCATTTCCTCTCGACCCTCTGGAGCACCCACACCGATGGCTCACGACGCTCTGCACACTTCCGGGCTGGACCCGGAACACATCTCTGACTCCGCTGACCACGCGTCCTCGACCTTCGACTACGCCTACCAGGACGCCTACGAGCAGCACTACGAGGAGAACCGCTTCGGCGGCCTCGACCCGGAGTTCGTCTTCGACTTCACCGCCTATGACGAGGTCGACGGCGCCTCGCAACGTTGGTCGACCTGGCTCGACGTCGAGCCCCTGTGCCGAGGCCCCGAGCCGCGCCCCGACTGGGTCGTGACCTCCCAGGGGGCGATCGACACAGACCTCGGCATCCTCAAGACCGGGAAGGAGGCCGACGTGTTCCTCGTCGAGCGCGCGGATCCCGCCGACCCGGACGGCGGCGTGATCATGGCCGCCAAGAGGTACCGCAGCAGCGAGCACCGCACCTTCCACCGCGCGGCCACCTACACCGAGGGCCGCAGCACGAAACGCTCCCGCGACGAACGCGCCCTCAAGCGCAAGAGCACGTGGGGCAAGATCGTGGCCTCCGGGGAGTGGGCGATCTCCGAGTGGGACGCGCTCAAGCGATTCCATGCGCTCGGCCTTCCGGTGCCCTACCCGGTGCAGATCGACGGCACGGAGATCCTCATGGAGTGGATCACCGTGGACGGCGAGACCGCTCCCCGGCTGGCTCAGACGCGACCCGAGCCGGACCTGCTGGCGTCGTACTTCACCCAGCTGCGCGACGCCATGGCCGTGATGGTGCAGAACGGTGTCGTCCACGGCGACCTCTCGGCGTACAACATCCTCGCCGCGGGCGAGCGCCTGGTGATCATCGACCTTCCCCAGATCATCGACATCGCGGGCAACATCTCGGGGATGGACTTCCTGATGCGCGACTGCACCAACGTCTGCACCTGGTTCAGGGCGCGCGGTCTCGACGTCGACGAGCACGACCTGTTCGGCGAGCTGATCGCGCACGCGTTCTGAGCGGCCTCGGGCTAGGTTTCGCGATGTGAAGCGCACCCGGGGCCGCGTGGTCCACGTCGAGTCACTGGCCGACTTCGACCGCAGGCTGGCGGCCGGGGCGTCTTCGATGTCGGGCTGGCGGGTGGGGTCGGTCGACCTGAGCGAGCGGACCGCCGAGCTCCTGGGCAGGCAGCTCTCTGGCGCATCGTTCCTGGCCTGCACCTTCGCTCCGGGAGTGGTGGAGCGCCTCGAGGCGGCCGGTGCACTGGTCCTGCCCGGCTCGGCGGCGATGCCGGTCGACGTCCACCGGACGCGGCTCTACACGCCGGACGAGCTGTACGACGACCCGTCGTACGCCGCCTCCCTGGACGGGCGGGCCTTCGCCTGGTCGCAGCGACCCTTCGACCCGGACGCCGCGCTGGCCCAGGTCCTCCACGACCATGCGATCGACCAGGCCCTGGCGGCCTGGGTGCACCCGCGGCGCATCGTGGGCGTGATGGGCGGACACGCCGTCCAGCGCGGCGAGCCGTCCTATGCAGACGCGGCTCGCCTGGGCCACCGGCTGGGCACGTCACACGTGCTGGCGACCGGCGGTGGGCCCGGCGCCATGGAGGCCGGCAGCCTCGGAGCGC
The DNA here is from genome assembly GCA_025965125.1 of Nocardioides sp. Lineage (GTDB taxonomy): Bacteria > Actinomycetota > Actinomycetes > Propionibacteriales > Nocardioidaceae > Nocardioides. The sequence goes on from JAOPXM010000048.1 coordinate 6,572, forward strand.
GGTTCGCCGGCCGACCGACGGCTGATCTGGAGGTGGCGCTCGAGCTGCTGGCCGGGGTGCCGTCGTTCCGGCCGTCCGTCGAGGACTGGGTGCGGGTCGCCTTCGAGGTCAACCGGCGGTTCCCCGGCGGGGCTGAGTCGCTCGGCATCCCCACCTGGCACTACGGGCATGAGCCGACCAACGTCTTCGCGACCACGATCGCGAAGTACTTCCGCAACGCAACCCGCGAGGCGATCCTGGTTCAGGTCTGCGACGCGGGGATCGTCTTCCTGCCCGGGCTGGGCGGCACCGTCCAGGAGGTGTTCCAGGACGCCTGCGAGAACTACTACGCCGACGAGTCGTCGGTCGCGCCGATGGTGCTGGTCGGCGCGTCGTACTGGACCGAGACGCTGCCCGCCTGGCCGCTGTTGCAGTCGCTGGCACGAGGCCGCGTGATGGAGGGCCACGTGCACCTCGTCGACAGCGTCGACGAGGCCGCCGCACTGATCGCGCAATAGCTCAGAACATCCGCTCTAGACGAGCGTGACCGCCGTCACTTCGTGTCGTTATGCCGCCATGAAGTTGACTCGTCGCGATCTTTTCCGCACTGGCGCCGCGGTCGGCGGTATCGCCGCCTTCGGCTCGATGATCGCGGGGGCCGCCGCGCCCGCCCTCGCCTGGGCGCAACAGACCACCCTGGGCTCCGTGCTGCTCCGCGGCCCGGCCGGCGCAGGGGGCTACCGCAAGGTGGTCACCGGACCCGGCGAGCCGCACCTGACGCGCAACGACCTCGGCGCCCCGGACCAGCCAGGGCGCGCGGAGCGCCGCCAGGCCGTGCTCGCGTTCGCGCAGATGAGCGACATCCACATCGTCGACGCCCAGTCGCCGATGCGCCTGGAGTTCCTGGACCGGTTCGACGACCAGGACCAGCCCGGGGACCCGATCGCCGGCCTGTTCTCCTCGGCGTACCGCCCGCAGGAGATCATGAGCGCCCACGTCGCCGAGGCGATGGTGCGCGAGATCAACGCGATCAAGTTCGGACCCGTCACCGGTTCGCCGCTCGCTTTCGCCATCCAGACGGGCGACAACTCCGACAACTCCCAACGCAACGAGATCCGCTGGAACATCGACCTGCTCGACGGGAAGTGGGTCACCCCCGACTCGGGCAACCTCACCCGCTACGAAGGCGTGGCCGACGGCAACGCGCTGTACTACGACACCCACTACTGGCACCCGCACGGCACGCCGTTCCTGCGCCAGAAGGACATCCCGCGCTCGCGGTACGGGTTCCCGACCGTGCCAGGGCTGCTCGATGCGGTACGACGCCCCTTCAAGGCAGCCGGGGTCGCCATGCCGTGGTACTCCGCGTTCGGGAACCACGACGGCCTGTCCCAGGGCAACTTCCCGCACACGTTCCAGCTCAACACGGTGGCCGTCGGCGGGCTGAAGATCGTGTCGCCACCTGCCGGCATCAGCATCGCCGACCTCCTCAACCTGCTGCGTGGAAACCTGCCCGGCCTGCTGCAGGCGCTGGCGCTGACCCCAGCGGTACGGCAGGTCAGCCGTGACCCCAATCGGCGCCTGCTCACCCGCAAGCAGATCGTCGAGGAGCACTTCAACACCACTGGTCTCCCGGTGGGCCACGGCTTCACCCCGGAGAACCGGACCAAGGGCACGGCGTACTACACCTTCGACCAGGGCACCAACGTGCGCTTCATCGTGCTCGACACCGTCAACCCCAACGGCTACTCCAACGGCTCGCTCGACTCGACCCAGTTCGCCTGGCTGAAGGCCCGGCTGGCCGAGGCCACCGACAAGCTGGTGATCGTCTGCAGTCACCACACCGCCGACACCATGGACAACCCGCTGGTCCTCGCCGGCGGTGACCTGGACACCCGGGTGCTCGGTGCCGCGGTCGTCACGGAGCTGCTCGCCCACGAGTCGGTGATCGCGTGGGTCAACGGTCACACCCACACCAACCAGGTCTGGGCCCACACGAGGCCGGGCGGTGGTGGCTTCTGGGAGATCAACACGGCGTCCCACATCGACTGGCCCCAGCAGTCACGGCTCATCGAGATCGTCGACAACCAGGACGGCTCCCTGTCGATCTTCGCCACCATGCTCGACCACGCGGCGCCTCTGCAGAACCAGGACACGAGCAACGTGATCCAGCTCGCCGCCCTGAGCCGCGAGCTGTCCGCCAACGACTGGAACGAGCGCGACCATGACCGGCGAGGCGTGCTCGGCGCCCGCAACGTGGAGCTGCTCGTGAAGACGCCGGCCTTCATGGCCTGACGGTCGAGCCGGGTCCGGACGTCTCGGTCAGCCCTCGATCGCGGCCAGCTGGCCGCAGGCGCCGTCGATCTCCCTGCCCCGGGTGTCGCGGACGGTCGTCGGGATGCCCTTCGCCTCCAGGCGGCGCACGAACTCGCGTTCGTCCTGGGGCTCGGAGGCCGTCCACTTCGATCCCGGCGTGGGGTTGAGCGGGATCAGGTTGACGTGCACCCAGCCCCAGTCGCCGTAGGAGTTCAGGAGGTCGCCGAGCAGGTCCGCACGGTCGGCCTGGTCGTTGATGCCGCGCATCATGGCGTACTCGATGGAGACGCGGCGCTTGGTGATCCGCGCATAGTTCCAGGCGGCCTCCACAGTCTCGGCGACCGAGTAGCGGGTGTTGATCGGGACCAGCTCGTTGCGCAGCTCGTCGTCGGGCGCATGCAGGCTGAGCGCGAGGGTCACCGGGATGCCCTCCTCGGCCAGCTGGTTGATCCGCGGCACCAGACCCACCGTGGAGACGGTGACCCCGCGGGCCGACAGGCCCAGCCCGTTCGGGGTCGGGTCGACGAGACGGCGTACGGCGCCGATCACCGCCTTGTAGTTGGCCAGCGGCTCACCCATGCCCATGAACACCACGTTGGAGACCCGTCCTGGGCCTCCCGGCACCTCGCCGCGGGCCAGCGAACGGGCCCCGGCGACGACCTGCTCGACGATCTCGGCGGTCGACATGTTGCGTTGCAGGCCACCTTGGCCTGTGGCGCAGAACGGGCACGCCATGCCGCAGCCCGCCTGGCTCGAGACACAGACGGTGGCGCGGTCGGGATAGCGCATCAGGACGGACTCGACGAGGGCGCCGTCGAACAGCCGCCACAGCGTCTTGCGGGTGGTGCCCTTGTCGGCCTCGAGGGTGCGCAGCGGGGTCATCAGCTCCGGGAGCAACGCCCGCACGAGCTCGTCACGCTGGGTCGCCGGCAGGTCGGTCATCTCGCCCGGGTCGTCGACCAGGCGCGCGAAGTAGTGCGTGGACACCTGCTTGGCCCGGAAGCCGGGCAAACCCATTTCCGTGAGGAGCGCGACGCGCTCATCGGAGGTCAGGTCGGCGAGGTGCTGCGGGGGCTTCTTGCGACCACGCGGCTCGTCGAAGACGAGCGGAAGCAAGGAGGTCCCGGTGGTGCTTGTCGGGGGTGGGGTGGGTGAGTCAGGCATCAGGGGTCCGATTCTCCCATCCGACGGCACAGACGCCGAAACGTCAGCCTTGGTACTTGACCATGTACCAGAGGACCAGCCCGGCGACACCGGCCACGACCAGCAGGGTCAGGGCCATGCCGATCCACATGTAGAGCCCGAAACGCCGGGTCCGCGGGACGATCACCAGTCCGAGCGGGACGAAGAGGGTGATCACCACGAACGGGAACAGGTTCTCGGCCCGGTGGTAGCTGAAGAGCGCGTTCAGGATCCCGGCGAACACGCCGGGGACCAGGATCACGAAGAAGAGGCCGGTGAAGAAGCCGGTGAGCGCGGTGAACGTCGGGTGGTCGCGGTGCCACCAGTCGGGCTTCCGGACCGGCTCGCCCTCAGGCTCTTCCGTGGCGTCCTCGGCGGGTTCGTGGGCAGAGTCGTCCGCGGACTTCTCGACCTGCTGCTCCTCCGGGCTCATCAGGTCGACGGTAGCGGATTCCCGGTGGTGATCAGGTCGGGCATGCCGACGGCTCGCCACCGATCCGGATCGGGCGCGGAGCCGCTCAGGTCGGACCGGGAACAGGGTCACTGGAAGACGAGGTAGTGCAACAGCAGCCAGACCGGGGCGATCGTCGCCAGGAGCGAGTCGAGGCGGTCCATCAGGCCACCGTGGCCGGGGATCACCTGGCTCATGTCCTTGATGCCGAGGTCGCGCTTGATCACCGACTCACACAGGTCGCCCAGGGTGGCCATCACGACGGCGATGAGGCCCAGCGCCACGCCGACCCACCAGTCGCCCTCGAGCAGGTAGACGACCAGGCCCCAACCCGCGGCGATCGTGAAGACCGCCGAGCCCGCGAACCCCTCCCACGACTTCTTGGGCGAGATCACCGGAGCCATCGGGTGCTTGCCGAACAGCACGCCGGCGATGTAGCCGCCGATGTCGGAAGCGATCGTCACCACGATGAACGCGATGATCCCCTTCACGCCGTCGTCGTCGAGTCCGGCACCGAACGAGCCCGAGCCGAGCTCGGTGCCTCCCTCGGCGAGCATCAGCGCCACGAACGACCCGAGGAACGGCACGTAGATCAGCGTGAACACCGACGCCGTGGCGTTCTGGACGTAGCCGTCGATGCCGCGCCGCAGCAGCCACAGCATCGTCACCAGGGCCGTCACGGCGGTGGCCGTGACCAGAGCGGGCGCGCCCCAGAAGTAGGCGACCACGACCATCACGACTCCGCCGAGCATGAGCGGCTGCTCGGGGAGGTCGATGTCCTTGGCGAGCAGGCCCCTGCGCAGCTCCCAGACGGCGACCACGACGGCAGCCGCGACGATCACCATGAACGCGGTCTTCCAGACGAACAGCGAGACGCCGACCGCCACGAGGAGCGCGACGCCCGACGCGATCGCTGCCGGCAGGTCGCGGCCAGCGCGGCCGTGATCCTTGGGCGGGGCAGCGGGCAGCGGAGCCGGCATCGATTCGGTCATGGGGGGTCGGAGTGCTCGGGTCCTCAGACCTCGATCAGCTCGGCTTCCTTGTTCTTCAGCATCTCGTCGATGGCTTCGGTGTGCTTCTTGGTGATGCCGTCCAGCCGCTTCTCGGCGCCGGCCACGTCGTCCTTGCCGACCTCGCCGTCCTTCTCGAGCTTCTCGAGGCCCTGCTTGGCGGTGCGCCGCAGGTTGCGTACGGCGACCTTGCCGTCCTCGGCCTTGGCCCGGGCGACCTTGATGTACTCCTTGCGGCGCTCCTCGGTCAGCTCGGGGAAGACACACCGGAGCAGCTTGCCGTCGTTGGAGGGGTTCACGCCGAGGTCGGACTCGCGGATGGCCTTCTCGATCGCGTTCATGGCCCCGATGTCGTAGGGCTGGATCAGGATGATCCGGGCCTCGGAGGCGGTGAACGACGCCAGCTGCTGGAGCGGTGTGGGCGCGCCGTAGTAGTCGACGACGATCTTGTTGAACATGCTGGGCTGGGCGCGGCCGGCCCGGATCGCCGCGAAGTCCTCGCGCGTCGACTCGACCGACTTGTCCATCTTGCCGTCGGCCTCGTTGAGGATGTCGTTGATCACGGCTGGCTCCTGCCTTGTCTGTGCTGCCTGGTGGTGCCGGTCGACGTCGGCGCCGGCGTCAGCCCGCCGTGACCAGCGTGCCGATCTTCTCACCCTTGACGACGCGCGGGATGTTTCCCTCCGGCTCCATGCCGAACACGATCATCGGAAGCTTGTTCTCCGCACAGAGCGTGAAGGCTGTCTGGTCGACCACCCTCAGTCCCTTGCTCATCGCGTCGGCGTAGGTCAGGTCGTCGTACTTGGTCGCGGTGGGGTCCTTGTGCGGGTCGGCGCTGTAGACGCCGTCCACGCCGTTCTTGGCGAACAGCACCACGTCGCACCTGGTCTCGAGCGCGCGCTGCACGGCCACGGTGTCGGTCGAGAAGAACGGCATGCCCATCCCGGCACAGAAGATGACGACGCGGCCCTTCTCCATGTGCCGGATGGCGCGGCGTGGGACGTACGGTTCGGCGACCTGGCCCATGGTGATCGCGGTCTGGACCCGGGTCTCGACGCCCATCTTCTCGAGGAAGTCCTGGAGCGCGAGGCAGTTCATCACGATACCGAGCATGCCCATGTAGTCGGCGCGCACCCGGTCCATGCCGCGCTGCTGGAGCTCGGCGCCCCGGAAGAAGTTGCCACCGCCGGTGACGACGGCTATCTGCACGCCCGACGCAGCGACCGCCGCCACGTCGCGGGCGATCGTCTGGACGACGTCGGGGTCGACACCGACCTTGCCGCCGCCGAACACCTCGCCCGACAGCTTGAGGAGGACGCGTTGGTAGCCGGTCATGCTTTGTCCCTTCGTGCGTCGTGGGCCGAGATGCGAGAAGGCCGGTCCGCTGATCTCCTGGTGTTGGGATCGATGCGGACCGGCCTCCTCGTGACGTCTGACTGGAACCTAACTGATTACGCCCCGACCTCGAAACGGACGAACCGCTTCACGGTGGTGCCGGCCGCGTCGAGGACTGCCTTCACGGACAACTTGTGCTCGGTCACGGACGGCTGCTCGAGCAGCACGACGTCCTTGAAGAACCCGTTGAGTCGTCCCTCGGTGATCTTGGCAATGGCCTGCTCCGGCTTGCCCTCCTCGCGGGAGGTCGCCTCGGCGATCTCGCGCTCCTTGGCGATGACGTCCTCGGGGACCTCGTCGCGGGTGAGGAACTGCGGGCGCATCGCGGCGATCTGCATGGCTGCGGTGCGGGCGGCGTCTGCGTCGCCGTCGTACTCGACGAGCACGCCGACAGCGGGGGGCAGGTCGGCGGCACGCTTGTGCATGTAGACGACGACCGGGCCGTCGAAGTAGGCGACACGACCGAGCTCGATCTTCTCGCCGATGGAGACGGCGAGGTCGTCGACGACCTCGCCGACGGTCTTGCCGTCCAGCGAGACGGCCTTCAGCGACTCGGAGTCGCCCGCCTTCGCCTCGGCGGCGGCGTCGGCGATCCGCTGGGCGGTCGCCACGAAGTTGTCGGACTTCGCGACGAAGTCGGTCTCGCTGTTCAGCTCGACCAGGGCACCACCGGAGTTGGCCACCAGGCCGGCTGAGGCGTCGCGCTCGGCGGCGCGCTCGGCCATCTTCTTGCCGCCCTTGATCCGCAGGATCTCGACGGCCTTGTCGAAGTCGCCGTCGGCCTCGGTCAGTGCCTTCTTGCAGTCCATCATGCCGGCGCCGGTCAGCTCACGGAGCTTCTTGACGTCGGCGGCGGAGATGTTCGCCATGTCTACGGTCTTCTTCCTTGGTTCGTGGTGGTTCGGGCGCCGGTCAGCGGCACGGCGGGCTCCCGTACGTCGTACGGGAGCCGCCGCGGTCCGGAACGGTCAGGCCTTGGCCTCGTCGGCGGCCGGCTCGGCGACCTCGGCAGCCGGCTCGTCCGCAGCAGGCTCCTCGGCAGCAGGCTCCTCGGCAGCAGGTGCCTCGGCGGCAGGCTCCTCGGCAGCGGGTGCGTCGGCAGCAGGTGCCTCGGCGGCGGGCTCCTCGGTCGCAGCCTCGGTCGCAGCCTCGGTCACGACAGCTGCCGGAGCGACAGGCGCCTCGGTCACGACTGCGGCGGCCTCGGCTGAAGCACCGGTCGCGTCAGCGGCCGGAACATCACCGGCGGCGGCGTCGGCACCGGTCGCCTCGGCGGCGGCCTTCTCGGCGTCGCCACCCAGGAGCTCGCGCTCCCACTCGGCCAGCGGCTCCTCGGCGCCCGGCGTGACGGTCTCGCCCTCGGCGGCCTTGGCACCGGAGCGGGCGATCAGCCCCTCGGCCACGGCGTCGGCGACCACGCGGGTCAGCAGTCCGACGGCGCGGATCGCGTCGTCGTTGCCGGGGATCGGGAAGTCGACCAGGTCGGGGTCGCAGTTGGAGTCCAGGATTCCGATGATCGGGATGCGCAGCTTGCGCGCCTCCTCGACGGCCAGGTGCTCCTTGTTGGTGTCGACGATCCACACCGCGGACGGCGTGCGGGTCATCTCACGGATGCCGCCGAGCGACTTGTTCAGCTTGTCGCGCTCGCGGCGCATCTGGAGCAGCTCCTTCTTGGTGCGGCTGCTGCCGGCAACATCCTCGAAGTCGATCTCGTCGAGCTCCTTGAGGCGGTTGATACGCTGGTGCACGGTCTGGAAGTTGGTGAGCATGCCCCCGAGCCAACGCTGGTTGACGTAGGGCATGCCGACGCGGGTCGCCTGCTCGGCGATCGCCTCCTGGGCCTGCTTCTTGGTGCCCACGAACATCACGGTGCCGCCCTTGGCGACGGTCTCCTTGATGAAGGCGTACGAGCGATCGATGTAGGCCAGCGACTGCTGCAGGTCGATGATGTAGATGCCGTTGCGCTCGGTCATGATGAAGCGCTTCATCTTGGGGTTCCAGCGACGGGTCGGGTGCCCGAAGTGGACGCCGCTCTCGAGGAGCTGGCGCATGGTCACGACTGCCATGGGGGTTCTTCTCCTGTAGGTGGAGGCACCGCCGTACGCCCGTCCTT
>JAOPXM010000088.1 GCA_025965125.1 Nocardioides sp.
GTTTCCGTTCAATTGAACGGAAACGGCCGCTCTCGGACGCCGCCCTAGACTGGTCGCCGTGCCCGAGCTGCCCGAGGTGGAAGCGCTGGCCCTCGACCTCCGGGGCCGGCTGCACGGGCGCGCCATCGCCAAGGTGCACATCGCGGCCTTCAGCGCGTTGAAGACCTTCGACCCGCCGCTGTCCGCACTCGAGGGTGCGCTCGTCGACGAGGTCACCCGGCACGGCAAGTTCCTCGACATCGACGCCTCGGGGACCCACCTTGTCCTGCACCTGGCCCGCGCCGGCTGGGTCCGCTGGCGCGACGAGGTCCCGACGATCCCACCCAAGCCCAGCAACAAGTCGACGCTCGCGGTGCGGGTGGTCCTCGACGACCAGTCGGGCCTCGACATCACCGAGGCCGGCACCCGCAAGAGCCTGGCCATGTACGTCGTGCGCGACCCCCAGGACGTGCCGGGCATTGCCAGGCTCGGCCCCGACCCGCTGAGCGAGGAGTTCACGATCGACCGGCTGCGGGAGATCCTCGAGAGCGAGGGTCGCAAGCAGATCAAGGGTGTGCTGCGACACCAGGGCACCATCGCGGGGATCGGCAACGCCTACTCCGACGAGCTGCTGCACGCGGCGCGGATGTCTCCCTTCAAGCCGTCGAACAGCCTCGACGACACCGAGCTGCAGACGCTGTACGACGCCATCCGCACCGTCCTGGGGGACGCCGTCGAACGGTCGCGAGGGCTGGCTGCGAGCGAGCTGAAGAGCGAGAAGAAGTCCAACCTCGCCGTGCACGGCCGCACCGGGGAGCAGTGCCCGGTCTGTGGCGACATCGTCCGAGAGGTCTCGTTCGCCGACTCGAGCCTGCAGTACTGCCCGACCTGCCAGACCGGTGGAAAGCCGCTGGCGGACCGCCGGATGTCCAAGCTGCTGAAGTGAGCCTCGACCAGGTCGACGACCGCGAGCACGAGGCACGATCCCGAAAGAGAGACACCTCCAATGACCAACATCCCTACCGTCACGGTTGACGGCGTACCCCACCCGCTCCCGGAAGGTCTGGCGGTGCTCGACGTGCGTGAGCCGGTCGAGTGGGAGCACGGGCACATCGAGGGTGCGGTGCACATCCCGCTGATGGACCTGCCGCAACGGCTGGCCGATGTGCCGATCGGCCAGACGCTGGTGGTCTGCAAGGTGGGTGGGCGCTCGGCGCAGGCGGTGGGCTACCTCGTCCAGCAGGGTCACGACGTGGTCAACCTCGACGGCGGGATGCTGGACTGGGAGGCCTCCGGGCGGCCGATGGTCAGCGACTCCGGCCTGCCCCCTCAGGTGGTCTGACCCACCCGCGACCACGTCAGGACGACGAGGAGGACGGTGACTCCAGCGGGTCCGTGCAAACCGTGCCCGTCCAGCTGTCGAACGCGTCCCCGTCCTTGCGCTGGGCCGCGGTGAAGCTCGCGCTCAGGTCGTTGAGCTCCTTGTCGGTCGCGTTCTCGTCCAGGCCGGCCGCTGTGTTGACGAGCAGCTCCAGGCCCCGGCCGGCTGCGGCCGGGATGTCGGCCGGCTTGCCCACGTCCTTCATCCGCTGCGCCCAGTCCTTGAGCGCCTTGATCACCGACGCTCTGTCGTTGGGGTCCGTCTTCGTGAACGACGTGTAGAGCGAGTTGTAGGCCGCGCAGAAATCGGCGGTCGAAGGGACCTTGGGTGACTCCGCGGTGCCGCCGCAGGCGCCCAGGGTGGTGACGGCCAGCATGACGCCGGCCGCCACCCGCAGACGGGCGTGGGTCACGGAGCCGTCGGGACGTCCGTCGGCAGGCCGCCCAGGCCGCCCAACGCGTCGGGGCACTCCTTGACGGCGTAGGTGACGAACGCTTCGATGTCCTTCTCGTCGGACGTGCTGACGCCGGGCAGGTTTTCCATGCTGCTCAGGTCGGCGTTGTCGTCGATGCCCGCGATCGCGCTGACGAACACCTCGAAGCCATGACGCGCGTCCGCCGGGATGCCGTCGGGGGTGCCGGTGTCGGACAGGTTGGCGGCGCCATCCTTGAGGGCCTTGATGGTGTCCGAGCTGTCGGTGGCACTGGGGTCGACGGACGCCATGCCCTGGAAGAGATCCGCAAAGGACTTGCAGAAGTCCGCGCTCGAGGCCCCCTGCGGAGCGGACGAATCGCCACCGCCGCCGCCACCGTTGTCCCCACCGTTGTCTCCACCGCAACCGACGGCCGTGCCGGCGATCAGGACCAGGCTGGCGGCGAACAGTGCGTGCTTCATCGTGTCTCCTTGGATTCGGGTCTCGTGACTCACTCGTCCCTGCCCCTGCCATTCAAGGCATACCCGGGTGGGCGAACGCCACCGCGGTCTGGACCGCCAGGGCGCGAGCAAGCACTTGAAGGTAGTCGATGCGGGGCACTTCCACGACACCCAGAGTGACCAGATGCGGGGTGGCCCACTGCACGTCGATGAGGCGATCGGTCGGATCTCCCTCGGACCACAGGTCCACCAGACCCAGCAGCGCAACCTTCGAGGCATCGCGCTCGTGGTGGAACATCGACTCCCCGGCGAACAGGCCGCCGATCGCGACGCCGTACAGCCCCCCAGCCAGCCGTTCACCGTGCCAGGCCTCGACGGAGTGCGCCCAGCCCAGGTGGTGCAGGCGGACGTACGCCGCGCGGATGTCGGGGTCGATCCAGCCCGAGTCGCGGGCCGGGTCGGCGCACGCGTCCACGACCTCCTCGAACGCGGTGTCCACCCGGATCTCGTACTCCCGCGCCGACCGTCTCAACGACCTGGAGACCCGCAGGCCGTCGAGCGGGAGCACCCCGCGCCGGACCGGGCAGAACCAGTACATCGGGTCCCCTCGGCTGCCCGACGGCATCGGGAACAGCCCCCGTCGGTAGGCCGCCAGCAGGGTGCCGGGCTCGAGATCGGCGCCGATCGCGACCAGGTCCTCGGCCTCGTCGTACGTCGCCGGGTCACCGAACGTCCACACGGAAGGCGGGGGCTCGATGGGCACCGGACGACCGTATGACACCACCCTGCGTTGGGTCGCCCGCACTACATTGGATCTCATGGGAGTGACCGGAAGCGTCGGGAAGCGGCTGGCGCCGCGCGTGACCGAGCTGGCCCCGGGCCTCACCACTTCCTTCGTGCGCGAGGCACTGCGACGGGCCATCGCCGGCGTCGGGCCGCTCCCACCGGCCGCGGCCGCCGCCGACAAGCAGCTGGCCGAGCAGCACGGCGATGTCGACCGTGCCGTGCACGAGGTGATCGAGAACCATGTCCGCTACGCCGGGGCGCAGGGCCTGGTCACCAACATCGGCGGAGTGGTCACCGCGGCGCTCACCATCCCCACGAACATCACCGGGCTGGCGCTGATCCAGTGCCGGATGATCGCCGGCATCGCGCACCTGCGGGGCTACGACCTCGAGGATCCGCGCGTCCGCAACGCGATCCTGACCTGCCTGCTCGGCCGGGACACTGTCGACACCCTGGTGAAGAAGAAGAAGCTGCCGGCCCCGCCGATGGCCCTCGCGACCGCGCCGGCCCACGACCCGGACCTCGACCGGATCATCTCGGCCGAGGTGGCCTCCGACCTGATCACGAAGGTGGCCGGCAAACGGCTGGCGGTGGTCGTGGGGCGACGAGTCCCGGTCGTCGGCGGCATCGTCGGCATGGGCGTCGACGGCTACGCGACCTGGCGGATCGGCCGCTACGCCGACGGCGAGCTCCTGCCGCGGGCGCCTCGCTAGGACCCGACGGTCGCCGAACGCGTCACTGGTCGCGGAGCCGCTCGGCCTGCGTCCGGACTCGGCGGACCAGCGTCTGCTCCGGGTCGGGGCGGCGGGCCGCCTCACGGGTCATCGCGGCCAGGGCGTCGAGTGCGGCGCTCAGCTGTTGCTTGGCGGGCACCTTGTCGGGGTGCCGGAAGGGCTCGTCATCGGGCGGCGGGACCGGGCGCAGCTCCTCGAGGTCGCCGACCACGTGCACCCCGCTGGCCTGGGCCCACTCGATCCAACGCTCCGCCTGCTCCTGCGCCCACGGGTACATCTCCGGCGGCAGCCGCACCGCTCCTGAGTCCCGGCCGACGAGCTCCTGCTGCGCGAGGATCCCGCGGATCAGCTCGTCGTACGCCGCCTTGCGGCGCGTGGCCCGGTCCATCCGGCGGTTCAGCTTGCGCAGCAGCTGCGTCTCCGCAGCGCCCAGGGACGGGTTGGTCCGGTCGCTCTCGCGCGGAGCCCAGGCGGGGTCGATGCCGAACACCTCGCAGAACCGGCGCCAGAGGACCTCGGGGTCCTGGCTCCCGACGGTGACGGGTTGCGGAACCGTCACCACGTGCACTCTTTCCGGCGGCAGGCCCGCCGCCCAGGTGTTGAGCACGGTCGGCAGGTCGAACGCGCGATGGAACCACGACTTGCCCGACTCGCTGCCGCGCAGGAACCGGCGATAGCTCCACCTGCGGCCCTGCTTGACGCTCTCCTGCCAGGCGGCAGGGACCTGACGGCCGAGGTCGCGGGTCGAGTAGACGACGTGGATCTCGGCGTCACCGGCGCCCAGCTCGCTCTTCGCCCGCGCCACCCGGTCGGCGGGCGCCGCGGCCAGGATCTCGTGGCTGACGATCACGGTGCCGGTACGGCGGCGAACCCGACGGACCAGGGCGTCCCAGCTGCCCTCGGCGTGCCCGGGTGCCCCGCCCCAGTCCTCGTCGAGCAGGTCGAGCGCCGCCCTGAACTGGAAGAGCGCCGGGCTGACCAGGGGCGACCGTGTCGGGAAGTGGACGCCGTTGTCGGCCAGGGTCTTCGCGTTGATGGTCAGCCGGTCCTGCAGGTACGTCGTGCCGGTCTTGGGCGCGCCGATGTGCAGGTAGACGCGGCGCTTGGCGGGCGGACTCACGTCGGCGATTGTGCCGGACCCACTTATGACTGGCCTGAGAGGGCCGGGCCCGTTGGCCTCGCGCTGGCCCGCCGGGAGTCACGCCCCCACGGCACGCACGACGGCCGACGGGCTGGGGCGGCCGAGGTGTTGGGCCATCCAGGAGCTCGTCGCGACGAGCTGGTCGAGGTCCACGCCGTGCTCGATGCCGAGCCCGGTCAGCATCCACACCAGGTCCTCGGTGGCCAGGTTGCCGGTGGCGCTCTTGGCGTACGGGCAGCCACCCAGTCCGCCGGCGCTGGCGTCGAACGTGGTGATGCCCGAGCGCAGTGCGGAGAGGGTGTTGGCGAGGGCCTGACCGTAGGTGTCGTGGAAGTGCAGGGCGAGCTGGTCGGTGACCATGCCGGCGGTTGCGAACGCGTCGACCAGGGCCGTCACGTGGCCGGCCGTGCCGACCCCGATCGTGTCGCCGAGGCTGAGCTGGCTCGCCCCGAGGTCGAACAGACGCTTGCCAACGGCGACCACCTGGTCGATCGGGACCGCACCCTCCCAGGGGTCTCCGAAGCACATTGAGACGTAGGCGCGGACGTCGAGCCCGTGTTCGCGGGCCCGGGCCACGGTCGGCTCGAACATCGCGAACTGCGCGTCGAGGCTGCGGTTGAGGTTCTTCTGCGCGAACGTCTCGGTCGCCGAGCCGAAGATCGCGATGTGCTTGCACCCCAGCTCCAGCGCGCGGTCGAGACCCCGCTCGTTGGGAACCAGCACCGGCAGGTCCCGTCCCTGTTCGCCGAGCATCACCATCAGCTCCGCGGCGTCCGCCAGCTGCGGCACCCACGTCGGGTGCACGAAGCTCGTTGCCTCGACGATCGGGAGGCCGGCGGCGATCAGGCGGCGTACGAACTCCGCCTTGACCTCCGTCGGCACGAGCCCCTTCTCGTTCTGCAGCCCGTCTCGCGGCCCGACCTCGTAGATCGTCACCCGTGCGGGAAGCCCGTCGGCTGGCACGACGCTCGGCAGGCTCATGTGGCCTCTCCTCCGGTCCTTCGGTACGTCATCCGAGTCCGTCCGCCGGCTCGACCACGAACAGCCGGGCGCCCAGGGCGACCTGGTCACCGGCGGTGGCACCTACCTGCCTCACGGTGCCGGCGAAGGGTGACTTGAGGCTGAGCTCCATCTTCATCGCCTCGAGGGTGCCGAGCACGTCACCCTCCCCCACCGTCTGCCCGTCGGTCACGCGGACGTCGAGCACGGTGCCGGGCATCGGCGCCAGGATCGTTCCGTCGCCGGCTGCGCTGACAACGTCGGCGAAGACGTCGGGCCGTTCGAACACGAACCGCTGACCCTGGTGCACGACCTCGGCGAGGTGCGGCTGCACGTTGACGACCGCTCGGTGCCGGTGCCCGTCGACCGAGAGGACCAGGACGTGCTGCTCCGCGGAGTGCTGGCGCACGGGGACGCCGTCGACCGTGCCGCGTGCCCGGTCGACGACCACCGGGCGGTCCAGCTCGACGATGGTCGGCGCCGGGTCCGCTCCGGAGCGCCACCCGTCGGACTGGAACGGATGGCCGGAGTCCTGCATCGCAACGATCATCGCGCTGACCCAGGCCACGAAGACCCGAGGCAGGTCGCGTGACGGCTCCTCGATCACCGCACTGTCGAGCCACGCCGTGTCGATGGTGGCGTCGCGGAACTCGTCGCTGGCCACCAGCGCGCGCAGGAAGCCCACATTGGTGGTGAGGCCGAGGATCGCGGTGTCGTCCAGCGCGGCGAGCAGGGCCCGACGGGCGCTCTCGCGGTCGGGGCCGTGCACGATGACCTTGCCGAGCATGGGGTCGTACGCCGTGCTCACGACCTGGCCCGCCGCCAGGGCGTGGTCGACCCGGGCCCGCTCCGGCCAGCGCACGATGCTGGTCGTGCCGGCCTGGGGCAGGAAGCCGTGGAACGAGTCCTCGGCGTACACGCGGGCCTCGATGGCGTGGCCGCGGGGGGTGAACTCTGCCTGCTCCCATCCCAGCGGGTGACCGAGCGCCGCGATCAGCTGGAAGAAGACCAGGTCGATTCCGTGCAGGATCTCCTCGGTGACCGGGTGCTCCACCTGGAGCCGGGTGTTCATCTCCAGGAAGTAGAAGTCTGGCTCGCCGGCCGCTGACGGGCCTGTGTCGAGCAGGAACTCGACCGTGCCCGCGTTGGTGTAGCCCACGTGCCTGGCCAGCTGCACGGCGGCGCTGGTGATGCGTTCCCTGGTCCCCGGCGAGAGGGTGGGCGCCGGCGCCTCCTCGAGGACCTTCTGGTGGCGGCGCTGCGTCGAGCAGTCCCGCTCGAAGAGGTGAACGACGTTGCCGTGGGCGTCCGCCATCACCTGGACCTCGATGTGGCGACCGTGCTCGACGTACTTCTCGACCAGGATCGTGTCGTCGCCGAACGCCGAGAGTGCCTCGCGCTTCGCCGACGCGAGCGCCTCGTCGTACTCCTGCGCGGAGCGCACGATCCGCATGCCCTTGCCCCCGCCGCCTGCGGCGGCCTTCACGAGGACGGGGTAGCCGGCCTCATCGCCTCTCGGCACGACCGGGACCCCGGCCGCGATCGCGATCTCGCGGGCGGCGTCCTTGCGGCCCATCTGCTCCATCACCTCGGCCGACGGACCGACGAACGTGATGCCGGCGGCCTCGACGGCACGGACGAACTCGGCGCGCTCGGAGAGGAAGCCGTAGCCCGGATGCACGGCGGCAGCCCCGGTGGCGACAGCGGCCGCCACGACCGCGTCGATGTCGAGGTAGCTCTCGACGCGGATGGCTTCGTCGGCCGCGCCCACGTGGGGTGCGTCGGCGTCGCGGTCGGTGAAGATGGCGATGCTGCGCACCCCGTGCTTGCGGCAGGTGCGGATGATTCGGAGCGCTATCTCGCCGCGGTTGGCGACGAGGACGGACTCGAGGACCGCGGCGAGTGACGTCGACATGCCCGTCACATCCGGAAGATGCCGTAGGAGGGCTGCGGGATGGGTGCGTTCGCCGCGGCGGCCAGCCCCATGCCCAGGACCCGGCGCGTGTCGGCCGGATCGATGATGCCGTCGTCCCAGAGTCGCGCGGTGGAGTAGTACGGCGAGCCCTGGGTGTCGTACTGGTCGCGGATCGGTGCCTTGAAGGACTCCTCGTCCTCGACCGACCAGTCCTCGCCGCGTGCCTCGAGGCCGTCGCGCTTGACGGTCGCGAGGACCGCGGCGGCCTGCTCGCCACCCATCACCGAGATCCGGGCGTTCGGCCACATCCACAGGAATCGCGGGTCGTAGGCGCGCCCGCACATGCCGTAGTTGCCGGCGCCGAACGAGCCGCCGATGACGACGGTGAACTTCGGGACGACCGAGCAGGCGACGGCCGTGACCAGCTTGGCACCGTCACGGGCGATGCCCTTGTTCTCGTACTCGCGGCCGACCATGAAGCCGGAGATGTTCTGCAGGAACACCAACGGGATGCCGCGTTGGTTGCACAGCTCGATGAAGTGGGCGCCCTTGAGCGCCGACTCGCTGAAGAGGATCCCATTGTTGGCGACGATGCCGACTGGGTAGCCGTGGATCCTGGCGAACCCGCAGACCAGCGTCTCGGCGTACAGCTTCTTGAACTCGTGCATCCGACTTCCGTCGACGATCCGGCGGATCACCTCACGCACGTCGTACGGCGTGCGCGTGTCGGCCGGGACCACGTCGTACAGCGTGGCGGGGTCCTCGTGCGGCTCCTCCACCGCCTTCGGTGGTTGGGGAAGGCGCGCTGCGCCCGTCTCGAAACCCCCGAGCGGCAGCGTGTCGACGATGCTGCGGACGATCGCCAACGCGTGCACGTCGTCCTCTGCCAGGTGGTCGACGACGCCGGAGGTGCGCGCGTGCACGTCACCACCCCCGAGCTCTTCGGCGGTGACCACCTCCCCGGTGGCGGCCTTCACCAGCGGCGGGCCGCCGAGGAAGATCGTGCCCTGGTTGCGGACGATCACGGTCTCGTCGGACATCGCGGGAACGTAGGCACCGCCAGCGGTGCACGAGCCCATCACGCTGGCGATCTGCGGGATGCCGCGCGCCGACAGGTTGGCCTGGTTGAAGAAGATCCGGCCGAAGTGCTCGCGATCGGGAAACACCTCGTCCTGCATCGGCAGGAACGCACCGCCGGAGTCGACGAGGTAGACGCAGGGCAGCCGGTTGTCGGACGCCACGGCTTGCGCACGCAGGTGCTTCTTGACCGTGATCGGGTAGTAGGTCCCGCCCTTGACCGTCGCGTCGTTGGCCACCACCACGCACTCTCGGCCGCTGATCCGGCCGATCCCGGTGACGACACCCGCCGACGGCACGGCGTCGTCGTACATCCCGGTCGCGGCCAGCGGGCTCAGCTCGAGGAACGGGCTTCCCGGGTCGAGGAGCCGGTCGACCCGGTCGCGGACCAGCAGCTTGCCGCGGTCGGTGTGCTTGCGCCTGGCGGAGTCGCTGCCACCCTGCCGGGCCACCGCAAGGCGCTCGCGGAGCTCGTCGACGAGGGATCGGAGTTCAGAGGCCACCCGGCAAGGTTAGTGATCGTTAACCGCTCGGTCCAGCGACGGTCTCGATCACACGTCGAGGTGGACCCCTGCCCTTCGGTCGCCCGGCCGAGCTCAACCGGTTGCGGGGTCACCAAGACCGCGGTCGATCGTGTCGAGCAGCCCGGTCAGCGCGGCGTCTCGATCCGCGGGGTCGACGACCCGCATCGGACCCTCGAGGTGGAGCAGCGAGAACCCGTGCACCGCGGCCCAGCACGTGACCTCGGCCCCGGGCCGTCGGGCGGCGGCGAGGTAGCCCACGGCCACCAGCTCGTCGAGCGCGGCGTTCAACATTTCGTAGGGGCCCGACCCGGGCTCGCGGCCGGCGGCGTTCTCGGAGAAGCACGAGAAGGCAGCCGTGAAGAGACCTGGCTCGGCCAGTGCGAACTCTACATACGCGCGACCGACCTCATGGAGGCGCAACCGCGCCCGCGTCACGGCATCAAGCTCGTCGGGCAGCGCGTCCACGCGCGCCTGCATCGCCCCGGACAGCTCGGCCATCCCGCGATCGGCGATCTCGAGCAACAGGTCGTCGCGGTCCGCGAAGTGGCGGTACGCCGCGTTGTGGGAAACCCCCACCTGGCGGGCCACCTCGCGCAGCACCACTCCGTCCGGGCCCTTGGCGCGGGCCAGCTCGAGCCCGGCGTCAACGAGAGCCGCCCGCAGGTTGCCGTGGTGATAGGGGGTGCTCACGGAAGACCGGCCAGCCGGAGACAGGGGAGCATGTTGACAATGGTAACAAACGATGGTCAACTGAATGTTGACGCCGCCCACATGCCCAGGCGTTCACCACTCTCGACCAGGAGTCACCGATGACCCGCCGGTACGCCATCCTTCTCACCGTCTGCCTCTCGGTGCTTGCCATCAACCTGGACACCACCATCGTCAACGTCGCACTGCCGAGCCTGTCGCGTGATCTCGACGCCGGCACCCGCGACCTGCTCTGGATCGTCGACGGCTACAACCTCGCGTTCGCCGCCCTGGTGCTCGCAGCGGGCAGCCTGTCGGACCGCTGGGGACGTCGACCGGCACTGGTGGTCGGGCTCATCGGGTTCGCCGCCAGCAGCGTGGTAGCTGCCTACGTCGACAGCGCCGGAGCCCTGGTCGCCGTACGAGTGGTGATGGGCGTCTTCGCTGCGCTGATCTTCCCGACGACGCTCTCGGTGATCAGCAACGCGTTCCCGGACCGCCGCGAGCGCGCGGCAGCGCTCGGCCTGTGGGGTGCCGCGGTCGGAGTCGGCGTCGCTGCCGGGCCGGTCGCCGGCGGCTGGCTGTTGCAGCACTTCTACTGGGGCAGCGTCTTCCTGGCGCTCGTGCCGGTCGCCGTGCTCGCGCTGGTGATGACGCTCCTGTTCGTGCCGGAGTCCAGGGACCGCTCGGTGCCGGCGCTCGACCGTCCGGGGCTGCTCGTGTCGGTGGCGATGCTGGGCACGCTGACGTACACGATCATCGAGGCACCGGAGCGTGGCTGGCTCAGCGCAGCGACCCTCGGGGGGTTCGCCGCGGCTGCCGTCCTGCTGGTGGCGTTCGTGCGCATCGAGCAGCGGGTGGCCCACCCGATGCTGGACGTCACCCTGTTCCGCGACCGGCGCTTCAGTGCGGCGAGTGGTGCGGTCACGATCAGCTTCTTTGCCCTGTTCGGCTTCATCTTCCTGATCACGCAGTTCTTCCAGTTCGTGCGCGACTACGACGCGCTGGGCACCGGACTGCGCATCCTGCCGGTCGCGATCAGCCTGGCCGGCGCCTCGATCCTCGGCGGGTTCCTTGCGCCCCGGATCGGCACCAAGCTCGTCGTCGCCACCGGGATGACCCTGCTGGGCTCGGCGTTCCTGTGGATCGCCGCCGTCGCCGTGGACTCGTCGTACGCCGCGGTGATCGTGCCGCAGATGCTGCTCATGGGCACCGGCCTCGGCCTGATCACCACGCCCGCCACCGAGTCCATCCTGCAGGTGCTGCCTCCGTCTCGCGCCGGCGTCGGGTCTGCGGTCAACGACGCCACCCGCGAGCTCGGCGGCACCCTCGGCGTGGCGGTCATCGGCTCGTTGTTCTCGTCGATCTACGCCGCCCGCCTCGCCACGGAGCTCGACGGTCGACTCGACAGCGCGACCCTGGCCAGCGCCCAGGACTCCGTCGGGGTGGCCGACGGGCTGGCGGCCCGGATGCCCGGCCTGCAGTCCGCGACCGACACCGCCTTCCTCGCGGGCCTGCACGCCAGCTGCCTGGTCATCGGCCTCCTCTGCCTGGTCGGCGCCGCCGCGGCACTGGCCGCGCTGCCGGGCAACGGCTACCGCCCGGTTGCCACCGATGACGAGACTCTGCCCAAAGGGGGCGCGGAGCAGTTAACGGTTGCTAACCTTGACCGGTGACCAGCGAAGCGCCGGCGGAACCCACCGCGGCACCGGCGTCCCGGCGGGACCAGATCCTCGCCACGGCCGCCGAGCTCTTCGCGGCGCGCGGCTTCCACGGCGTCTCGGTCGCCGACCTGGGCGCCGCGTGCGGCATCTCGGGTCCGGCTCTGTACAAGCACTTCCCGTCCAAGGACTCCGTCCTGGCCGACATGCTCGTCTCGATCAGCGAGGAGCTCCTGCACGTCGGACGCGACCGGGCGGCGGCCGCCGCTGACGCGCGGGCCGCGGTTGCCGGGCTCGTCGACTGGCACGTCGACTTCGCGCTTCGCCACCGGGCCCTGATCGTGGTGCAGGACCGCGACTGGGAGTCCCTTCCGCCCGTGGCGCGCGAACGGGTGCGCGCCCTCCAGCGGGAGTACGTCGACCTGTGGGCCGCCCAGCTCCGACTCGTCCACGGCGCCCGGCGGCTCGATCTCGCCCGGGCCCGGGCGATGGCGCACGCGGCGTTCGGGCTGATCAACTCAACGCCCCACAGCGGGTTGCTGCCCGACGTACCCATGGCCGGACTGCTGCACGACATGGCGCTCGCCGCGCTCGGTGTCGCGGGGCCCGGCAGCCGGTCCACCTAGGGTAGCGACATGGAGATCCGGGGCCGTGCGCCGTGGGCCATCCTGCTCGCCGCGATCCTCGGTGTCGCGGCCGGGGTGGCCGTCGCCATCGCGGGGCCGGGCTCGGGCGGCAACGAGTCGGCGACCAACGACCCCCTGCAGTTGGGCATCCCCCTGGTCGACCTCGCGTGCACCGGAGACTCGATCATGGTCGTGGGCTACGGCGCCGGACGCGCACCGCTGGACGCGGCCGTCGCCGACAACCCGGACCGCGTCGTGCGCTATCTCAGGACCGACGACTCGTGCGACACCCTCTACGCGCCCGTCGATGCGGCCGTCCCTGACTACGTCGCCTACCTCGGGCCGTTCGACAGCCCGGCCGACCCCTGTGCGGAGCGGATGACCGACGAGCACAAGGGCGACAACGTCACCCGCCTGAACTCCGGCAACCAGATCTACGTCAAGTGCCTGTGCGTGCTGGACACCGCGACCTTCCCGGTCCTCAGGCCGGGCATGTCGCTCACCACGGAGAGCGGCCTCTGGATCAGGGGCCTGCAGGGCATGCTGGCCGACATCGATGCCGCCGCCGGTAACCCCACGCGCTTCACCGAGGCCGACATCACCGGGGTCTACGACCAGCGGACCGCGGCCCGGGTCAACGAGATCCAGGCCGGGAAGGGGGTCCGGGTGGGTCCCCTGAACACGGTGACCTGGCGCATCCTGCGCAAGCGCGCGTGCGGCACCTACTCCTACTGATGCTCGGCACCCGTCAGAACAGGTGGTCGACGGATCGCTCCGACCCGTCGAGCAGCTCGAGCAGCCGGCCGGCACGCACTGCGGCGTCGAAGCCGGTCTCCAGGTCGTCGCCTGCCGGGGTCGTCTGCTCCGTGCGCGCGTGCAGCCGGGCCAGCAGCTCATCGCGGGGCAGGCCGCGCAGCTGCAGCAGCACGAACGGATCGGACTCGACCAACCACGCCAGCTGGTAGAGAACCCCGAGCACGTGGACGCACGGGTCCACCCAGGCTTCGCAGGTGCAGGCCGCTCCCAGCTCCCCGCCGTACGGCAGCAGCTCGATGCCGGCCTCTTCCGCGTGCTCGACGAGCCCGTGCGGCAGCTCGCCGGCCATCAGCGCGACGATCCGGCCGGACTCCGCTGCGACGGTCTCCACGAACGCCGCGCAGCCATCGCTGCCCAGCACGGGGACCGATCCCGACGCCGTCCAGAGTCCGGCGTCGTCCTCGACGGCTGCCACGAACGTCCCGGTGTCGACGGTGATGCCGCCGACCCGCCCGGACCGGGAGAGGAGGCGAGCGGCGGCCAGGTCGGTGCGGGCGTACGCCGACTCCTCCACCGCGCGCACCCAGGCCTTGCTCCACCAGGTCGTCGCACGTGCGGCGCCCCGCCGCGGCATCACCCGAGGATGGACGACCGCGCTCATCGGCTGCTCACCCGTCGTCCGGGTGGCGCAGGCTCACGAAGTCGCGCAGGGCGTCATTGCTGAGCTCGGTGAGCGCTGACTCACCCTGCGCGAGGACCGAGTCGGCCAGCGCCCGCTTGCGATCGAGCAGCTCGGCGATCTTCTCCTCGATCGTGCCGCGGGTGATCAGCCGGTGCACCTGCACCGGCCGCGTCTGCCCGATCCGGTAGGCCCGATCGGTCGCCTGCTCCTCGACCGCGGGGTTCCACCACCTGTCGACGTGGATGACGTGGTCGGCGCGGGTGAGGTTGAGGCCGGTGCCGCCCGCCTTGAGCGACAGCAGGAACACGGGAACCTCGCCGGCCTGGAACCTCGTGACCATGGACTCGCGCTCCCGGACCGGCGTGCCGCCGTGCAGGAACAGGTGCGGCACGCCGGCCTTCCCGAGGTGGGTCTCCAGGAGCCGGGCCATGGCGACGTACTGGGTGAAGACCAGCACGGCCCCGTCCTCGGAGAGCACCGTGCCGAGCAGCTCGTCGATCAGATCGAGCTTCTCGGAGCGTCCGCTGAGCCGGACCCCCGACTGCTTGAGGAAGTGCGCAGGGTGGTTGCAGATCTGCTTGAGGCCGGTCAGCAGCGCCAGCACCAGGCCCCTGCGGCTGTCCTCGTCGGCGCGTTCGATGCGGTCCATGGTGTCGCGGACGAACGCCTCGTAGAGCACCGCCTGCTCCCGGGTCAGCCCCAGCGGGTGGTTGGTCTCGGTCTTGGCCGGCAGCTCAGGAGCAATGCCCGGGTCGGACTTGCGGCGACGCAGCAGGAACGGCCCGATCAGGTCGCCGAACTGGCGCGCCTTGGTCGGCTCCTGGCCGGACTCGATCGGGGCCGCCCACACCTTGCGGAACGCGTTGCGGCAGCCGAGCAACCCAGGAGTCGCCCAGTCGAGGATGGCCCACAGCTCGGTGAGGTTGTGCTCGACCGGGGTGCCGGTCAGCGCAACCCGGGCCTCGCTCGGGATCGCCCGCAGCGCGCGGGCCGTGGACGACCGTGGGTTCTTGACGTGCTGGGCCTCATCGGCGACCACGAGGTCCCAGCCCACCTCGGCCAGCTCCGCATGGGAGACCCGCATCGTGCCGTACGTCGTCAGCACGAAGCCGTCGCGGATCCCGCCGACCGAGCGCTGCCCCCCGTGGAAGCGGCGTACGGCGGTGCCCGGCGCGAAGCGTGCGATCTCCTGCTCCCAGTTGCCGAGCAGGCTCGCGGGGCACACCACGAGCGTCGGACCGCTCGCCCCGCGCTCGCGGCGGTGGAGGTGCAGCGCGATCAGTGTCACGGTCTTGCCGAGACCCATGTCGTCGGCCAGGCAGGCGCCGAGCCCGAACGACGTCATGTCGGCCAGCCAGGTCAGACCGTGCCGCTGGTAGTCGCGCAGCGTGGCCCGAAGCGCCGCCGGCGGGGAGATCGGCTCACGGGTGGCCGCGGTCAGCAGCTGGTCGCGGACCTTCAGCAGCGTGGCCCCCACGACGACCGGGACGTCGTCGGCCTCGGTGCCGGAGCCGGTCGGGTCGATCTGCACGACGCCGGTGAGCGTGGCCGCGATCGCCTGCGCCGGCTTGACGGTGCGCACCAGGCGCTTGCGCGCCTTCTTCGCAATGGCCGGGTCGATCACGGTCCAGTTGCCGCGCAGCTTGAGGATCGGCGTGGCCGAGTCGGCCAGCTCGTCCATCTCTGCCTCGGTCAGCTGCTCGCCGTGCAGCGCGATCTGCCAGTTGAACGAGAAGAGCTCCTCGGTGCCGAACATGCCCTTCTGGAGCTGCTCCTCGCGGGGCAGCGGCTGGCTGCGGTCGAGCACGGTCGTGGCGGTGAGGTCGCGGCCCAGGCTCCGGGGCCACAGCACGTCGACGCCACGGTCATGGAGCGCCCGCACCCCGTCCTCGAGCAGGCTCACGAGCTCGTCGGTGTCCAGCGTGATCTCGTCGGGCACCCGCAGCTCGAGCAGCCGGTCGAGGACCGGCCATGCATCCGCAGCCGCACGCAGCGCGATGCTGGCGTGGGTGCGGGCGCGGTCGCCGAAGCCGTGGGTGGCGTCGCGGCCGGACTCGGTCCAGAGGAGGGCCGCATCGCAGACCCGCAGGGGGTTCTGCTCGTCCGCCACCTGCAGGACCAGGCGTACGCCGCCCGCCACGAGCTCCTCCTCGGCGGCCTCGACCCGCAGCGAGATCGTGACCAGCTGCGGCCGGTCGTCCGGAGGGGCGGCAAGGTGCTTCTCGACACGTGCCTGCAGGCGGGCCGCGAAGTCCGCCCCTCCTGACCGGCCCCTCGCAGTGCCCCTCACCGGGTCCCGAGCCGGGCGCTGCGCGCCCTCCTCAACCTCCTCGACCAGCGAAGAGTGGCGAGCGACCACCGGCGCGCTGCGCGGCATGGCGTCGGCGACGGCGTCGAGCACCAGGCGGACGAGGTCGGCCGCGGGACCGGCCTCGAGCCCCTCGTGGGCGCGGGTGCTGGCCAGCATCTCGACACGGTCCGTGTCTGCCGCGTCGAGTGGGGCCACCCGCCAGCTCGGGGGCCTGGTCGTTGCCACCGGGGCGGGCTCGAACTTGCCGGCCGCCACCAGCCGCATGCCGAGGAGGACGGCGCCGGACAGCAGGCCGACGCTCGGGTGGAGGTCGTCGCGGGCATGTGCCCTGGTCAGCACCGGCAGCGCCGCGCGGATCGGCAGCGCCACCACCCGGTGACCCCGGTCGTCGCTGAACTCGACCACGCTCTCGCGCGGCGGCTGCGCAGCGCGGAAGGTCGCCGGTCCGGTGACAGGGACAAAGCTCAAGCGCACACCTCGGGACCCGGGGGAAGAGTGGAACCTCGACGCTAACGCCCGGCACCTACGGAAGGTTCCCCGACATGGCCGACCCCGGCATCTCGCGTGCCGGGCGCTGGGTGGAGTTGTTCGTCGGCCTTCTACGCTGGTGACATGAGCATTCTCGACTCCCGGATCGCCCGGCTAGACGGCACCGCCGCCACCCTCGGCGAGATCACCGGTGGCAGTCCCGCGCTGCTGGTCAACGTCGCGAGCAAGTGCGGGCTCACGCCTCAGTACACCGGCCTCGAGGAGCTGCAGGAGCGGTTCGCCGAGCAGGGCTTCACGGTTGTCGGCCTCCCCTGCAACCAGTTCATGGGACAGGAGCCGGGCAGCGCCGACGAGATCGCGGAGTTCTGCTCCGCGACGTATGGCGTCACGTTCCCGATGACCGAGAAGATCGAGGTCAACGGCGAGGGCCGCAACGAGATCTACCGGACCCTGGTGCAGTCACCCAACGAGAAGGGCGAGGACGGTGACGTCCAGTGGAACTTCGAGAAGTTCCTGATCGACCCGTCCGGCACCGTCGTGGCCCGGTTCAGCCCCGGCATCGAGCCCACCGACCCGATGGTCGTCAAGGCCATCGAGTCCCAGCTCGGCTGAGTCGCCGATCACCCGCCGCTGAGTCGGCTCCGCCTCAGCCGGCGAGCCGGCCGGTGATCGGGGCCAGGTCGGCGAGCGTGACGATCCCGGGCGGTGCCGCGACCACCGACGGCACGGCGTTCGTCACCGGCATCGCGGTGTAGATCATCCCGAGGCCCATGAAGCCCTCCTCGGTCCAGTCGGCCGGGGGCAGGCAGTGGATGACCGTGCGCATGTTCGGCAAGCCGAAGACCTGGATGACGTGCCCGTGGGCGAGCGGCTTGGGTGGCACCACGTGCTCCCCCATGGTCCAGTTGAAGCCCACGCTGACGACGTTGCGCTCGCCCACCCAGCCGCGGTGGTAGCCCATCACGCCACCCACTGACCCCTCCGGGATCGTCATGAACCCGAGATCGGTGTCGCCGGTCGCCTCGGTGAAGGTCACGTCGAACGTCAGCCGGTCCAGCGTCACGCCCAGGGCGTCGGCCATCATCGCCGCGGACTCCGCGAAGACCTCGCTCTCGCGGCGTACGTTCTCCGCGAGCCCGGGGGTGTCCGGAGACTGCGAGAACCCCATCGCCGTCTGGGTTTCCGCCGACTCGTACGTCGAGCAGTCCACCGACTCGGTGATCGTGATCGTGTCGACGCGTTCACACGAACCGCTCAGCACCATGCCGACCAGGTTGGTCATGCCGGGATGTGCACCGCTGCCGAAGATCGTCGAGCTGCCTCGCTCGCAGGCCTTGCGGATCCGCTCCTGGTCCTCGGGCGTGTGCCGGCCGCCGGTGATCCAGGCGGCGCTCGAGCAGATGTTGATGCCGGCCTCGAGCAGTGTGCACAGCTCGTCGATGCTCGACCACAGCGGGTTGTAGCAGCAGGCGTCCGGCTTCAGGGCCACCAGGGCGTCGATGTCGTTCGTGGCCAGCACGCCGGTCGGTTCGGGCCAGCCGCAGAGCTCGGCGGCGTCCCTGCCGACCTTGTCTGCGCCGTGGGCGTAGACGCCGACCAGCTCCAGGTCGGGTCGGCCGAGGATCGCGTGCAGCGATCGGCGGCCGATGTTGCCGGTCGTCCACTGGATGACCCGGATCGGCTGGGTCTGGCCCTCGGCTGCGGGAGCGGCTGTCATGCGACTCAGACTAGAACGTGTTCTAGAAGTTGTCTGCCCCCGGGCCGGTCAAGACTCGGTCGCCAGCACCAGCGGTCGGACCTCGGTCGCTCCCGCCCGCAGGATCGCCCGAGCGGCGAGGGTGAGGGTCCAGCCGGTGGCGACGAGGTCGTCGACCAGGAGCACGGGTCCCCCGGGCACGTCGCCCACGAGGTCGTAGCGTCGACCGACCGCGGCCACCCGCTGGGCGGAGTTCATCGCGCCCTGCCTGGGCGCGACCGTCGGATCCACGATCGCGTAGCGCGCAACGACCGGCACCTTGAGGAACCGGGACAACCCGTCGGCCAGGTCGGCCGTGAGCAGCGGTCGGGTCGCCGACTCCACGACGACGATGCCCTCGACCGGTGGCTGCCAGTCGCCCAGGACCTCGATGACTGCGCGCACCAACGGAGTCGGGACCGGCCCGTCGGGGGTCTCGGCACGGAACAGGGCACGCAGCGCCTGGCCGTAGCCGAGGTCGGTCAACCGCGCTACGGCCCGCCCGTCGCTAGCACCCTCCGCGATCTTTCCCTTGAGGTCGACCCCCAGGTTGGCCAGCGCGGTCGGCCACATCTTGCGGGGTTCGACGACCACCCCGGGCCGCGCCAGCCGTGCCTCGGCCTCCTCGACTGCCGCCGCGGAGACGTCGGTCGACAGGTCGAGGCCGCCGCAGTTGTCGCACCGCCCGCAGTCCGCGGACTCCGGGTCGTCGAGCTGGTCGCGCAGGAACCGCATCCGGCACCCTGCCGTGTCGAGGTAGTCCAGCATCGCCCGCTGCTCACGCTCCCGGGCCTCGCTCACGCGGCGATACCGCTCCTCGTCGTAGGCCCAGTCGCGCCCGGTGGCCTCCCACCCGCCGCGCACCCGGCGTACGGCGCCGTCCACGTCGAGCACCTTGAGCATGGTCTCGAGCCGGGTGCGGTTGAGCTCGACGTATGTCTCGAGTGCGGCGGTGCTCATCGGGCGGCGCTCCTCGGCGAGCACCGAGATCGTCTGTCGGACCAGCTCCTCCCGCGGGAACGCAAGAGAGGCGAAGTAGGCCCAGATGTCGCGGTCCTCGATCGCCGGCAGCAGGACGACGGTCGCCTCGTCGGTGCCCCGACCGGCGCGGCCCACCTGTTGGTAGTAGGCCACCGGCGAGGCAGGAGCACCCATGTTGACGACGAAGCCGAGCGTCGCGTCGAACCCCATGCCCAGCGCGCTCGTGGCCACCAGTGCCTTGACGCGGCCGCTGATCAGGTCCTGCTCGAGGGCCTGCCGCTCGGTCGGGTCGGTCTGGCCGGAGTAGGCGGCGACGTCGTGGCCGCGCGACCGGAGGTAGTCGGCGATCTCCTGGGTGGCGGCGACCGTCAGGCAGTAGACGATGCCGGACCCCGGCTGCTCGCCGAGGTGGTCGGCCAGCCAGGCCAGACGCTGCTCGGCCGTCTTCAACCGCACCACTCCCAGTCGCAGCGACTCGCGGTCGAGTGAGCCGCGCAGGACCAGGACGTCGCCGTCGGCAGCCACGCTGCCGAGCTGCTCGGCGACGTCGGACGTGACCCGGGCATTGGCGGTCGCGGTGGTGGCGAGGACCGGGATGCCGTCGGGCAGGTCGGCCAGCAGGGTGCGGATGCGCCGGTAGTCGGGCCGGAAGTCGTGGCCCCAGTCGGAGATGCAGTGGGCCTCGTCGACGACCAGGAGCCCGCAGGTCGCCGCCAGCTTCGGCAGCACCTCGTCGCGGAATCCGGGGTTGTTCAGCCGCTCCGGGCTGACGAGCAGGACGTCCACCGC
>JAOPXM010000180.1 GCA_025965125.1 Nocardioides sp.
TAGTCCGAGGTCCAAAGCACCATTCCGAGCGCGCAGATGGTGCTTTCGGCCTCGGACTACCCGGAGATCGGGTCAGGGCAACCGGTAGCTGACCCACTCGACGAACGGCCGCATCGCGCGCCAGTCACGTCGTACGGAGTCGAGCAGCTCGGAGGTGTGGATCACCGGCTCGAAGCCGTAGCTCTTGCCGACCGTCAGCGACTTGTGCCGGAGCAGCTCGATCCGCGGGTGGTCTGCGTCGTACCCGCGGGGTGTGGTCTTGAGGCGTTCGCCACCGACCTCGAACCCCTTGCGCTGCAGGGACTTCAGCAGCTTGGCGAGCTCGGTGCCGCTGCGCTCGTCGGCGATCGCCTCCCGGATCCGAGCCAGGTCCGGCCCCTCCGCGTGGTAGAAACCGCTGCCCACGCGGACCCCGGGCGCGGAGATCTCGACGTACCAGCCGGTGGCCGGCGCGACCGCGACGTAGGCGCCCTGGTGCGACTTGTACGGCGTCTTGTCCTTCGCGAAGCGCACGTCGCGGTAGGGCCGAAAGATCTTGGCGTCGCCGAACTCCGGGCCCAGTGCCACGCACAGGGCCGTGATCGGCGCCTTCACGGCCTCGGCGTACACCGCCTTGTTCTTCTCCCAGAACGACCTGGTGTTGTCGACCTCGAGGTCGTCGTAGAAGTCGAGCGCGGCTGCGGGGATCCCGGTGAACTCCACCCGCCGAGGGTACGGCTCGACGTCGAGGGCGGATCAGCCCAGGGCGGCGCTGACCTGCTCGTCGCCTGACTCGGCCAGCGCGGTGACGTTCATCGTGTCGCCGCCACAGCGCGGCTCGGTCAGGAACGCCTGACCGGCCGGCGACTCGTAGGCGATGGTCAGCCCCTCGGCGTCGTAGGCCATCAGCCGCGCGGGCTCGCCGTCGCGCTGCGGGTCGCGCACGAAGTACGTCGTGCCGTGGCACCACGTCAGGGTGCCCGACGTGCCGGGCCCGAGGTCGACGTAGCTGTCGCCGGACCGGGCGTAGAAGTGGGCCGCTTCCACGCGGCTGTCCTTCGCGACGACCGACCAGACTGCCCCGTCCTCGGTGATCACCCCGTCCCAGCCCTTGCAGTCGGTGACGCCCGGGAGCGGCTCGAGCTGCGTGCCGCTGACAGCGGCCACGGTGCGACATGACGGCTGGGAGTCGTCGAATGACATCAGCGAGTCGCCGAACGGCGTGATGTGGGCGCCGTTGAAGCCGTGGCGCTTCTCGGCACACCAACCGAGGCTGGACGTCCGCGTCGTCAGGTCGACCGAGGCCAGGCAGTAGGAGCCGTCTGCCCCGATGGTCGCGTGCAGCAGGTGGCCGCCGCCGAGCGCCCAGGTCCCGCCGGTCGTGGTCGGGATGTCGGAGCCACCGTCGATCGTGAACTCCTTGCCGGTGGCGAGATTCGTGACCACGGCACGGGACGGATCCTGCTCCTGGCGATCCTGGTGGACGACGACGGCCCAGTCGTCGTCGAGGAACGCGTCGCTCACCCTCTCCCCGCTCGAGCCTGACCCGGAGGCGCTGGTGGGTCCCTCGAGGTCGGCCCGGTCGCCGGCCTGGTTGACGGTCAGGGTCCACTCGCCGTTGGTGGTGACCGTGTTGGACACCGGGCCGTCGATCGGCTGCCAGTCCAGGATCCTTGGCGCGGGATCGAGCACCAGGGGGTCGTCCGCGGGATGGGGGGTCTCCGCCGACGGGCTGGTGGGCGCCGTCGTGGACGGGGTGCCGGCCGGGTCGGTCGCCGACTGGCTGGCCGTGGGGCGCCCGGCCGGATCGCCGTCGCCGCAGCCGGCCAGCAAGACGACCAGGGCGGCGAGCGCACCGGCGTACCGCGCCCGGATCGTCATCAGACGCCGATGTTGTGCTGGAAGTGTGCCTCGTTGGCGCGGTAGCTCTTGTAGGCGTTGCGCCACTGGACGCGCGCGATGTAGGGCTCCGAGGGGTCGAACCTCTGCTGGTTCCACGGCTCGAAGTAGCTGATCCTCGTCGGCCGTTCGCCGCGCTTGTTGTAGCCGCGGCCCGCCTGGAAGTGCCCGGACGCGTCGTCGTCGAGGTAGGGGTAGAACTTCTTCAGCAGGATCGGGTGAAACACGATCGGCGACCTGTAGTCGACGATGTGCCGCATGATCAACCGGATCCACTTGCTGAAGCTGTAGTCCGAGATGTCGAGCACGATGTAGGGCCCGGCATGGTCGCGGCGGTCCCAGCCGGTGTTTCCGTTGACGACGCGGACCATGTCGGTGATGGCGGTGCCGCTGCTGGTGGTTCCGAGCTTGTCCGCCCAGTAGGCCTGGCCCTTGTCGACGCCCTTCCAGCCCCAGGTGATCATCTGCATCGTCGTGGGACCGCACCAGTAGGTGAGCCGCTGTTCGGCGACCTGCAACGGATCGAGGACGACTGCCCGTCGGGGGTAGTCGGCCTGCGTCTTGATGTCGTCAGCCGGCGTGGTGGTGCTGGTCGCGGACGGCGTGGTGCTCGGCGTCCGCGTTGGTGACTTCGTCGGGCTGGCGGACGCCGTCGCCGAGGCCCTGGCCGCGGGGGAGTCGGTGGTGGTGGCCAGCGCCTCGGGGTGCCGGTCGAGGAAGCCGTCCGGCAACGGGACGCCCTCGATGTCGTGGCGGAGCAGCCAGACCTTCGCGACGGACCGCGCCGCCGCCGTCAGCTCGTCTCGCTCCTGGGCGGCCCGCGCAGCGGGCGAGAGAGCCGCCTCGCGCTGGAGGGTTGCGAGCACGTCGAGGTCTCCGGTCGACTCGACGTGCGTCGGCCGGGCTGCGATCGACCGGGCGGTGGTCGTCATCCGGGCCTGGACCTCGGCCTGGGTGTCGTCGGTCCAGCCGGAGTCGAGGCAGTACCGCTGCCCCTCGAAGTCTGCGCAGCGCACGAGGCTGGAGACCAGCCGATCGGGGGTGACCTTCCCCGAGATGCGTCCGGCGGCTCGACCTCGAGCGACCACCTGGTCGACCTCGGCCCGCAGCGCCGGCGTCAAGCGGCCCCGCCCCGCGGTGTCCGCGAGCGGCCCGTCCTGGCCGTCACCCGAGGGGACCAGGGATCCGTCGTCCCCGCCACCGCGAGGCACAAACGCGGCGGCGGCAAGCAACAGCAGCACAGCGACGACGGCGATGGTCTTGGGGCCGAGACGGCGGCGGGACATGGAGGATCCTCGAGACACGATCGGGAAGGGCGGGCGGCGTACCCAGCCCATCGTCCCAGAAGTAGTCAACTTTCACATTGGTCACAGCAGACCGGGCGCGGCGGCGACGGGTGAGTGTGGATGAGAGGGAGAAAGTGGAGCGGATGACGAGACTCGAACTCGCGACATCGACCTTGGGAAGGTCGCGCTCTACCAACTGAGCTACATCCGCAGGACGGTCTTGGGACCGGCGGGAGGATGCTACCTCAGCGCGGCGGGCCCCCCGCGAGGCCGGGCTGGTCCGGCGTCCCGAGCGCGGGGTAGCGCGGGCTGACCAGGTCGCCCGATGACCGTCCGGTCAGGCGGCGGTGCACCCAGGGCGCAGCAGACGTGCGGAGCCAGGCGGCATGCTCGCGCAGCTCCTCCGCCCGGGAGCGCGGCAGGTGGTCGCGCAAGGCAAGCGGCGCAAGCTCGTGCTCGACGCCGAGGATGTCGAGGACCTCGATCGCCATCCGCTGGTGGCCGGCCGGGCCCATGTGCATCCGGTCGTCGTCCCAGAGCCGCCAGTCGCGGTAGTCCCGCAGCCGCCAGAAGTCGACGACGGTGGCCCCGTGCCGGTCCGCGCTCTCCCGGACCAGCTCGTTGTACAGGGCGAACCGCCCGCGCAGCAGCCGGTACGTCGCGGACCCACCCGGGTCGAAGGCCGTCCACACCAGGAGCCGTGCCCCCGTGGCGGCCAGCCGGCCGAGCGCCTCGTCGTAGCTGCCCACCAGGGCATCGAGGTCGACCTTCGGGCGCATGATGTCGTTGGCTCCCGCATAGACCGTGACGAGGTCGGGGTCGAGGGCGCGTGCGGGCTCGAGCTGCTCGGCCAGGATCGCTGGAAGCTTGCGGCCGCGGATCGCGAGGTTGGCGTAGCCGAAGTCGTCGCTCTTCGTGGCCAGCACCTCCGCAACCCGGTCCGCCCAGCCACGCAGACCGTTGGGGCGCCGCGGGTCTGGGTCGCCCACGCCCTCGGTGAAGGAGTCGCCGAGCGCGACGTAGCGGTGGAAGGACATGGACACATCCTGCCGTGCCGGTAGGTTGACGCCGTGCTGCTGTCAGACCGCGACATCCTGGCCCAGATCGACGACGGCCGGATCCGTCTCGATCCCTTCGAACCCGGCATGGTGCAGCCGTCGTCGATCGACGTCCGGCTGGACCGATACTTCCGGGTCTTCGAGAACCACCGTTACCCGCACATCGACCCGGCTGCGGACCAGTCCGACCTGACCCGAGAGGTCGAGCCCGAGGGCGAGGAGCCGTTCATCCTGCACCCGGGCGAGTTCGTGCTCGGCTCGACCTACGAGGTGATCACGTTGCCCGACGACATCGCCGCCCGGGTCGAGGGCAAGTCGTCGCTGGGGCGTCTCGGGCTGCTGACCCATGCCACGGCCGGCTTCGTCGACCCGGGGTTCTCGGGCCACGTGACGCTCGAACTGGCCAATGTCGCGACGCTGCCGATCAAGCTGTACCCGGGCATGAAGATCGGGCAGTTCTGCTTCTTCCGGCTGTCCTCGCCGTCCGAGCACCCGTACGGCTCGGCGAAGTACGGATCGCGCTACCAGGGCCAGCGTGGCCCGACTCCCTCACGCTCGTTCCAGAACTTCCACCGCACGGCTATCTAGCCGGACGCGGCGGGCGTCAGCCGCGCCGCCACCAGTGCTTCTTGCGGGCCGGCTCGCTGCCGACGCGGGTGGGGACGCCGTTCAGCATGACCTCGCCCTCGGCGAGGGGCTGGCCGACGGTGGGTGCGGGTGCTGCTGCCGGAGCCGGCACGGCGAGCGGCGGCGTAGCAGCGGGCGCGGCAGCACCGGTCAGGCCAGGCAGCATGTTGCGCAGCACGGCCTGCACCTCGGCGGGGAGCGACGCCACGTTGTCGTAGGTCTTGCCGTCGACGGCGAACGAGGTGGAGGTGATGACCGAGGACGAGCTCATGGGCAGACCGCCACCCTCGAACAGGTCGGGGATGCCGTTCTTGTCAGCGTCGGGGAGCTTCGCGGCGAGCTGCTGGCGGATCTCCGGTGGGACGGCATCCCAGGAGTCGTACTGCTGGCCGTTGACCATGATCTGCATCGGTAGTCCCCTACGTCGTCACTGCGAGAGCTCATCGTGGCACGAGACTGCCTTCTCCGGGAGGATCGTGTGCTCGGTCCATCGGGACCGCTCAGTTGTCGATCCGGTCCGCGACGCGGCGCAGCCGCTGGGCCAGCCGGTGCCGCGGCGGCACGGACGCGATCTTCGGCGTCGCCGCGCGGGCGACCCGCTCGGCGATCTGGTGGCGGGCCTGGGTCTCGATGGGGGTGAGCGTGTCGTTCATGGTGATCTCCTTGGTCGCTGGCTGGTTGGGTGCTGATGGGTTGCGAGGTGCGTGACTAGGGGCTGGATGATGGCGTTGGACCAAACCCCAGGGGTCAGACCTGGGTGAGGATGACGTCGCCGCTGACGGTCTTGGCACGCAGCTCGACATGGTCGGCGCCGGCCTGGGGTTCGCCGGCGCCCTCGAGCGACGACCGGATCTCACCCGAGACGGTCGAGATGTCTGTCCACACCGGGACGCCGGCGGGGATGCCGATCTTCACGTCGCCGGACGCCCCCTTCATCGTGAACTTGCCGCGGTTCGCCGTCCCGACCACGAGGTCACCGCTGCCGGTGACCATCGAGACGTCGGTCCGGGCGTCGATGACCCGCAGGTCACCGGATCCCGTCTTGACGACGGCCGGACCGTTCGTGCTGCCGATCTCGACGTCGCCGGAGCCGGTGGACACCGTCACCGCCGACGCGGCGTTCCCGACCTTGACATCGCCCGACCCGCTCTTGACGCGGAGCTCGGCGCGGGCGTCGTCGAGCTGGATGTCGCCGGACCCGGTCTCGAGCAGGGCCTGGCCGCCGACGGCGTCGATCCGGACGTCGCCGGAGCCGCTCTTGACCTGCGCGGAGCCGGCCGGACCCTCGACCTGGATGTCGGCGCTGCCGGTCTTGATGGCCAGGTCGCTGTCGAGGGGGACGACGACGTCGACGTCCAGCGCCGAGTCACCGCCGAGGAAGCCGGTCCGCAGACGAGGCGCCACGACGCTGATCTGGTCGCCGTTCTGCTCGACGTGTACCTGGTCGGCGTCGCGACCGGAGATCTGGACGGTCGACTCGGTCGTGTCCGTCGCGCGGACGTGCACGTTGCCCTTGCCGATCTCGACGTACAGGTTGACGGGCTTGTGGGTCTCGAAGCGGTGCTCGGTCATGGTGTCTCCTGAAGGGTGTGTTCGTCCGCGGGACCAGCCTGGGGCTGTCCCTCGGTGTGGGCTTGACGATGTTTGCGGTGTTGGGCGGCCGGTCTCAGATCCAGCCGGTCATGCGGCGGTTGCCACGCCGGCCCCCGAAGGGGTCATTGCCGCCGAAGAACGGGACGCTCGAGAGGTCGATGTCGACGTTGATGGCGTTGTCGCGGGTCGCGGCGCGCACGATGTTGACGAGCCAGGTGTTCAGCGAGTGCCCGGAGCGGGCTGCCATCTCCTCGGCCTTTGCCTTCACGGACTCGGGCATCCGCAGCGTGATGCGGGCGACCGTGCCGTCCTCCTCGAGCTCGTCGGCGCCGGGAGGAGCCGGCGCGGCCGGCGGGGTCGGGGGCGTGATCGCGGCGCCCTGCACCACGAAGTCGAGCTCTCGCCCGTTGAGCCGCACGTCGACCCCGCCGGCCGGCATCTCGGCGGTGATCTCGGCAGCAGCCTGGGAGATGGCCTCCATCAGGGCGAGCCGCGCCGAGGGGTCCAGGGCGAAGGTGAGGCGCTCAGCGGCCTGCCGGGTCTCGGGGCCGGCGGCCTCGGCCGCCGCGACCAGGTCGCGCCGAAGGCTGTCGATGTACGGCGTGATGTCCATGTGCATCAGCGTGACATCACTATGACGTCACGTCAAGCCCTTGAGACGTCATTCCTGACATCGGATGACGTCGGGACCTGCTCGGGCACCGCTTCGAGCCGAGCGCGAGCAGGTCCGGGGTTTGGTGAACGGCCGGACCGGGCAACGGAACCGATGGCCCCGTAGGGCTGCGACACCGCATCGGAGCACGAAAGGGCAACCGCATGGCGAACCCGGGTTCGACGGTCCTGGCGAGCAACACGCTCATCCAGGTCAACGCCGTCGACTACCTCATCCTCCTCGTCTACTTCGCGTTCGTCCTGGGCATCGGGGTGATGGCGAGCCGACGGGTGTCGGACTCGATGGACTTCTTCCTGTCCGGGAGGTCTCTGCCGGCCTGGGTCACCGGACTGGCGTTCATCTCGGCCAACCTCGGAGCGGTCGAGATCATGGGCATGTCAGCCTCCGGCGCCGAGCTCGGCGTTCCGACCGTGCACTACTTCTGGATCGGCGCAATTCCGGCGATGCTGTTCCTGGGCGTCGTGATGATGCCCTTCTACTACGGCTCGAAGGTGCGCTCGGTCCCCGAGTTCATGCTCCGCCGCTTCGGCAAGGGGGCACACCTCGTCAACTCGATCTCGTTCGCGGTCGCCCAGCTGCTCATCGCCGGCATCAACCTGTACCTGCTCGGCAGCATCGTGCACGCCCTGCTCGGCTGGCCACTGTGGGTCGCGCTGCTCGTCGCGGCGGCGATCGTGCTGTCGTACATCACGCTGGGCGGTCTCAAGGCTGCGATCTACAACGAGGTGCTGCAGTTCTTCGTGATCGTCGCGGCACTGCTCCCGCTGACCTTGATCGGCCTGCACCGGGTCGGCGGCTACGGCGGCCTCAAGGACAAGATCACCTCGGCCGCCGGCAGTGAGTCCGCGGCCGCCGAGCAGCTCAACTCGTGGCCGGGGCAGTCGCTCTCCGGCTTCGACTCGTCCTGGCTGTCGGTGGTCGGCATCGTCTTCGGCCTCGGCTTCGTCCTTTCGTTCGGGTACTGGACGACCAACTTCGTCGAGGTGCAGCGGGCGATGGCCTCCGACTCGATCTCATCGGCCCGCAAGACGCCTGTGATCGGTGCGTTCCCCAAGATGTTCGTCCCGTTCATCACGATCCTTCCCGGCATGCTGGCCGCCGTGCTGGTGTCGGAGATCGCGCAGGTGAAGGCCGGCAAGACGGTGGCCGGTGGCTCGTCGGGGGACGGGGTCACCTACAACGACTCCCTGCTGCTGCTGATGCGCGACCTGCTGCCCAACGGCTTGCTGGGGTTGGCGATCGCGGGTCTCCTCGCGGCCTTCATGGCCGGGATGGCCGCCAACATCTCGGCCTTCAACACGGTGCTCAGCTACGACCTCTGGCAGACCTACCTCGTGAGGGACAAGGAGGACGGCTACTACCTGCGGATAGGGCGCTATGCCACGGTGGCGGCCACGGTCATCGCGATCTTCACCGCATCCCTGGCAGGTCACTTCACGAACATCATGGACTACCTCCAGACGCTGTTCGGGTTCTTCAACGCACCCCTGTTCGCGACCTTCATCCTCGGCATGTTCTGGAAGCGCATGACTCCGACTGCCGGTTGGGTGGGCCTCGTTGCCGGGACGGTCTCCGCGGTGATGGTGGCGTTCCTGACTGAGGACGCGTTCGGGTCCTGGAGCACCGGGACGATC
This sequence comes from Nocardioides sp., assembly GCA_025965125.1. Classification (GTDB taxonomy): domain Bacteria; phylum Actinomycetota; class Actinomycetes; order Propionibacteriales; family Nocardioidaceae; genus Nocardioides. Next base: position 8,750 of record JAOPXM010000180.1, read on the forward strand.
GCGGTCGGAGGTCAGGGCGCAGCGTTCCTCGCGGCCTCGACGGCCTTCGTGGTCGACATCCTGCTCAGCGTGGCGGTGTCCATGGTGACCCAGCCCAAGCCGGCCTCCGAGCTCGTCGGTCTGGTCTACTCGGAGACGCCGAGAGATCAGCGGACCGACCCGAACGAAGCCAGCTACCCGTGGTACCGCCGCACCGTCCCCCTGGCCAGCGTGGCACTGGTCATGGTCATCGTCCTGAACCTGGCCTTCTGAGGAGATCGACATGCCCACTGACACCACGGCGACCGACAAGCACCCCGCCGGCATCTTCGACATCCGCACCATCGTCGGCGTCCTGCTCGCGATCTACGGCGTGATCCTGCTGGCGACGGGTCTCTTCGGCGACACCCAGGAGGACAAGACCGGAGGCGTCAACGCCAACCTCTGGGCAGGGATCGCGATGCTCGCGGTCGGGGTCGGCTTCCTCGTCTGGGTTCGCGTCCGGCCGATCGTGGTTCCGGACCACGTCGAGCAGGCCACGGAGCCTGGGCACATGGACAAGCGCTGAGCTCGAGCTCGACTGGAACGCGCCTCAGAGGTCGAAGAGCGATCCAGACTCATTGATGTCGACGTCGGTCTTCGGCTGGTGCGCCTCGCCGCTGCTGGCCGGCTTGGGGTCCTCCTCGGCCGCATCCTCGTCGTCCGACCCAGGCCCGGGCTCGTCGGTGCTGTCCTCGGGCTCGTCGGCGGGAGCGGAGCTGGCCGCAGCCGTGGCCGCCGCGCTGATCGCCGCCCCCGGAGACAGCTCGTCGCCGGAACCCGTGGACTCCTGGGCCGGCTCGGGCTCGGCGACCGTCTCGGGCTCGGCCTCGGCCTCGGGCTCGCGCTCAGCTTCGGCTTCGGGCTCGGGGTCAGACTTGGCGGTCGGTGCAGGGGCCGGCTCGGGGGAGGCGATGTCGAAGAGCGAACCGCCCTCCGGGATCCCCGCGGCGGGCTTCGCCGCGGCGGGCTTTGCCGCGGCTGGCTTCGCCGGGGAGGTGGGCTCAGTCTTCGGCTCGGCCTTCGCCGCTGGCGCGGCGGCGGGTTCGGCAGGCGAGATGTCGAACAGCGAGCCGCTCTCCGGGACGTTGGTGGACGGCTCGGCCTTCGGCTCCGGCTTCGTGGCGGGCTTCGGGGAGGCATCCGGCTCGGCCTCTGCCTCGGCGGGCACCTCGTCAGCCTCCGACTTCGTGGCGTCGGCCTCGGCAACCGCCGCGGCCTGTGCCTTCGCTGCCGGTTCCTTGGCGGCCGGAGGCGCGGTCTCGGCCGCGGGGCCATCATCGCCGCCGAGGTCGAACAGGGACCCGCCGGACGTCTCGGCCGCGGCAGGCTTGCCCTCGGACTTCTTCGGCTCCGGGGGCGCAGCCTCCTCGGCGGGGGTGTCGAACAGCGAGGATCCACCGCTGGCGTTGGCGGCCGGCCCGACGTCCTCGGTGGCCGTGACGGTCTCGGAGGTCTGCGTGACGTCCCCGGCTTCCGGCTCGGCCCTCGTCTCCTCGGACTTCTTGCCCGCGGGAACGGAGGCGCCCCCGGGGGCGTACCTGGTCGCCCGCTCCCCCTTCACCGACGCGAGCAGCATCTGGGCCACGTCGAGGACCTCGACCTCCTCGCGAGCGGTGCCGTCGGCCTGGGCAGCGGTGAGCCCGTCGGAGAGCATGACGCGACAGAACGGGCAGCCGACCGCGATCTGGTCGGCACCGGTGCCGACCGCCTCGTTGGTGCGGTTGACGTTGATCCGCTCCCCGATGGTCTCTTCCATCCACATGCGGGCGCCACCGGCGCCGCAGCAGAAGGACTTCTCGGAGTTGCGCTCCATCTCGACGAACTCGGCGCCCGGCAGCACCTGCAGAAGCTCCCGAGGCGGGCTGTAGACACCATTGTGGCGACCGATGTAGCACGGGTCGTGGTAGGTGATGGAGCGCTTGGCGGCTCCTTCCCCGTCCGCCACCGGAGTGAGCTTGCCCTCGCGCACCAGCCGATTGAGCAGCTGGGTGTGGTGCACGACCTCGAGCTCGATGCCGAACTCCTTGTACTCGTTCTTGAGCGTGTTGAAGCAGTGCGCACAGGTCGAGACGACCTTCTTGACCTTGTACTCCTTGAACGTCTCGACGTTCTGCTGGGCCAGGCCCTGGAACACGAACTCGTTGCCCGCGCGCCGGGCCTGGTCGCCGGTGCAGGTCTCTCCGTTGCCCAGGACGCCGAACGACACCCCGGCCATGTCGAGGAGCTCGGCCACGGCACGGGTCGTCTTCTTGGCCCGGTCCTCGTAGGCGCCGGCACAGCCGACCCAGAACAGCCACTCCACCTCGTCGAGCGACTCCACGTCATGGGGGCCGTCGCCGCCGACAACCTTCACGTCGAACGGCAGGTCCTTGGCCCAGTCCATCCGGGCGGTCGGCGACATGTTCCAGGGGTTGCCCTTGTTCTCCATGCCCTTGAAGAGCTGGTTCAGCTCGGCCGGGAAGCTGGACTCCACCAGGACCTGGTAGCGGCGCATGTCGATGATGTGGTCGACGTGCTCGATGTCGACCGGGCACTGCTCCACGCAGGCACCACAGGTCACGCAGGACCAGAGCACGTCGGGATCGATCACGCCGTACGCCGACGGGTCACCGATCAGCGGCCGGGCCGCCTCGGCCTTCACCTCGTCGGACAGGCCGTCGCGCTCCGACTCGTCGGCCAGGATGTAGGGCGCCTTCGCGAACGCGTGGTCGCGGAGGTTGAGCATCAGCATCTTCGGCGAGAGCGGCTTCTCGGTGTTCCAGGCCGGGCACTGCGACTGGCAGCGACCGCACTCGGTGCAGGTGGCCATGTCGAGCAGGCCCTTCCACGAGAAGTCCTCGATCGAGCCGACGCCCAGCGTGGCGTCCTCGTCGAGGTCATCGATGTCGTCGAGGGTGACCGGCTTGCCCTCGGACATCAGCGGCTTCACGGCGCCCAGGGCGACGGGCCGGCGGCCGAACAGCACGTTGATCGGCGCGACGAAGATGTGGAGGTGCTTGGAGTTCACGACCTCGACGAGGAAGACCAGCATGATGCCGATGTGGAGGAGCAGTCCTACGCCCTCGAGGACCTCGGAGTCGCCGAACAAGTGGCCCACGAGGTGTGACACGAAGGCGCCGTTGCCGTAGGGGAAGTTCCCGGCACCGACGGCCGCGCCTCGGAAGAAGAACATCGTCCAGATGACGTTGAAGATCATGAACAGGACGAGGTAGGCGCCACCGAGGTGGGATCCTGCGAAGCGGGACTTCCGCCCGAGCTTGGACGGGGCTTCCTTGAGGCGGATCTTCGCGAACACCACGATGCCGACGAGCGCCATGACCGCGATGAAGTCCTGGGCGAAGCCGAGGGCGTCCCAGTGACCCACGACCGGGATCGCCCACTCGGGGTTGCGGGAGAGCAGGATGCCGAAGGCCTCGAGGTAGACGCTGCCGAGGATGAGGAAGGCCCAGAACACGAAGAAGTGCGCGGCGCCGGGGATCGACCACTTCAGGAGCTTCTTCTGGCCGAAGACCTCGACCAGCTGGGTCTTCAAGGCGGTTCCCAGTCGATGGGTCACGCCCTCGATGCGGTCCGGAGCGGGCTTTCCGCTGGTGATCAGACGGAAGAGGAAGAGCACCCGCTTCCCGGCCAGAGCGAGTCCCACCACGGTCATCGCGAGACCGATGACCAACACCCACAGATCCACAGCTACTCCCTCACCGATGTGCACGACGCGTTGCGCCCGTCCGACGGTCTGACGGGCCGTTGGCGAGCCTAGGGGAGCGCTCGGTCACCGTCAGGACCCTGACTGGGTGACCTAGATCCTACCGGGCGGTAACTTGGGTCACCCGGAGGCATCCGCCCCGTCAGCCGCGACGGACGCCGGTGACCTTCCCCGACCTCGAGAACGTCACCGTCATCATCACCCGCGGGCTCGACGGGGTCTTCGCGCAGAAGCCGTAGGTCTGCCCCAGACGCGTGAACGGCTGGCCGACCTTGTTCATCACCGTGCGGGTGGACTGGCCTCGCTGGACCAGGCGGAGCACGGTGCCGACCGGCTTCCGGAGGCCAGGGTTGCGGCACGAGTCGGCCTTGATGCCTTGGGCCCGCTCCCACATCTGCAGGTAGGCCTCGGCGCCCCGAGCCATGTCGTCCTGGAGGGCGGCACCGTCGTTGCCGGCCACCTTGCTGATGTCCTGGATCCAGTCGGGGTAGAGGCCGTACTGGGCGACGCCGTCCTTGTTGATGTCGTAGACGCGCTTGCCGGCGTGCTGCTTCTTGATCGTGATGCCGTTGATTCCCGTGAACGGGTAGGTGACCTTGTTGGCCACGTTGGCGCCGCGGGGATCGCCCTGGGCGCCGAGGCCGTTGATGTCGGCGCCGTAGCCGAACCCCCAGTAGTAGCGCTTGTCCGCCCAGCCCAGGTGGGTGCGCCACTTCTCGACGAATCCGGTCGAGTCACCGGCGTACGGCGTGATGAAGCCGCCCAGCTTGTAGATCCGCGGGTACGCGTCAGGGGTCGACCAGGAGTGGCTGGAGACGATGCCGGAGTACTTCAGCTTCTCCACCTGGTTGATGGCGGTGTTGCGGGCCTTGACGCTCATGTGGTCGGGGTCGAAGATCATGTGGCGCTCGGCGAGCGCCTTGATCGTGTGCTCGCCCAGCGTCGTCAGGCCACGGCTGTTGCAGTGGTCCGGCGGCGGGTAGATGGGGAGCGCGATGTTGGGCAGTCCCAGAGCCCCGATGGCGCCGAACAGGGCGTCCTGCTGCTCGGGCGAGATGCTCGGCAGCGTCGTCTGGTTGTTGTCGTGTGACTGGCCGTCGGCCGGCTCGCAGTGCTTCATGTCCCAGAAAGAGCCCGTCTCCAGGAAGTTCGCGACATTGACCAGTGGGCCGATCGCGCCGGTGTCGCCCGCCACACCGGACAGGGCGTTGTCGAACTTGTTGACCAGCTCCATCTGACGCACGCCCATCTTGCGGACCTGGTCCAGCTGGCGGTCGATCTGGGCGATGTTGCACTGCGGGAGGTCGAACTTCATCGTGCAGCCGAACGGCACGCTGGTCTCGATCCCCATGATCACCGCCATCTTGCCCGAGTTGATCACCTGGCGTGCCTGGAAGGGGTTCTTGACGATCCGGTAGAAGCCCTTGCCCGGGCCACCGAACTGCGCGTCGATGTAGTGCTCCATCTGATACATGTCGTGGGCCTGCAACCGGATGGACGTCATGTCGTCGCACGAGTTGTGCTTGATCGGGTAGAGCATGCAGAGCTGGTTGTTCTCGACGAGGAGGTTCACGAGGATCCGCTGGCCACCGCGCCAGGACCGCTCGAGCCAGCGGTAGTACGTGCCCTCGTGGGTCAGCGACTCCGGAGCGGGCCAGTCCTTGAACGTCGGCCAGCCAATGGGGTCGTGGCCGACCTTCCCGGAGAGGAAGTCTTCGAGGACTCCGCCGTAGCCACCCGTGTAGGTGTGGTCGGGGCAGTCGACCAGGGCGTACGGCGCGCCGTACTTGTCCCAGGGCTTGCCACAGTGGGCGTCGCCACCGAGGAACTCGAAGGCCATCCCGTGGGTGTGGGCGTCGACGTAGCCCCGCACCTCCTGGAACGGTGTGATTCCGGCGTGCGGGTCGCCGACGACGTCGATCTGGGACTCGGGGTACGCGGCACAGCCCGACGCCCGCGTGAGTCGGAAGCTCGACGTGCCCTCGAACCGGAGCTTGCCGGAGCTGTTGCGGAACGTCAGTCGCGTGCCCTTCATCGACGCTCGCCACTCAGTGCTCGGACTGGGCTTGGCCGCTCGGGCGCCGCCGCTCGTCACGAACTGACGGTGCTTGTCGTAGAGCAGGTAGCGGCCCAGCGCGGTGGGCTTGAAGTACAGCGGAACGCCATTGCCGGTGAGCGTGTAGCAGCCGTTGGCCATGGCGTAACGGTTCTGCGGGTGGACGGCTCTCGGCGCAGTCACCCGAGCGGTCGTCAACTGCGGATCGGCCTGGGTCCGCTCGGTCGCAACGTACGCCGCGTTGGCGCGGGCCTCGTCGGCCGTCGTCGGGTCCTGGACATCCGCGCCCGTCTCGCCGGCGCGGGAGATGAGGTTCTTGGTGGCCGGATCATTGTGGTTGTGCGCCGGGGCACCCGGAGGGTCGACGTGGGGGAGTGATTCGAGGACGGCAGCCTTCGTGGCGTCGTACCCCGAGAGCATCGAACCCGACCGCGCGCCGCCGTACGACGGGAAGACAGCACTGCCCGCGACCAGCACTGCCGCCACGCCGATCGCCCACACCAGGCGTCGGCGCGAACGGTCACCCGGGCCTGGGCTCGAACCTGCAGTCATCGGGGCCTCCGCGTCTCGTGGCCCGGTCTGCGTCGTCAGCCGGGCCCCGACAGAACCTCACACATGGTGGGAGTCCTGTCGAGGTCTCTAACGGCCGGCCGCGCCCGGAGGTACGCCGTTGTCCGAGTCGATCCCCCGGACCGGTCCGCCCTGGTCAGGCATTGCCGCCGATCCGTCGGGTGAGTGACGCCGCCGTGGTCCTCACTTCTCGGCTCAGCCGGATCGGATCGCCGTCCTGGTAGGTCACGGCCACGCCTGCCACCGGGTGCCCGTTGTGGTCGAGCACCGCTGCCGCCACGCTGGCCAGTCCCGCGGTGACCTCGCCGTCCTCGATCGCGTAGCCCCGCTGACGCGTCTCGGCGAGCAGGTTGCGCAGTGCGCCCGGGGTCCGCGGCCCGAGTCCGTGCCTGTCGACGAAGTCGGTCGGCGATGAGTACAGAGCCCGGACCTGCACCGGAGGCAACATGGCCAGGATCGCGCGCCCGCTCGCGGTGAGGTGCGCGGGCAGGCGGACACCGACGTCGGTCACGAGCGGTGGACGTCCGGGTGCCCGCTCCTCCACGACGTACAGCACGTCGCGGCCGTGCAGGACCGCGAGGTGCGCGGTCTGGCCCAACCGGTCGACGAGCGTGGCCAGCGGGCGGCGGGCGAGGCGCTGCAGTGGCGCCTGGCGCGAATAACCGCTGCCCACTTCGAATGCGGCGACGCCGAGCCCATAGCGGTGTTCGTCGGTCAGGTGCACCACGAAGCCCTGCTCGATCATCGCATTGAGCAAGTGGTACGCCGTGCTGCGCGGCAGGTCGCACGCTCGCACGATCCGGTCCAGCGCAACGGGATCCGGTTGGCTGGCCAGGAAACGGAGCACCTGGAGCGCACGCGTCGCGGCAGGAACCTGGGTCATCTGCGGGAGACTACTGAGGGATCACTCCCTGCTGGTGGGATCGGCGCGGTGCTGTCCCGGCCCGGGACGTGCCGAGTCGTCCGTGGTGTCAGTGGCCTGCGTCCCGGGTGTGGTGGGCACGTAGTCGTCCGACGTGTTGTCGACACCGGGATCGATGCGGTCCGCCTCGCGCAGGACGTCCTCGCGACGGGCCTCCTCGAACTGCAGACCCTGGCGCGCGTCGAGGGCCTTCTGCTCGGCCCGTTCCGCTTCGGCGCGAGCCACCTGCGCCAGCGCCTCGGTCTCCTGCGCACGGCGCTGCGACTCGGTGACCTCGGGGGTGCGGGCCACCGCCTCGCCGCGCAGTTCCGCTGCCCGGGCCTTGTTCTGTTCGGTCCGGCGCTTGCGCAGTGCGGTGACGACGAACGCAAGCACGACGAGAACCGCCACGATGACGACCACGGTCCAGACGACCTGTGTGGTGGACATTTTTCCCTCCCGGATTGTTGGTCTGGGCCCCGTACCCCTTTCGGAGTTGCCGGACACCCTCCATGGCCTGGTTCACTGCCGCAGTCAGTGGAGCTCGCTCTCCTCGCTGACAGGGACGAAGGCCGCGGCCACGAGCGGGAACACTGCGGCCAGCGCGAACGTCGAGGGGTACCCCACCTGGGTCACGGCGAGCCCCGCGAGAGGCGGGACCGCGGAGGCGGCAGTGAACTGGGCGGTGTTCTGCAGACCCAGAGCGCGCCCGGACCAGAACGGCCCGGCCCGCTCCGCGACAGCTGTGAAGGCGAGACCGTTGTCGGCGACGGTCAGGACCGTTGCCACCACCACGAGGGGCACGGCCACGGCGGCGTCGAGTCCCGCGGCAAGACCTAGCAGGGCCATCGCGGCTCCCGCCGCGACGGCCACCCAGCGCAGGGGGCGCATCCGACTGGCCACGACGTCCGACAGGTGCCCCGCGACTATCCGCCCGAGCGCTCCTGCGACCTGCGCTCCCGCGACCAGGCTGCCGGCGGCGGCCGGTGACCACTGCCGGTCCTGGACCAGCCACACGAGCGCGAACGTCCAGACGACGAACTGGGGCACCACCAGCAGCACGGAGACGCCGTGGATGCGCGTCAGGTAGTGGTTGTCCCGGTACGGGTTCGGTGCCGTCCCCTCCCGAGGATCGGGTCGAGGCGGGTCCATCACCACCACGGCCACGACGACCGCTGCCAGGCCGCACGCGATCGTCGGAACCCAGAGTGCCGCGTGCGCACCCGACCGGTCGGCGACCACCGCCATGCTGATGGCGGCGACGCCGACTCCGACGGGCTGTGCCATCTGCCGAACGCCCATCGCGAGGCCGCGCCGGGCGGGCGGGAACCAGCCCACGACGACCCGGCCACTTGCGGCGTTCGTGCTTGCCGCGGCTGCTCCGTCCAGGAACAACGTGATCGCGAGGACCACCAGGCCACCGCTGAGAGCACTGGCCATGCCGAACACGGTCGTGGCGGCGAGCCCGGTCAGGAGCACGAAGCGTTCGCCGCGAAGGTCGGTGACAACGCCCCACAGCACCAGGGTCAGCATCACGCCCAACGTGGGAGCCGCGGCCACCGATCCTGCCTCGGCGAGGCTGAGACCCTCGCGGTCGTGCAGGACGGGGATCAGGAATGCGGGGCCGTGCATCATGATCGCCGCCGAGGCCTGCGCCAGCGTGCTGGCCCCGAGCATCGACCAGCGGCGCGCCGCACCGATCACGCGGAGGTCGTCGAGAGCGGTCATGGGACCAGTAGACGGGCGCGTCGGCGGCGTGCCTGACGGATCTCGCAGTGTGGCCTGTGACATTTCCGCCCTGGAGCCGACCGACGGCACCCGGGAACGGCGAAGGGGGACGCCCGTAGGCGTCCCCCTTCAGTTGAGCGTGTTGAGCCGTGTGACTACGGGCCGCCGATGACCCGGTGGCTCGGCTTGATCTCCATCTTTGCGTGACCGAGGTCGATCACCGCACCTGTGCCATCGAGCAACGTGATGCGGATGGCCACCACGTCGATGCCGTACTTCATCTTGTCGACGACGTTGGCCTCGAGCTTGAGCAGGCCCGGAATCTCGATCGCCTGACCGGGGTCCGGGATCGGGGTCACGTCACCGTTGACGACAATCTCGCCGATGGTGGTGCCGTCGGCGTTGGCGATCATCTTGCCGCCCTTGAGCCGCGTGACGTTCGCGCGGGCCTTGATGGCGTTGATGGTGAGCGGGCCGAGGGTGATCGCGGCGACCGTGGACTGCTCGAAGCCCGTGGCCTTCTTGAGGTTCTGCTTGCCCATCTGCTGGTTCTCGACGGCGCCGACCACGATCTGACCGGCGAGGTCGACGCCCAGGACGGACTTGGTCTTGACCACGCCATGAGTGCCCTGGCAAGGCATCCAGGACAACGGGGTGGGACCGCTCTTGACGTTGTCGGCGAGCGCCCGGACCTGGGTGCCGTTGGCCGAACCGTGGAAGCGACCGTAGGTGATGCCACGGCCCATCAGAGCGGCGGTGTGGGCGATGCGCACGACCGTGTCGGTGAGGAGGAGCTTGACCTGAACGGCCTCGGCGTAGGTGCTGGCGCCGTCGCTGTCCTTCTTCGTCTTGTGCATACCGAGCGAGATCTTCGCGACCCCGGGAATGGTGATCGGCTGGTTGGGCGTCGGGATCGGGAACGACTGAGCGCCGACCTTGATGCTGCCGATGCTCGTCTCGGCCCTGGTGTGGAAGCCCTTCCGGTCGTGCCACGTCGTCGAGTGCGACTTCACGGCTGCGATCGTCAAGGTGCCACCGAGGACGACCTTCGCAACGTTGTGGACCGAGTTGACGGCGACCTTGTGCTTCTTGTAGTTGATGCTGGTCCAGGTCTTCGTCCGGACGCCGTCCACCGTGCCCAGGCCGGGCAGCGTGACGGCGGCTTCGTAGTTCTTGCGGACCATCCCCGCCTTGTTCGTGCAGCCGATGACGGCATAAGCGGTCTGGCCGGACACCACCGGAAGCTGTCCGCCTTCGACGCGGGTGCCGTAGCCAGCGGCCTTGAGGGCGAACTGGGTCGCAATCTTGGCCCGGGCCGCGGTGCGATTCGCGGTGCTGGATGCGGTGCGACTCGTGGTGCTGGCCTGGCTGTCGCCGCCCAGGCTGTCTGGCGTGGCAGCGCCGGTCGGACCGGCGAGAAGGGTCGCGGCCATGACCGCGATTGCTGTGCCGAGAGGTAGCAACCGGCGCATGTTTTCAACTCCTTGAGCATAAAAGTGATCGGCGTGACCCCCCACGTCAATCAAGTGATCACCAATGACGGGGCCATTGTGCCCTGAACCTGGGCCGGGATTTACCGATTCTGGCCGTATGGTGCTTGGTCGAGACGGGCCGCTGGGGCGGTTGGTTGGTTCTGTCAGGCCTAACGAGCGACCAAGACGGCTGTGACGGCCAAGTGCTGGACTTCTTTCCTGGAGTCTGGGATCCGAGAGATGGCATGTCCCTGGGCGCTGGCTGGGCGAGCTTCGGCAGCGTTGGATGTGAGGCATGCCCAGTCCCGTCTCGATCGATGTCGGTCCCGTCTCTTTCCCCGACGTCGTCGCCGTTGCGCGCCACGAAAGACCCGTCGTGCTCACGAGCGAAGCCGTTGCCGCGATGACGAAGGCCCGGTCCGTCGTGGACGCGCTCGCGGCAGGTCCGACGCCGACGTACGGCATCTCGACCGGGTTCGGCGCGTTGGCCACACGACACATCCCCACCGAGATGAGGGCACAGCTGCAGAAGTCGCTGGTCCGGTCGCATGCCGCGGGATCGGGCCCCGAGGTTGAGCGCGAGGTCACCCGGGCGCTCATGCTCCTGCGGCTGTCCACCCTGGCAACCGGGCACACCGGCATCCGCATCGAGACGGCCCAGCTGCTGGCGGACTTCCTCAGCAACGGCATCACGCCGGTAGTGCACGAGTACGGGTCGCTCGGCTGCTCGGGCGACCTCGCCCCCTTGTCACACTGCGCCCTTGCCCTGATGGGGGAAGGGGAGGTGCGCGACGCGTCAGGAACATTGATGCCCGCTGCCGACGCGCTCGCCGCGGTCGGCCTCGCGCCCGTCGAGCTGGCCGCGAAGGAGGGCCTCGCCCTCATCCCCGGCACCGACGGCATGCTCGGCATGCTGGAGCTCGCGATCGAGGACCCCAGGCTGCGGCTGCGTACGGCGGACATCGCGGCCGCGATGTCGGTCGAGGGCCAGCTCGGCACCGACCGCGTCTTCGCGCCGGAGCTGCAGGCGATCCGGCCGCATCCCGGCCAGGCACTCTCGGCCGCCAACCTGACGGCGGTCCTGGCCGACTCGGGGGTCGTGGCCTCGCATCGCGGTCCCGACTGCAACCGGGTCCAGGACGCCTACTCGTTGCGCTGCTCACCCCAGGTCCACGGAGCCGCCCGCGACACCGTCGAGTACGCCGCGCAGGTCGCGGGCCGTGAGCTCGCGTCGGCTGTCGACAACCCTGTCGTGCTGGTCTCCGCGGACGGGGCGGGCCGTGTCGAGTCCAACGGCAACTTCCACGGGGCGCCGGTCGCCTACGTCCTCGACTTCCTGGCCATCGTGGCCGCCGATGTGGCGTCGATGAGCGAGCGGCGCACCGACCGCTTCCTCGACAAGGCACGCAGCCACGGGCTCAACCCGTTTCTCGCCGCTGACCCCGGTGTCGACAGCGGCCACATGATCGCCCAGTACACGCAGGCCGCGATCGTCTCGGAGCTGAAGCGGCTTGCGAACCCCGCATCGGTTGACTCGATCCCGTCCAGCGCGATGCAGGAGGACCACGTGTCCATGGGGTGGTCGGCGGCCCGCAAGCTGCGTCGGTCCGTCGATGGGCTGACCCGCGTGGTCGGCATCGAGGTGCTGACGGCGGCTCGCGCGCTGGACATGCGAGCTCCGCTCGAGCCATCACCGGCGACCGCCGCCGTCGTGCGGCTGCTGCGCGCGGCCGGTGTCGAAGGCCCCGGGCCGGACCGTCACCTGTCGCCCGAGATCGAGATGGCCGTGGGCCTCGTCCGCTCCGGAGCCGTGCTTGATGCCGTCGAAGAAGTGATCGGAGAGCTGCGATGAAGGATTTCGAGACGGGCACCGGCGCGCACTCCTCAACCAACGAGAGGCTGCCCATCCACGCCGCGACCGGCACGGAGCTGACCGCGAAGTCGTGGCAGACCGAGGCCCCGCTGCGGATGCTGATGAACAATCTCGACCCCGAGAACGCGGAACGCCCCGAGGACCTGGTGGTCTACGGCGGCACCGGGAAGGCCGCGCGCAACTGGGAGGCGTACGACGCCCTGGTGCGGACCCTGCGCGACCTCGAGGACGACGAGACGATGCTGGTGCAGTCGGGCAAGCCCGTCGGCGTGATGCGCACGAACGAGTGGGCTCCTCGCGTGCTGATCGCCAACTCCAACCTGGTCCCGGACTGGGCCAACTGGGAGGAGTTCCGCAGGCTCGAGGACATGGGACTGACGATGTACGGCCAGATGACCGCAGGCTCCTGGATCTACATCGGCACCCAGGGAATCCTGCAGGGCACGTTCGAGACGTTCGCCGCGGTCGCCGAGAAGCTCTCGACGGGCAAGATCACCGGGGCAGGTGGGTCCCTGGCCGGCACGATCACGGTCACCGCCGGGCTCGGCGGCATGGGCGGCGCGCAACCGCTCGCGGTGACCATGAACGACGGTGTCGTGATCTGCATCGAGTGCGACCAGTCGCGGATCACCCGACGCATCGAGCACCGGTTCCTCGACGTGCAGGCGACCACGCTGTCCGAGGCCGTGTCGATGGCGGTCGCCGCCCGAGACGAGAACCGTCCGTTGTCGATCGGGGTGCTGGGCAACGCGGCCGCGATGCTTCCCGAGCTCCTGCAGACCCAGGCGCCGATCAACATCGTGACCGACCAGACCTCGGCCCACGACCCGTTGTTCTACCTGCCTGTCGGCACCGCGTTCGAGGACTGGTCGGCCGAGCGCGAGGCGGACCCGGTCGGTTTCACCAAGCGGGCCCGGGAGTCGATGGCGACCCATGTGCGGGCGATGGTGGAGTTCCAGGACCGTGGTGCGGAGGTCTTCGACTACGGAAACTCCATCCGTGACGAGGCTCGCAAGGGCGGCTATGACCGGGCCTTCGAGTTCCCGGGCTTCGTGCCGGCGTACATCCGACCGCTGTTCTGCGAGGGGAAGGGTCCGTTCCGCTGGGCGGCGCTGTCCGGTGACCCGGCCGACATTGCCGCGACCGACCGGGCGATCCTCGAGCTGTTCCCCGACAACGAACGGCTGCGGAAGTGGATCACGATGGCCGGCGAGAAGGTGCACTTCCAGGGGTTGCCCGCCCGCATCTGCTGGTTGGGGTACGGCGAACGGCACCTGGCCGGGCTGAAGTTCAACGAGATGGTGGCCTCGGGTGAGCTCAAGGCGCCGATCGTGATCGGCCGCGACCACCTCGACTGCGGCTCGGTCGCCTCGCCGTACCGGGAGACCGAGGCGATGCTCGACGGCTCCGACGCGATTGCGGACTGGGCGCTGCTCAATGCGCTCGTCAACACGGCGTCCGGGGCGACCTGGGTCTCGATCCACCACGGGGGAGGGGTCGGGATGGGTCGGTCCATCCACGCCGGCCAGGTCTGCGTCGCGGACGGCACCGCGCTGGCGGCTCAGAAGATCGAGCGGGTCCTCACCAACGACCCTGGTATGGGTGTGATCCGGCATGTCGACGCGGGCTACGAGCGCGCGTCCGATGTCGCAACGGAGCGCGGCGTCAGGATTCCCATGTCAGAGTGATCCAGTGACGAACCAGCCCGCCCGATCCCGGGTCATCCTCACCGACATCAGCTCGCGTGCCTGGGAGCATCCAGCCGATCGGGGCGCCCTGGTGGCCCTGCGGAAGCTGAAGGGTTTCGACACGGTCCTCAAGGCGCTGTCCGGCCTCTTCAACGAGCGGGCGGTCCGGCTGGTCTTCCTGGGATCCGCGATCCGCGTCGACGAACGGCAGTTCGCCAAGCTGCACCTGCTGCTCGGCGAGGTGGCGCAGACGCTCGACGTCAACGAGCTGCCCGAGCTCTACGTGGCGTCCAACCCGTTCCCGAACGCCATCACGATCGGAATGAACAAGCCGTTCATCGTGGTGAACTCCGGCCTCGTCGACCTGCTCGACGACGAGGAGATCCGCTTCGTCCTGGGCCACGAGCTCGGTCATGCGATCAGCGGACATGCGGTCTACCAGACCTTGCTGCAGCGGATGATCCAGCTCAGCGGCATCCTCAACTCCGTGCCTGGAGGCGGTCTCGGTGCTCGGGCGATCATGGCCGCGCTCTACGAGTGGTCGCGCAAGGCCGAGCTCTCGGCCGACCGCGCCGGTCTGCTCGCCACCCAGGACCCGGCGACGGCGTTCCGGGTGCACATGCAGCTCGCGAGCGGCGGACATCTCGAGGACCTCGACGCGACGTCGTTCTTCGCGCAGGGCCAGGAGTATGAGGAGGCCGGCGACCTGCGCGACTCCGTGCTCAAGCTGCTGCTGATCGAGGCCCAGTCGCATCCGTTCGCTGTGGTGCGTGCCTCCGAGCTCCGCCGGTGGGTGGACTCCGGCGACTACACCCGCTACCTGACTGGCGACTTCCCGCGGCGCGGCGACGACGACGCGGCTGCCGTCAGCGACGCGGCCAAGGAGGCCGCCTCGAGCTATTCCGAGACGTTCAAGAACAGCCAGGACGCCGTCGGCAAGCTTGTGCACGACATCGCGGGGCTGCTCGGCAGCGCCAAGCTCTGGTTCGACGACGCATTCCGTCGCGGCGAGTAGGCGAGCCTGGGACGTGACAGAACCCCCGGCTCGAAGGAGCCGGGGGCCCGGTCAGTCAGTCAGTCAGTCACGCGTCACCGACGCTCGCTCGCGAGCGTCAAAAGACCCGTCGTCGAGTGCCACCCATGGGCACCAGGTTCAGAATCAGGCCGACGATCAGCAAAATGACGCCAATCGTGGTCAGGACCGGAATGCTGGCAACCAGTCCGATGATGAGCAGGATCAATCCGAGAATCACCATTGTTCAACCTCCTCCCTAGTTCTTCTCGGGAGTAGGTACCTGAATACGCCGGCGTCCAAACGTCCAGGGCTGCGATTCTTTCGGCTGGTCAGCCGTCCAGCGCGAGGATCGACTCGTGGATGCTCAGCGTTCGCTGTGCGGATCCGACGTGCAGGCTTTCGATCATTCGGCCGTTGTAGGTGACGACTCCCGACCCCTTGCCGTCCTCCCACGCTCGCAGGATCCCGCGGGCGTCCTCGATCGCCTGCTCCGACGGCGCGAACGTCGTGTTCGCGCCGTCGACCTGGCCGGGATGGATCAGCGTCTTGCCGTCGAAGCCCATCTCCCGGCCCTGCTGGCACTCGGCCAGGAAGCCCTCGGTGTTCTTCACGTCGTTGTAGACGCCGTCGATGATGACCTTGCCCGTCGCCCGCGCTGCGAGCAACGCCAGGCCCAGGCCGGCCAGTAGCGGCTGACGGCCGGGCACGTGCTCGGCGTACAGCTCCTTGGCCAGATCGTTGGTGCCCATCACGAGCACCGTCAGCCGGTCGGAGGCTCCGGCGATCTCCTCGGCGTGGAGCATCGCGTACGGCGTCTCCACCATCGCCCACAGCTTGGTCTTCTCCGGAGCGTCGTGCCTGGTCATCGTCTCAACCAGTGCGTGGACGGCGTCGGCGCTGTCGACCTTGGGGACGACGATCGCGTCCGGCCCGGCGGCACAGGCCGCGGCCATGTCGTCGGCGTGCCACTCGGTGTCGGCGGCGTTGACCCGGATCGTCAGCTCGCGCTTGCCGTACTCCCCGGACGCGACTGCTGCGCACGCAGCAACCCGTGCTTCCGGCTTGGCGTCGGGGGCGACGGCATCCTCGAGGTCGAGGATCAGGCCGTCACAAGGGATCGACCTGGCCTTCTCCAGGGCCCGCTGGTTGGAGCCGGGCATGTAGAGGACCGAACGACGTGGACGGAACTCCGGCATGTCAGCCCACCTTGCTGTCGGTCGAGATGGTGGCGTACTGCTTCCTGAGCTCCGGGTCGATCGCGGCCAGCTCCTCGGCGAGATGCACCATCACCAGGCACTGCTTGAGGGACGCGTCGTCCTCCATCTTCCCGTCGAGCATCACGGCCCCGGTGCCGTCGCCCATCGCAGCGACGACGCGGCGGGCATGGCGGATGTCTTCGACACTGGGGCTGAAAACCCGGTTGGCGATGGCGATCTGCTTGGGGTGCAGGCTCCAGGTGCCGACGCAGCCGAGCAGGAATGCGTTGCGGAACTGGTCCTCGCACGCGACGACATCGGCGATGTCGCCGAACGGGCCGTAGTAGGGGTAGATGCCGTGCATGGCGCAAGCGTCGACCATCCGGGCGATCGTGTAGTGCCAGAGGTCCTGCTGGTAGATCGCCCGCTCGGCGTTCACGTCCGCCTCACCGTCGGCGCTCTTCGGCGGATCCTGTCGCACCAGATAGCCCGGGTGCCCGCCACCGACCCGGGTCGTCTTCATGCGCCGGTCGGCGGCGAGGTCGGCAGGGCCGAGGCTCAGGCCCTGCATGCGCGGCGACGCCCCGCAGATTTCCTCGACGTTCGCCACGCCACGCGCAGTCTCGAGGATCGCGTGGACCAGGATCGGTCTCGTCAGTCCGGCCTTGGCCTCGAGCTGCGCGAGCAGGCGGTCGACGTACTGGATGTCCTCGGCCCCCTGGACCTTCGGCACCATGATCACGTCGAGCTTGTGTCCGATCGCGGGGACAAGGGTCGTCAGGTCGTCGAGCACCCAGGGGCTGTCGAGCGAGTTGATGCGCGTCCACAGCTGGGTCGGTCCGCTCTGCCCACCCAGATTGGCGGTCTCGTTCGCGATCCGCACCAGGCCCTCGCGGGCCGCGACCTTGTTGTCGGCCTTGATGGCGTCCTCGAGGTTGCCGAGCAACACGTCGACGGTGCCGACCATTGCCGGGATCTTCGACGCCATCTTCTCGTTGCTGGGGTCGAAGAAGTGGATGGCCCGACTGGGCCGGGCCGGGATCTCGGTCAGGGGCGTCGGGGCGCCCACCGCGAGCGGGCGGAAGAAGTCCTTGGCACTGCGAGACGAACTGGGCATGGCCGGAACGTAGCAGCGGGCCCCGCCCCGTCGGTATGACCGATCTCTCGACGAGAACGTGAGGTGGAGCGGTTCAGGATGCGGCCGACCGCTCGGTCGTCACCACATCGATGGCCTGCCGGAACCCGGGCATCTCGTCGCACAGCGAGAGGACGGCCTGTGAGGTGAAGTGAATGAGCTCGAGCGGTGTCAGGGCGACGATCGAGGCGTTGCGCAGGGAATGGCCCACGATCGCGGCCTCGCCCACGATGTCACCGGGGCCGAGCTGGGCGATCTCGTCGCCATTGCGCCGCACGGACACGGTGCCCGCCAGCAGGACGTACGCCTTGTCGGCAGGGGTCCGCTCCCAGATCGGGGACCACCCCTGCGGCAGGGTGACGTGGGTGCCGGTAGCGCAGATGCGAGCGATCTCTTGGGGACTGAACGAGTCGAAGAACGAGCCTGTCATGACGGGCCTTTCGGCTGAAAGTTGTCGGCGACCCTCCGCATTCGATGGTCCTTGCCCGGCGCCGCCGGTGTCTATGGCGCGCGCCGTGACCGCGAGCACAAACGACTGTGATCCTGCCTACAGTCAGGCGCGCCGGCGCCGCCAGAACCCGCGTCGTTGTTGGGGATTCTCGCTCGTCTCGCTGCGCGGAGCCGCAGCCGGGCGTCGCGCCGTGCGGCGCGCGCGCCAGGCCGCCACGGTCTCCTCGACGTCGCGTGGCATCGTGATCAGCGGCGGCCCCTCGGGGAGCCGGTAACGGGCCGCGACCACGCGGGCGTTGAAGTCGTCGATCTCGCGTCGGACCTCCGCCTCGCTGACGAGCCCGGCCAGCCGTTCGTCGAGCTCGGCATCTTCCTTGCGCAGCTGCACGCTGGGCGGCAGCACGGCGATCCGCTCGCGCTCGACCAGGCGCTTCAGCCACCAGTCCGGGTCGTGGGCCGTGCCGAGGTCCTCGATGGGCTTGCCCTGGCCAGGGAGGTTGTCGAAGTCGCCGCGGGCCATCGCCTGCCGGACCTGGAGGTCGACCCAGGTCTGCTGCTGCTCCATCCGGGCTGCCGCGGCCGCTCGGCTGTGCGCTCGGCTGGCCTGCCCGCTGTCGTCCTGGTCGGCTGGGCCCGTCTCGCTGTCGGGCATCGCTCACCCCCTGGCGTCTCAGAATAGTCGGGCGTCTGTCTGGCTGGTCTCGAATGCGAGACCGCCGCGCGGGTGTGGTCGTTGACCCCGGACACCCGGGCCGATGGACTGGCGGCGTGCTACCAGGTGCCGCGGTGCAGGACGTCGTCCAGTGGCTTGCGCACGCGCCGAGACGGCGACCCGGCAGCACCTTCGTCGTCCACGCGGTGGCCGATCGTGATCACGCCGACCGGGTCGAAGTCGTCGGGGATCCCGAACGCCCGTCGTACCGCCTGGTCGCGCAGCGGAGGAATGCCGAAGAAGCAGGACCCGAGCCCCTCGTCGACGGCCGTCTGCAGGATCAGCAGGGCGGCCATGGCCGCGTCCATGTGCCAGAACGGCTTCGGCCAGCGCGCCTCGGCCCGGTCCTCCCAGCCCTTGTCGGGCTCGGCGTACCGCTGGAGGTAGGCGGCCTTGCTCGAGCAGGGCAGCACCACGACGGGCGCGCGCATCATGCCGGTCAGCCAGTCGTCCGGGGCCTCCAGGTCATCGGTGGTGGCCTCCCAGAAGCGGCGTACGTCGGCAGGGGTGTCGAGCACCAGGAACGCCCAGCCCTGGCTGAAGCCGGCGCTCGGCGCCCGGGTCGCGTTGGAGATCGCGCGTTCGACGATGGCGGGGTCGACCGGCGTCTCGGCGTAGTTGCGGATCATCTTCCGGCGCCGTACGACGTCCTGGAACTCCATGCGGGCAAGTATGGAGTCCGGCATGGCTGACGACTTCGAGCGGATGTGGCGCGACCTGGAGCCTGTGGGGCGTGCCTCCGCGTCCGGCGGCTACTTCCGGCAGCCGTTCACGACCTCCGAGCGCGAGCTGGCCGCCTGGTTCGTCGAGCAGGCCGAGACCCGGTCCCTGCGGATCGAGACCGACGAGATCGGCAACGTCGTGGCGTGGTGGGACGTCGGCGAGGGGCCGGGGGTGTTGACGGGGTCGCACCTCGACTCCGTGCTCGACGGAGGTGCGTTTGACGGTCCGCTCGGGGTGGTCTCGGCGTTCGCTGCGCTCGACCTGCTCCGCGAGCGAGGGTTCGTGCCCGCACGTCCGCTGGGGGTCTCGGTGTTCGTGGAGGAGGAGGGGTCCCGCTTCGGCCTGGCCTGTCTCGGCTCACGACTGGCCGCCGGTGTGGTCACCTGGGAACAGGCCCGCGAGCTGCGCGACCACGCGGGGGTGGCGTTCGGTGACGTCGCGGAGGGCGGTGGTTCGCGGCTGCTCGACGAGGTCGGCACGTTCGTCGAGCTGCATGTCGAGCAGGGTCGGGACCTGGTGGACCGGGGCGCCGCGGTCGGGGTGGCGAGCGGGATCTGGCCGCACGGGCGCTACCGCTTCGACTTCACGGGGGCCGCGAACCATGCCGGGACGACTCGGATGGAGGATCGGACCGACCCGATGTTGACCTACGCGATGACCGCGCTGGCCGCCAACAAGCAGGCCCGGCTGGCCGGGCAGCGCGCAACGTTCGGGCGGCTCGAGGTGACGCCGAACGGGACCAACGCGATCCCGTCTCGGGTGATCGCCTGGCTGGATGCGCGCTGCTCCTCGGACGCCGCGTTGGCCGCGCTGGTGGAGGCGATCACGGACCAGGCGGCGGGGCGCGCCGGGCGGGACGGGACGCGGGTCGAGGTGACGGCGGAGTCGGTGTCTGGCTCGGTGTCCTTCGACGCCGCGTTGGCGGCACTGGTGGCTGCCGACCATGCGGGCGGCGACTGGCCGGTCATCTCGACCCAGGCAGGTCACGACGCCGGGATCCTGTCCGCCGCCGGCATCCCCACGGCGATGCTGTTCGTCCGCAACCCGACGGGTGTCTCGCACTCGCCGGAGGAGTTCGCGTCGATGCCGGACTGCCTCGCCGGCGTCTCTGCCCTCGCGGACACCCTGGAGAGGCTCGCGCGGTGAGTGGCCCGTCGTACCTCCTGGAGCGGGCGTGGGTCGACGACGCGGTCCGTGATGACGTCCTGGTCGCGATCGAGGAGGGGCGCTTCACTTCCGTCACGTTCCCCGGGAGGAACTCAGGCTCTTCGAGTGATGCTTCACGCGAACAGCGTGAGTTTGACCGCCCTCCCGGTGGAGCTCACCGAGTCCCCGGTCTCAGCCTGCCGGGTCTGGCGAACTGCCACAGCCACGCGTTCCACCGGGCGCTGCGGGGGCGGACCCAGCGGGAGC
>JAOPXM010000183.1 GCA_025965125.1 Nocardioides sp.
TCGACGATCAACCGGGCCAGCCGCAGCCGGGCGCGTGGGGTCAGCGCCGCGTTAGCGTGGGACACGAAGACCTCCCGGTGGTCGTGAAGTGGTCGCCTTCAGCAGCTCCACTCCACCCCGGGAGGTCACCCTCACCGTCATGGCGGTCCAGGTGGTCGGCGGGCTGGCAACTGGGTCGCTGGCCCTGCTGGCGGACGCGGGGCACATGCTCACCGACGCGGCGGGGGTCGGGCTGGCGCTCATGGCCGCCTGGTTCGCCACCCGTCCGGCGACCTTGGAGCGGACGTTCGGCTACCAGCGGGCAGAGATCCTCGCCGCGGTGATCAACGCGCTCCTGCTGCTGGGCGTCGCGGCGTACGTCCTCGTCGAGGCGGTCCGCCGCTTCTCGTCCCCCTCCGAGGTGTCACCGGGACTGATGCTCACGGTCGCGGTCGTCGGCCTGGCCGCGAACGCCGTGTGTCGCTGTACCTGCTCCACCACGGCCAGTCCGAGTCGCTGAACGTCCGCGGCGCCTACCTGGAGGTCCTCGGGGACCTGCTCGGCTCGGTCGCGGTGATCGTGGCCGCCGCCGTCATCTGGCTCACCGGCTTCACGCGGGCCGACGCCATCGACTCGGTACTCATCGGCCGATGATCCTGCCCCGCATCTGGGGGCTCCTGCGCGACGCCGTCGACGTGCTCCTCGAGGCCGCGCCCAAGAACGTCGACCTCACCCACGTCCGGGACCACATCGTGAACATCCCCGGCGTCGTGGACGTCCACGACCTGCACGCCTGGACCATCACCAGCGGCGTCCCCGTGCTGTCGGCGCACGTCGTGGTCGACGACGCCGTCCTCGCGAGGGCTGCAACGGCGGAGCCGTACTCGACAAGCTCGGGGAGTGCCTCGCGGGACACTTCGACGTCGAGCACTGCACCTTCCAGCTCGAGTCGGCAGCCACCGTGACCACGAGGCGGCCTATCACCTGTGACGGCGATCCCCAGCGACTAGACCCGCGCCTGGAGCAGGCCGTACGTGCCGCTCGTCCGCCGTTGCTGTGCGGTGGCGTCGAGCTCGCGGACTGTTCCGTCTCCCAGGCCCACCACGACCTCTGACTTGAGCGTACGGAGGGCGACCACCGGCGCGGGGAAGTAGGCCGTGGCGTCGGTGAAGTCCGTGGTCGTTGGCCATGTGCAGTCGCCCATGAGGCGTGGGTAGTTGAGGTCGCCCTTCATCACCACCAAGGTTGGGGAGGCAAACTCCCAACGCCAGGTCGTCCGGCGCGTGGTGGTACGACAGCGACGCACAGTAGAAAGGGTGCGTCTCGACCGAGAGCCGTCCGTCGCTGAACGCGCGCTGCAGTCTCTGCGCCACCGCCGCCGGGCTGCCGTTTATGGCCCGGAGATGCCGCAGACAGGCCACGAGGTCTGCGGTGGTCGCGTCGGACACGAGGCGGCGCCCCGCACGATTCCACGCGCCCAATAGGCCGGGGCCTGACCGGTTGTCCGCATAGCGTCGGGGCATGACCTCGGAGATCCGGCCGTTCCGCCTCGAGATCGACCAGGCGCGGCTCGACGACGTGAAGGAACGGCTTGTCAGGACACGGTTTCCCGACCAGCCCGATGGCGCGGGCTGGGACTACGGTGTCCCGGCCGGGTACCTGCGCGAGCGTGTCGACTATTGGCGCGACCAGTACGACTGGCGGGCGCAGGAGGCGCTGCTGAACGGGCTACCCCAGTTCGTCACCGCGATCGACGGTCAGCACGTGCACTTCGCACACGTCCGGTCACCCGAGCCGGACGCGGTGCCTCTGCTGATGACGCACGGATGGCCGAGCTCGCCCGCCGAGTTCCTCGAGGTCGCGGCGCCGCTGACAAATCCACGCGCACACGGTGGCGACCCGGCCGACGCGTTCCACCTCGTCCTGCCGTCGTTACCCGGAACAGGGCTGTCCGGGCCGGCCCGGGACACCGGCTGGAACATCCGGCGGATCGCGTCCGTGCTGGCGGAGCTGATGCGCCGCCTCGACTACGAGCGCTATGGCGCCCAGGGTGGCGACTGGGGGGCCAAGATCTCCCGTGAGCTGGGCTTGATCTGCCCCGACAAGGTGATCGGCGTGCACGCGAACGGCACGCTGGGCACCCCGGTGGGTGAGATCGACCCCCGCAACCTCACGGAGGCCGAGCGGGAACGGCTCGCGGCGGCGGACCTGTTCCGCAGAGAACGCCTCGGCTACGCGATGATCCAGCGCACCCGGCCGCAGACCGTCGCGGCGGCGCTCCTGGACTCGCCTGCCGGGTTGCTCGCGTGGCATGCCGACCTGTTCGAATGGTTCGACCCAGAGCAGGAGCTCGGCCCCGACCGGCTGCCGGCGGACTACATCCTCACCAGCGTCATGCTCTATTGGCTCACGGCGACCGCCGCGTCCGCCGCCCGGCTCTACCACGATGCCGAGGACAACGCCTGGGCCGCGGCGCGCCAGAGGTCTTCGGTGCCGACAGGGGTGGCGATCTTCCCCACCGACACCGGGATCCGAGCATTCGCCGAGCAGGAGAACAACATCGTGCGGTGGTCGGAGTACAGCCGCGGGGGTCATTTCGCCGCGCGGCAGGCGCCGGATCTGCTCGTCGGCGATGTGCGGGAGTTCTTCCGGCCATTGCGGTGAACCCGGTCTTCCGCCAGTCGCCAGACCGCCAGCGATGGTCCAGCCGATCCCCAGTCCAGGCGGCCATCCTGACCCGGTCCACACCGGACGAGGAGATGGGACCGCCATGAGTACGACCACCAACCCGACGGTGCCGCTGGAGGAACCCCGGGACGACCTGGGTTCCCGAGCGGCCGAGCTGTCGGCAGCACGGCAGAGCGCCCTCGAGGGTGCCACCGCGCTGGCGACCCAGGCCCAGCACGCGAAGGGCAAGCTCACTGCGCGGGAACGGATCGCGCTGCTGTTCGACGAGGGCACCTTCACCGAGATCGACGCCTTCCGCAAGCACAGTGCGCACGGCTTCGGACTGGAGCGCAACCGCCCCGCGACCGACGGCGTCGTGGTGGGCTGGGGTGCGGTGCAAGGCAGGCGGGTCTTCGTCTACGCCCACGACTTCCGCATCTACGGCGGGAGCCTGGGGGACGCGCACGCACAGAAGATCCACAAGGTGATGGACCTGGCCGCGAAAGCGGGCGCGCCGATCGTCGGCCTGTGCGACGGCGCGGGCGCGCGGATCCAGGAGGGCGTGACTGCACTGGCGGGCTACGGCGGCATCTTCGAGCGCAACGTGCGCAACTCCGGGGTCATCCCGCAGATCAGCGTGGTTCTCGGGCCGTGCGCGGGCGGCGCGGCGTACTCGCCCGCGCTCACCGACTTCGTGTTCATGGTCCGGGGGACGGCCCAGATGTTCATCACGGGCCCGGACGTCGTCGCGTCGGTCACCGGCGAGGTCATCAGCCACGAGGACCTCGGCGGCGCACAGACCCATGCCACCACGACGGGCGTCGCGGGCATGATCTACGACGACGAGGCGGAGTGCCTCGAGGACGTCCGCTACCTGCTGTCCCTGCTGCCGTCGAACAACCGGGAGTTCGCCCCGCGCCGCGAGGTGACCGACTCGCGGGACCGTGACTGCCCCGGCCTGCTCGACCTCGTACCGGTTGCGCCGAATGTGGCCTACGACGTACACGGGGTGATCGGGGAGGTCGTCGACGACGGCGAGTTCTTCGAGGTCCACGAGCGCTGGGCGACGAACATCGTGTGTGGTTTCGCATGGCTGGACGGCCATGTCGTCGGCATCGTGGCCAACCAGCCCGCCGTGCTGGCCGGAGTGCTGGACATCGCCGCCTCGGAGAAGGCGGCCCGCTTCGTCCAGCTGTGCGACGCCTTCAACGTGCCTCTCGTGACCTTCGTGGACGTACCCGGGTTCCTTCCGGGAGTGACGCAGGAGCACGGCGGCGTGATACGCCACGGTGCCAAGCTGCTCTACGCCTACTGCAACTCCACCGTGCCGAGAGTGCAGGTGGTGACACGCAAGGCGTACGGCGGCGCGTACATCGTCATGGACTCGCGGTCCATCGGCGCGGACGTCTCGCTGGCCTGGCCCACCAACGAAATCGCCGTCATGGGGGCGGAGGCGGCGGTCAACGTGCTGTACCGCAGGGAGATCAAAGCCGCGTCGGATCCCGACGCTGAGCGCCGGGCCAGGATGGAGCACTACCGGGACGAGCTCATCACCCCCTACCACGCCGCCGAACGCGGTCTCGTCGACGATGTGATCGACCCGGTGGACACCCGGAAGCGCCTGATCGACGCGCTCGACACGCTCCGGCAGAAGACGGTGACCACCCCCTGCCGCAAGCACGGGAACCAACCGCAGTGACCGAGCCGATCAGGATCGTGAGAGGCAGTCCCGACGACGCCGAGATCGTCGCGCTCGTCACCGCGGTGGTCGCGCGAATGGTGGCGAGGCAGGCGGGTCACGTGGCCCTGCCACCACGTCCGCAACGTCCGCAGTGGACTCCCGAGGCGGCCGGACCGCCCGTCCCGTCCGGCAGCCCGCTCGCTCCACGCTTCAGCGGATCTCCAGCACCGCCACCGACCAGGTGAACCCGGCGCCGACCCCGGCCAACAGGCAGAGGTCGCCGGCGCTCAGGCTGCCGGAGCGGGCGAGATGGTCGGTTCCGGCGATCTGGTCGCCCCCGCCCAGGTGCCCGACCCGGCTGCCCCAGTCCCAGGTGCTGCGCTGAGGATCGATCCCGAGCGGCTCGAAGAACTGCGCGTCCATCTTTGCCCTGCCGAGGTTGGGTAGCAC
>JAOPXM010000169.1 GCA_025965125.1 Nocardioides sp.
GAGGTTGCCGCTCATCACGTGGAACAGCTTGCCGCCCTCGATGTTGCAGGAGCCGAGGATCTGGCGCAGGTACCAGCCGCCGCGGGTCTCGCCCACGATCTCGGCCTCGCTGAACGTCTGCGCGCCGTCGGGGAAGTGACCGCAGAAGATGATCATGTACGACCACAGGTTGCGGGCCAGGTTGGCGGTGGCGTTGGCCTTGACCGTCGACTTCCAGTTCTTCCCGCTCAGCGCCGGGTAGACCACGTAGTCCTTGAGGATCTGGTTGCGGCCCTTGCGCGCGATCTGGCGCAGCTGGCGCTTCATCTCCTTGGGGTCCTTCTCGCCCTTGCGGATCCGCTCGAGGTCGAGGTCGTGGAGCGCGACGCCCCACTGGAACAGGCCGGCAAGCAGCGCGTTGTAGACCGGCTGCCCCAGGTAGTAGGGGTGCCACTTCTGCTCACGCGCCATCCGGAGCACGCCGTACCCGATGTCGTTGTCGTGGCCGAGCACGTTGGTGAACTGGTGGTGGATGTAGTTGTGCGAGTGCTTCCACTGCTCGGCCGGCTGGGCGGTGTCCCACTCCCAGTTGCTGGAGTGGATCTCCGGGTCGTTCATCCAGTCCCACTGGCCGTGCATGACGTTGTGGCCGATCTCCATGTTCTCGAGGATCTTCGCCAGCCCGAGCATCGCCGTGCCGGCTGCCCATGCGGGCTTCTTGTTGCTGGCGAACAGCGCGACCCGCCCGGCCGCCGCCAGAGTCCGTTGCACCTTGATGATCCGGTTGATGTATGCCGCGTCCGCGGCGCCGCGGGACTCCTCGACCTCGGCGCGGATCGCGTCGAGCTCGCGGCCGAGCTGCTCCACCTCCTCGTCGGTGAGGTGGGTGTACTCCTGGACGTCAGCGATGGCCATTCTTGATCTCCTGTCCGTTCGGTGGCTGAGGAAGGCGCCCTGCGCCTGTCTCGAGGCCAGGTCAGATGTCGAGCGTGCAGTCACCCACGGCCGCGGTGATGCACGTCTGGACGGGCTCGTTGGGCTGCCCGAACTCGTCTCCGTTGCGCAGGTCCCGGATGGTCCCGGAGACGAGCGTGACCGTGCACGTGTGGCAGATGCCCATGCGGCAGCCGAACGGCATGCCGACGCCGGCTTCCTCCCCTGCCTCCAGCACCGTGGTGGCGCCGTCGACATCGATCTTCTTGCCGGAGTTGCGGAACGTGATCGTGCCGCCCTCGCCGCCGTCACCGCCGAGGTTGAGCGAGAACCGCTCCAGGTGCAGCTGCTCGGTCAGGCCGTGCTGCTCCCAGTGCTCCTCGACGGCGTCGAGCATCCCGCCGGGCCCGCAGGCCCAGGTCTCGCGCTCCTGCCAGTCGTCGCACAGACCACCGAGGTCGGCCAGGTCGAGCATGCCGTCGAGATCGGTGTGCAGCTCGTGCAGGGTCAGGCCGTCGTGCTTGTCGGCCAGCGCCGTCAGCTCGTCGCGGAAGAGCATCCGCTCCGGCGTCGGCGAGGAGTAGTGCAGGACGACGTCGGGCATGGTGCCGCGCCGGTCCAGCGTTCGCAGCATCGCCATGACCGGCGTGATCCCGCTGCCAGCCGCCAGGAACAGCATCTGCGCCGGCGGCGGATCGGGCAGCACGAAGTCGCCCTCGGGCAGGGCCAGGCGGACGATCGTGCCTGGCTCGAGGCCCTTCACGAGGTGGGCGGACAGCAGGCCCTCGGGCATCGCCCGGACCGTGATCGAGATGGTCCGGCGCCCGCGCACGGGTGGTGAGCTCACGGAGTAGGAGCGCCACTGGAACTTGCCCTCGACCTGGACGCCGATCCCGACGTACTGGCCGGGCCGGTGGTCGTAGTGCCATCCCCAGCCGGGCCTGATCACCAGGGTGGCGGCGTCATCGGTCTCGGGGATGACCTTCTCGACGCGGCCCCGGAGCTCGCGGGCGCTCCAGAGCGGGTTGAGCAGTCGCAGGTAGTCGTCGGGATGGAGGGGGGTCGTCAGCTTCGACCCGGCTGAGCGAAATCTGTCCCAAGTGAGTGTGGTGCCCGAGGCCATGTGTGCTCCGTTTCCCATGAGGCGTCCGACAAACGGCGTATCCACTCAGTGAACACTTGTGTACTGACGTGGTCAACCCACCAAAGGGGTGACACGATCGCCGTCGTGACCACCTGGGCGCTCGTGGCCGTCTCCGTGCTGGCAGCGCTCGAGCTCGCCGCGCTGATCGTCGTGCACGCACGCTGGCGGCGGGCCCGCCGCCGGGCCCGCCGCTACGAGCGTGAGCTCGACCGACTGCTGGACCAGCAGCTCGAACGCGGCCGGGAGAAGCGTTGGACACCCGGCCGCATCCCCACCACCCGCGAGGCGGTCCGGGCGGTCTGGGAGACCGCCGCGCTGGTCCGCGAGAAGGGCGTGGGCGGCGCCTTGCAGCACTCGATCGACGACCTGGCCGGCTGGGCCCAGGTCGAGCGGCCGGACCTTGACCGGCTGGCCGCCGGCGACGGCTCGGTCGCGATCCTGTTCTCCGACATCGAGGGCTCGACCGCCCTCAACGACGAGCTCGGCGACAAGCAGTGGGTGCGGATCCTCGGTCGGCACGACGCCGTCGTACGCCGCTGTGTCGAGGCGCACGACGGTCACGTGATCAAGACCCAGGGCGACGGCTTCATGGTGGCGTTCGGTCCGGCCCAGGACGCGGTGACCTGTGCCGTCGACATCCAGCGAGCGCTGGCACCGACGCGCCAACGCCGCGCGGGACCACAGATCCGGGTTCGCATCGGCATCCACCGGGGCCGGGCGGTGCGCCGCGACGGCGACCTGTTCGGACGCAACGTCGCCTATGCGGCCCGGGTCGCGAGC
Source organism: Nocardioides sp. (assembly GCA_025965125.1). Lineage (GTDB taxonomy): Bacteria > Actinomycetota > Actinomycetes > Propionibacteriales > Nocardioidaceae > Nocardioides. The sequence goes on from JAOPXM010000169.1 coordinate 2,837, forward strand.
CTCGCCGGTGGCGGCGAGATCCTGGTGAGCGAGGCGGTGGTGGTCGCGATGGCGGACGCGTTCGAGAACGGCGACTCTCCGTTCGACGAGGGTCGCGACGTTGAGCTCAAGGGACTCGCGGGTCCGCACCGGGTGCATGCGGTGGCCTGGTCGGAGGAGCTCCCGGTGGTCCTGGAGGGCGAGCCCGTCACCGATCCGTAACCGGCGACGGGCCCGGATCCTTGCGCGTGGAACTACCGTTGAGCACATGGCGTACAACGTGGACAAGACCGACGAGCAGTGGCGTGCCGAGCTCTCGAAGGAGGAGTACGACGTGCTCCGCAGGGCCGGCACCGAGCGAGCGTTCAAGGGTGAGTACACCGACACCGAGACCAAGGGCGTCTACAGCTGCAAGGCGTGCGACGCCAAGCTGTTCGAGTCGGACACCAAGTTCCACTCGGGCTGCGGCTGGCCATCGTTCTACCAGCCGATCACCGACACCATCGAGTACATCGAGGACACGACGATGGGCATGAAGCGGGTCGAGGTCCGCTGTGCCAACTGCGGCTCGCACCTGGGCCACGTGTTCCCGGACGGCCACGGAACCCCCACCGGCGACCGCTACTGCATCAACTCGATCAGCCTGACCCTCGAGCCCGCGGACACCCCGGCGACGAGCTAGCCGAGCTCCAGACTGGACGAGCGGGCCCGCTCCCCCGTGGGGCGGGCCCGCTCGGTCTGTGGGGCCTACTCGACGTCGACGAGCATCGAGCTGACGATGACGACGTTCTCGCCGTACTCCTGGTCGGCCCAGGCCTGGAGCGATCCGTCGTCGTAGAGCACGTCGACGAGCACGTGGCCGTCTGCCGCATAGGCGCCCTGGGCGCCGGGCAGGTTGCGGCCGAGCTCTTCGGCCATCGTGTCCAGCTCCGCCTGGGGGTACGCCGTGCCGGGCGTCGGGGTCGGTGGGGGCGTGGGCATCATCGGGTCGTAGAGCGCGCCCGGAATCGCGTCGGTGACCGCCACGGAGGTGCCGTCGAACGTGCCGGTCACGGCGAACGTGCCCCAGCGCACGTCGCCCTGCTGCTCGAACATCTGCTTGTGCTCGTCCCAGACCCAGTTGGTGATGGCGGGACCACCGCACTGTGGCGGGTAGGACTCCGCCACCGGACCGACGCACAGCTCGGGCGAGCCGGTGTCCATGACCGTGGCGAGGTTGAGGGTGCGCACCGGACCGTCGGCTGCCGGGACGTCGGTCGGCATCGGGTTGCCGGGTGCGGAGCTGCTCGGGTCGCCTGCGGGATCTGTGGCGTTGTCGCCCGACTCGGTGCCGCACGACGCCAGGACCGGTGCGGCGACGAACAGGGCCGCGGCCGCGAGCGCGGTGCGTCGTGGAGTCATGGCTGTGGGACGAGAGTCGCCCCCGGATGGTTCCCGGGTTTCAGGGCAGCCGGTCGACGAGGTCGGCGATCCCGACCAGCGAGCCGGTGTAGAACGGCACTTCCTCGCGCACGTGCTTGCGGGCGTCCGAGCCACGGAGGTGGCGCATCAGGTCGACGATCCGGTGCAGCTCGTCGGCCTCGAACGCCAGCATCCACTCGTAGTCACCGAGCGCGAAGCTCGCCACGGTGTTGGCGCGGACGTCGGTGTAGTCGCGCGCCATCTTGCCGTGCTCGGCGAGCATCCGGCGGCGTTCCTCGTCCTCGAGGAGGTACCACTCGTAGGACCGGACGAACGGGTAGACGCACACGTGTGCCTTGGGGGCCTCGCCATCCATGAACGCCGGCACGTGGCCCTTGTTGAACTCCGCGGGGCGGTGCAGCGCCAGTTGCGACCAGACCGGCGCGAGACGGCGACCGAACGCCGTACGACGGAAGCGGTGGTAGGCCAGCTGCAGCTCCTCGGAGGTGGCCGCGTGCCACCAGACCATCAGGTCGGCGTCCGCACGCAGGCCGCTCACGTCGTAGACACCGCGCACGACCAGGTCTGACTCCGCCAGCTCGGCGAAGAGCTTCTCCACCTCGGCGCCCTCGGTCGCGCGGTCGGCGTCACCGAGCACGTCGACGAGCCGGAAGACCGACCACATCGTGTAGCGGATGGAGTCGTTGATCTCGCGAACCCTCGCTGCATTGCTGGTCGTCATCCGGGGTCCCTGGGCAAAGCGGAGCGAAGCGAGCATTTGGCTGGGGTGGTCGTCATGTCTTCATTGTGCCGCGCGGGTCGACGGTGGCCGACGCGCGGTGTGCGGACGCGATCACGGCCGGGATCCCGACCCCGTCGTACGCCGCCCCGCAGA
>JAOPXM010000200.1 GCA_025965125.1 Nocardioides sp.
GCTTCGGTTGCAGCTTCTCCGGGATCCTCGTGGCGAGCTTGCGCAGCGCCATCGGACCCGTCTGGAGACGCTCCACCACCGGGTCCCTCGGGCTGGCGATCGTGACCCAGATCAGGCCGTCGCTGCCCCGCGCGATGTTGTCGGGGTAACCCGGCAGGTCCTGCGCCAGGAAGTCGCGGGTGCCGGCCCTCTCCCCCGTGATCCAGTGCCGTACGACGGTGCGCGCCCCGGTCTCGGCGACGGCAACGTAGTCCTCCTGGACACTCAGCGCGACGCCGTTGGCGAACGCGAGCCCGTCCAGCACCACCTCGACGGCTCCGTCGGAGCCCAGCCGCGCCAGCCGGCCGGTCCTGGTGTTCTGAACGAAGTCGTTCTTCCACTGGTCGATGCCGAAGTGCCGCGAGGAGTCGGAGAACCAGACGGTGCCGTCGGAGCCGATCGCCGCGTTGTTGCAGAAGACCATCTTCGCCCCGTCGAGTGCGTCGGTGACCTGCTCGACGGCGCCGCTGGCGGTGTCGACTCGCAGGACCCCGCGTCGTGCGTCGCAGACGAGCAGGCGGCCATCGAGGTCGATCTCGATCCCCAGCGGGCGGCCCTCGGTGTGCGCGACCCGCTCGATGTGCTCGCCGTCGTGGCTGATCCGGAAGATGCTGCCGTCCCCGGTTCCGGTGAACACGGCACCCTCGTCGCGTCCGTGGGTGCCGACGACGACGTCCTCGGCTCCTTCGGCGGGGACGGGGATCACGGTGAACTTGGCAGAGGTCGTCATGGGCACATGCTCCTGTAGAGGTCGGAATCAAGGAATCTGGGAACGATCAGGGCGGCGGAGGCCGTGAGGTCGAGCTCGTTGCGGGCACGGGACGGGTCGACGAACACGATCTGTCGGCCCTCGTGGCAGTCGATGTCGCCGTCGGTGAGATCCATCCGGATGACGAACAGCTCCACGGGATCGTCGCTGTCCCTGTGACGGACCACGAAGACCCCGGCTCGGGCCAGGCCCGCGTCCAGGTGGAGCCCGGTCTCTTCCTCGAGCTCGCGGTACGCCGCGCTCTCCACGTCCTCGTCGTCCTCGACGTGGCCACCGACGAAGCCCCACTTCTCGGGGTCGATGACGGGGTGCTCGTCGCGCTCCTGCAGCAGGATCCAGCCGCGGGCGTCGACAACGATGATGCTGGCGAACCGTTGCACCGGGCCACCGTAGTGGCATCGTGTGCGCATGCTCTCCGCCTCTTGCGTGCGAGTCGGCGCGGTCGCCGTCGTCGTGGTCCTCGGGTGCACGACGCTCGGGGCCGGGCCGGCGAGCTCCCGACCCAGCGACGTACGAGGTCCGTCGACGCTCGCCGTCACGGGCTTCATCCTTGACGGCGCCCCGGACTCGCTCGTGCACCAGAACGCTGGTGCCCTGGCGAACCTCGGTGTGGACGGGGTCCAGGTGACGTCCGACGGGCGGAACGTGAGCGCGCCGTCCGTGGGCGCGAAGCGGCTCGTGGCGACCGCCCACACGGACGGGTTGACCGCAGAGCTGCTGGTGAGCAACTTCAGCTCGAAGACCTACGACTTCGACCCCGAGATCGGCGCGAGGCTGCTCAGGAACCCGGCGCACGTGAAGCGAGTTGCCGGCGAGCTCGCCGGCTTCGTCGCCGCCCAGGACTGGGACGGCATCGCCATCGACCTGGAGTCGTTGCGTCGGGGTGACGCCGACGGCCTGTTGCTGCTCATCGACGAGCTCCAGTCGCGGATGGACCCAGCGAAGACCGTGAGCGTCGACATGATGGCCTCGTCGTCGCTTCCCGAGTACCGCGCCCGCGGCTACAAGCTCGGCGCGATCGGCCAGGCGGTCGACGTGCTCGCGATCATGACCTACGACTTCCACGGTCCCACCTGGTCCGGACCGGGTCCCGTCGGCCCGCTCCCCTGGCAACGCGACGTGCTCGACGTCCTGCTCACCAAGGTGGCGAGCGACAAGATCGACCTCGGCGTGGCCGGCTACGGCTACACCTGGCCGAAGCACGGGACCGGCCACTCGGTGTCGGTCAAGAAGGCGCGCGCCCTCGTGGCCGCGGACGGCGCCCATGCCGTGTGGAAGGCCCAGGCAGGCGAGTGGAAGGCCACGCTGTCCAATGGCACGGTCATGTGGTGGTCAGACGGGAAGTCCTACGACCGTCGCGCCACCCTCGCCGCCGAGTACGGCGTGCACGGCCTCGCCCTCTGGCGCCTCGGTTCCACCGACACCCTCCGCTGACGGCCGCGCGCCGGTCCCTGTGCTTGGCGACGACCGAAGACCGGCTCACCGGTGGCGTCGCTGAACCGTCCGTGGTCACGGCCAGAAGAATTCTCGGATTTGTTGCGAATGCCCTGTGGAACAAGGGGATCGCGGCCTCTGACTGTCGGTGCTCGGTGCTGGAATTGACCCATGATCGAGACCGACAGGAACGGCACCGCACACGAGGTCGACGACCTCGACGGGAACGCCCTGCTGGTCCAAGCCCAGGACGCGGTCGTTGCCCAACGCATCGCCGAACGCCGGGTCCTCAACTACGCCGCCCGCTGGTGTGTGCTGCATCCCGCCAAGGCCGACACCGAGGCTGCGAGGTGGTCCGAGCTCGGTGAGCGCGATGTCCTCGGCTACGACGAGACCATTGGTGGCGACGGCACCCCCCTGGTCGCCGCATTCACCGCCGAACCGTTGGCCGCAGCCCTGGGGGTCTCGACCCGCACCGGCCTTGAGCTGATGGCCGATGCCCTCAACCTCCTGCACCGCCTGCCCTTGGCCTGGGGCGGTGTGCAGACCTTGGACATCGCGCCGTGGCGGGCCCGACGGCTCGCGAAGCTCACCGCGTCGCTGTCCCTGCAGGCAGCCAGGTACGTCGACGAACAGCTGGTCACCCGGATCGACTCCTGTGGCCCGGTCACCATCGACCGGGTCGTCACCGAAGCCAAAGCCCGCTACGACACCGACCAGGTCGCCGACGCCGAGGACCAAGCCACCAAGTCCTGGGGAGTCCGCCTCACCCACGGCCGGCCCGGGACCTGGGCCGGGACCTCCTGGCTCGAGATCACGGGCGACACCACCCACCTGACCCGGATGTACGACCTGATCGGGAGCACCGCCGAACACCTCAAAGCACGCGGCGACACCGACGACCTCGAGACCCGCAAAGCCCGCGCCGTCGGCGTGATCGCCGACCAAGCCGCCGACCGGGCCGCCGGGCAAGGCGGTGTCCAGCGCGGCAACACCAAGCTGTACCTCCACATTCACGCGGACGATCTCGACCACCAGACCCGGGACGGGGTCAAGGTGGGTTCCGTCGAGAAGCTCGGACCCGCCACCCTGACCAAGATCCACGACTGGCTCACCGGATCCAACGTGACGATCCTGCCGGTCCTCGACTTTGCCCGCACCGACGTCGTGGACCAGCACGACCCACCACGATGGATGGACGACCAGGTCAGGCTCCGCGACCCGCACTGCGTGTTCCCCTGGTGCGAACGCCACTCCCGGTCCTGCGACCTCGACCACATCAACCGATACGACCCCGGCACCGCAGACGACCCCGGCCCACCGGGCCAGACCCGACCTGAGAACCTCGCACCCCTGTGCCGACGACACCACCGCTGCAAAACCCGCGGACGCTGGCGATACCTTCGCAACCCCGACGGCACCTACACCTGGACCTCACCCCACGGCCGCACCTACCAGGTCACCCCGACCGGCACCCACCCCTGGGGCTGAGGGCTGTTCAGGGCAGCGTCATGACAAGGACGTGGCCAACTCACAGGCGAGCGACGAACCTCCGCCCACGAAGCGCCTCCTCGACCAGCCCGACCGCACGGCGTACGCCGGACAGGCGGGCATCCTCGGCGAGCCACGTCTCGACCGCGGCGTCGACGACGTCGAGGGCGGCCACGTCACGCAGCTCCGCACGCGCCTCGCTCAGTCCGCGCTTGCAGGCCGCCTGGCTCGCCTCGACGTGCAGCACCGCGAAGCGGGCGAGGACGACGACGTGTCGTCGAAGAGCGGGATAGGAGCGGTACTCCGGCGGCGTGATGTCGAGCATCCAGTTCTCGGCGGTCCGCTCCCAGTCGGGGGCATCGGGTGGCCGGACCTGGCGGGGCCAGCCGGGCGGAGCGACGTGGTTCGGCATGGTTCGAGCGTACGCCAGAATCGAACACCTGTTCGACCCGGTCCTCCTCCTCAGCCGACCAGGAACGACAGGCGCACCTCGCGCTCGGGGTTGTCGACGTTGAGGTCGACCAGGCACACGCTCTGCCAGGTGCCGAGGGCAAGCCGGCCGTCGAGCACGGGCACCGAGGCGTACGGCGCGAGGAACGCCGGCATCACGTGGGAGCGGCCGTGGCCGGCGCTGCCGTGCCGGTGCCGCCAGCGGTCGTCGGCCGGGAGCAGGTCGCCGAGCGCGTTCAGGAGGTCGTCGTCGCTTCCCGCACCCGTCTCGAGGATCGCGATGCCGGCGGTGGCGTGCGGCACGAACACGTGGAGCAGCCCGTCACCTCGGCCCGCCACGAAGTCAGCGCAGTCTCGAGTTAGGTCGAGGACCCGCTCGTCGGCACCGGTGCGATAACGCTTCGTCTCAGACTCCATGATGCGAGCGTGCCATCCGACCGATAGCGTCCCCGCATGGAGGTCCTGTCCCGCGCGTGGCGCAGCGATCTCGGCCTGTTGGAGCTCTCGGGCAGCACCGTCGAGCACCTTCCCACGCACGTCGTCGTCCGCACACTCGCGAACCCCAACTTCTACTGGGGCAACTTCCTGCTGCTGCGCCGGGCGCCGCTGCGACGCGACGTACCCCGTTGGCTCGACGTGTTCGCCGAGGCGTTCCCGGACGCGAGGCACGTCAGCATCGGCGTCGACGCTCCGGCTGGAAAGCCGGCCGATCTGCAGGCACTGGCCGACGTGGGATTCGAGATCGAGGCGTCGACGGTGATGACGGCGGAGGATGTCCTCCCGCCGGCTCGCCCGACCCTCGGTGTGACGATCCGACTCCTCGAGTCCGAGGACGACTGGGAGCAGCGCGTGACGCTGTCTCTTGCCTGTTACGGCGACAACCTCGGCCACGGCGGCGAGGAGTTCACCCGGCGGCGCGCGGCTGCCGAGAGACGACTGGTGGACAGCGGTGCGGGCGCCTGGCTCGGTGCGTTCGAGTCCGGGGCGATGCTCTCCGGACTTGGCATCTTCAGAGCCGGTGACCAGCTGGCTCGCTACCAGGACGTCGAGACACACCCGGAGGCGCGGGGCCGCGGACTGGCAGGGACCCTCGTCCACATGGCCGGCGAGCACGCCCTCGACTGCTTCGGCGCCCGGACCCTGGTGATCGTCGCGGACCCGGACTACCAGGCGATCCGGATCTACCGCGAGCTCGGTTTCCAGGACAGCGAGACGCAGCTTCAGGCGCTGCGCTCCCCCGGCTCCTGAGTCAGACGTTCGCGCCGCTACCGCTGCTGGCGCCGCCCCCGCCGCCGGGATCCTGCGTGCCCCCGGCGCACGACGCGAACGGCTCCGGGGCGGTGTGCCCGTCGCCGTACGCCGCCAGGAAGAGCCCCAGCCGGGGGTCATCGGCACCGTCGAGCTCGAGCTGGCGTCCCCACACCGTGACGACCACGGGCGACGGGAGCCCGTCGTACGGCGACACGATCGAGTTGTGGCCGAGCTTCGCCGCCATCGCCGTGACGTCGTCCTCGTCGACCGCTGCGCCGTAGGTCAACCAGATGCCGCCGTGTTCGAGGTCGTGCACCGCGTTCTCGTCACGGACCGGCTCCGTGTAGGTCCCGCAGTCGAGCCAGACCGGGTCGTGCGGCCCGCCGACCGGCGGGACCTGCGGGTAGTCCACGTCCTCGATGGTGTGCGCGTTGCCGAGGTCGCCGTAGACCTTGACGGCGTCCAGGTTGGCCGGCCCGGCAGGCTCCGGATCGGACCGCAGGGCGATCGGGACGCCGATTGCCAGGGCGATCACGAGCACCGCCGCAATCCCGGCTATCACCAGCGGCGCCGGGTTGCGCTCGTCCTGCGCCGGGGGTCCCGGCGGCGGGCTGCCCGGCGGCGGACCCGGCGGGAGGAGCGTCGACATCAGCTCTCCAGGAGGCGCTCGACGCGTTCGACCTTGGCCGTGAGCTGACCGTCGAAACCCGGACGGATGTCGGCCTTGAGCACCAACCCGACCCGTGGCGAGACCTCGGCCACGACGTCGACGGCGCGCTTGACCACGGCCATCACCTCGTCCCACTCCCCCTCGATGTTGGTGAACATCGCATTGGTCTCATGGGGCAGGCCGGACTCCCTGACGACGCGCACGGCAGCAGCCACCGCCTCGGAGACGCCGCCCGTCTCGTCGCCGGTGCTGGGACTGATGCTGAACGCCACGATCATGGTCGAACCGTATCCAGCGGTTCCTACCTGACGACGCGCGGGTTCAGCCGTTGTTGAAGATGAGGTACTCACCCCGGCGCAGGAAGAAACCGCCACCGAACGAGGTGCTGATGCACGTCACGCCGATCTCCTCCGAGACGCAGATGACCGCGGCGTTGCCGACCACGGTGCCGTAGCCGATGGTGGGCGCGACCCCGGGGCCGCGGATCGTGTCGGTGTTGCAGACCGCCCGGGCCCGCCCGTGGCGGATCTCGAGCCGACCCACGAACGGCGTCGGCGCACCACGGCACACGGCTGGGTCACGGATCGCTCCCGCTCCGATCTCGCAGCTCGGCGGGCTCGGGCCGCCACCGAGGACGCAGTAGATGTTGCCCGATGGCGTGATCCACCGGTTCTTCTGCTCGAAGGAGGCGTGCTCCGCCTCGGCGGCCGAGATGTGCTCGAGAGCCTGGAGATAGGTCCGCGGCGGCCGCGACACGTTGGCCGAGGGGTCGGGCGTGGGTGCCGACGACCCCGGGAAGGCGACCGTCGGCAGCTGGATCGACGGCAGGTCGGTCGGCAACGTCGCGACTCCGTCCGAGGGGATCGACGTCGTCGTCGACGAGGCCGACTGCGTGACGGTCACGGTCGCGGGCACCTGGGGATCGGCGCTGTTGTCACCGCCCCCGCAGGCCGCCACCACGAGGGGCAGGCCCAGCACGACCACCGCTGTCACCGTGCGCCGGATCATGGCCGACAGCGTGGCACAGGAGCAACCTGGCGAGCACGCTCATCCAGACCGCGGTGTAGACGACGCTGGTCAGCACGTCGGTGAGGTGGTGCGCCCCCTGGTAGAGCCGGGCGAGCAGCACGAACGCCGGCAGCGCCAGCAGCACCCAAACCCATCGGCGAGCGCTCCAGGCGCAGACCCATGCAAGCACGACGATCCCGCCGTACGCCGCGGTCGCCGTCGCCACGTGGCCGGACGGATAGCTGGCGTCGGGCACCAGACCGGGATCGAGGATCCGGACCGGCGGACGTCGCCGCGACTCGAGGTGGGTGGCGACGAAGTAGAAGCCGCCGATGCCCGCGGTGAGCAGCGCGAAGAAGATCGCCGGCAGGAACGACCGCTGCCACCAGGAGAAGCCCAGAGCGGCGACCAGCGCCACGCTCATCCCCACGACTGTCTCGCCCAGGAACGTGCCGACCTCGGCCGGGGTGTTCAGCGAACCCGTGCGCTGGCCGGCGAACCAGCGGGACACGTCGTTGTCCCAGGGGTCCACCGACGAGCGCAACGGGTGCGTGATGAGCCAGCCGACTACGAGGACCACCCCGAGAACCGCCACCCAGGCCACGACGACGAGGGTCGCCGTGGCCGTACGGGAGCGTGGGGCGGACACGATTCGGCCTTCAGGCCTTGCGGAGGTTCCTCAGCACGAACTGCATGATGCCGCCGTTGCGGTAGTAGTTGGCCTCACCCGGGGTGTCGATGCGGACGACCGCGTCGAACTCCACGTCGTTGGCCTGCACCTTCACCGTCTTCGGCGTCGTGCCGTCGTTGAGTGCCGTGACTCCCGTGATCGAGAACGTCTCCTCGCCGGTCAGGCCCAGCGACTCGGCGTTCTCGCCTTGGGGGTACTGCAACGGGAGCACACCCATGCCGATCAGGTTCGAGCGGTGGATCCGTTCGTAGGACTCGGCGATGACGGCCTTGACGCCCAGCAGTGCCGTCCCCTTCGCGGCCCAGTCACGCGACGAGCCCGAGCCGTACTCCTTGCCGGACAGGACGACCAGCGGGGTGCCCGCGGCGAGGTAGTTCTCCGACGCCTCGAAGACCGACGTGACCTCGCCGTCGCGGGTGAGGTCGCGGGTGAAGCCACCCTCGGTGCCGGGCGCCAGCTGGTTGCGTAGCCGGATGTTTGCGAACGTGCCGCGGATCATCACCTCGTGGTTGCCGCGGCGCGATCCGTAGGAGTTGAAGTCACGCTGCTCGACGCCGTGCTCGGCGAGGTACTTGCCGGCGGGCGAGTCCTTCTTGATGGCACCGGCCGGGCTGATGTGGTCGGTCGTGACCGAGTCACCGAGCTTGAGCAGCACCCGCGCGCCCTCGATGTCGGTGACGGGCTCCGGCTCGTCGGGCATGCCGTCGAAGTACGGAGGCTTCCGGACGTACGTCGAGTCCTCGTCCCAGGCGAACGTCTTGCCCTCGGGAGTCGGCAGGGACTGCCACTGCGCGTCGCCGGCGAACACGTCGGCGTAGTCGGTCGTGAACATCTCGGAGGTGATCGCGGTCGCGATCACGTCCTCGATCTCCTTCGCGGTCGGCCAGATGTCCTTCATGAAGACGTCGTTGCCTCCCTCGTCCTGGCCCAGCGGGTCGTTGAACAGGTCGACGTCCATCGAGCCGGCCAGCGCGTAGGCGACGACCAGCGGCGGGGACGCGAGGTAGTTCATCTTGACGTCGGGGTTGATCCGGCCCTCGAAGTTGCGGTTGCCCGACAGCACCGAGACGACCGCAAGGTCGTTGTCGTTGACGGCCTGGCTGACCTCGGGGATGAGCGGGCCGGAGTTGCCGATGCAGGTCGTGCAGCCGTAGCCGACCAGGTTGAACCCGAGCTTGTCGAGGTACGGCGTCAGGCCGGACTTCTCGTAGTAGTCGGACACGACCTTGGAGCCGGGCGCCAGCGTCGTCTTGACCCAGGGCTTGCTCGAGAGGCCCTTCTCGACAGCCTTCTTGGCCAGCAGGGCCGCCCCGATCATGACCGAGGGGTTGGAGGTGTTGGTGCACGACGTGATGGCCGCGATCGTGACCGCGCCGTGGTCGAGCTCGAACTTGGTGCCGTCCTCGAGCGTGACCATCGCGGGGTTGCTCGGGCGACCGCCGTCGGCCGGGGCCGCGGAGACGAACTCCTTCGGCGGGGCCTCGCCGTGGCCGTTCGAGGGCGGGTCGGACGCGGGGAAGGACTCGGCGACCGCCTCGTCGTACCCGTTCTCGTCGTCGGACTCGTCGACGTAGTCCATGAGCGCACCGCGGAACGACTCCTTGGCGTCGGACAGCGAGACCCGGTCCTGGGGACGCTTCGGACCAGCAAGCGACGGTACGACGGTGGCCAGGTCGAGCTCGAGCTTCTCGGAGAAGCGGGGCTCGGCCTCGGGGTCGTGCCAGAGGCCCTGCTCCTTGGCGTAGGCCTCGACCAGCGCGAGCTGCTCCTGGCTCCGACCGGTGAGCTTGAGGTATTTCGTGGTCTCCTCGTCGATCGGGAAGACCGCGATGGTGGAGCCGAACTCCGGGCTCATGTTGCCGATCGTGGCGCGGTTCGCCAGTGGCAGCACCGAGACCCCGGGTCCGTAGAACTCGACGAACTTGCCGACCACGCCGTGCTTGCGCAGCATCTCGGTGATCGTGAGCACCAGGTCGGTGGCGGTGGCGCCCTCGGGCAGGTCGCCGTTGAGCTTGAAGCCGACCACGCGCGGGATCAGCATGGACACCGGCTGCCCGAGCATGGCGGCCTCGGCCTCGATGCCACCCACGCCCCAGCCGACCACGCCGATGCCGTTGACCATCGTGGTGTGGGAGTCGGTGCCGACGCAGGTGTCGGGATACGCCAGAAGCTCGCCATCGACCTCACGGGTGAAGATCGTGCGGGCCAGGTGCTCGATGTTGACCTGATGCACGATGCCGGTGCCGGGCGGGACGACCTTGAAGTCGTCGAACGCGCCCTGGCCCCAGCGCAGGAACTGGTAGCGCTCGCGGTTGCGTTCGTACTCGATCTCGACGTTGCGCTCGAACGCCTCGGGGGTGCCGAAGACGTCGGCGATCACGGAGTGGTCGATGACCATCTCGGCCGGCGCGAGCGGGTTGATCTTCGACGGGTCGCCGCCGAGGTCGGCCATCGCCTCACGCATCGTGGCGAGGTCGACGACGCACGGGACGCCCGTGAAGTCCTGCATGATCACGCGTGCCGGCGTGAACTGGATCTCCTTGCTCGGGTCCGCGTCAGCGTCCCAGCCGGCGATGGCCCGGATGTCGTCCGCGGTGATGTCCGCACCGTCCTCGGTGCGCAGGAGGTTCTCCAGCAGGACCTTCAGGCTGAACGGAAGGCCCGCGACGTCGAGGCCCTCGCCCGTCACCGCATCCAGGCGAAAAATTTCGTAGGACTTGCCGTCCACGTCCAGGGTGCCCTTGGCACCGAAGCTGTCCTGACTGGCCATCAGTCATCTCCTCGTTGAGTGCTCGTCCGCCGTCTGCGGTGCCGTCTGCGCTGCTCCAGCCATCTTGCCGCCGCCCCGGTCGGCCGGGGTAGTAAGGCAGGCCTAATTCGCAGCCGCAGTTTGTCTTGATATCAAGATACATGACGTCAAGGCGCATTGCCAGCACTCAAACCTCGTCGCCGAGTGCACTCGAGGTCAACGCGGCGTGCGCTCCAGCAGCGCCACGCATTCGACGTGGTGCGTCATCGGGAACAGGTCGAAGGCTCGCAGCCTGGTCAGGTCGTAGCCCAGCTCGCGGAAGGTTGCGACGTCGCGGGCCAGGGCGGCGGGATCGCAGGCGACGTAGGCCACTGCGCGTGGGGCCCGGTCCACGATCTGCTCGACGACCGTGCGGCGGGCTCCCTCGCGCGGCGGGTCGAGCACGACCACGTCGAACGGCTCGTCGTACGACGTGGCCAGCACGCGGTCGACCGATCCCCAGGCGACCTCGACCTTCTGGCGGTCGGCCAGGTTGCGGGCGGCGTGCCGGGTCGCGGCCCGGTCCCCCTCGACGGCGACCACCCGTGCGGAGTCGCCGACCGCCTCGGACAGGAAGCGCGCGAACAGGCCGACTCCGGAGTAGAGGTCCAGCGCACGCTCCCCCGGCTGCGGGCGGAGGAGGTCGAGGACGGTCTCGACCAGAAGCCGCGGAGCACCCGGATGCACCTGCCAGAACCCGTCGGGGTCGACCGCGAACGTGTGGGTGCCGGTCCGCGTCACGACGGTCTCCTCGACCGGCGGCAGGTCGGCCGGGCCGTCGGTGACGACCTCCCGCGCGTCGGGGTGCGCGATCAGGCAGTCCTCGATCTCGACCACGTTGCGTGAGCGGTGCTCCCGGAGGCCACGGGCGCCATTCGGCAGCGCGACGTACTGCATCCTGGTGCGCCAGCGCAGGCCGGCATCGCTCTCCGGGGAGTCGCCGGGCACCTGTTCGACGGTGAGCCCGAACAGGAGCTTGTCGTGCGGGTCGAGCCCGGCGAGCCGCACCAGCTGCTCGCGCACGACGTCGGCCTTGAGGTCGCGCTGGCTGGCCAGCGCCACGTGCTGGAGATCGCAGCCGCCGCAGAGACCGGGGCGGGCATACATGCACGGCGGGGTCACCCGGTCGGGCGACGGCTCGAGGATCTCGACCGCGTCCCCGCGCCAGAACCGGTCACCATCGGTGCCCTCGGTGATCTCGACCACCACCAGCTCTCCCGGGATCGCGTGGCGGGTGAAGACCACCCGGGAGGCCGCCGGGGAGTCGGAACCCTCGGGCAGGCGCACGATGCAGTGCCCGCCGTGCGCGATGGGACCGACCACAGCCTCGAACCGGGTGCCCACGCGCGAGGCGCCGCGGGGTTGGCGCTGGCGTGTGCGCCTGGTCATCGTGGGACCTGTCGATCCTTCGGACGCTCGTCGACCTGGCCGCGGCGCAGGTCGCCGGGTCGGACGCGGAACTCGTCGCGCAGCTCGCGCTCGCGGGCGATCTGCGACGACCGCAGCTGGTACGGAACCGACGTCACCATCACGCCGGGCGTGAACAGCAGTCGGCCCTTGAGCCGCAGGGCGGTCTGGTTGTGGAGCAGCTGCTCCCACCAACGACCCACGACGTACTCGGGGATGTAGACCGCGACCACCCCGCGCGGGTTGGCCTGCTTGATCTCCGTGGCGTACTCGACGATCGGCTTGATCAGCTCGCGGTACGGCGAGTGCAGCACCTTCAGCGGTACGCCGAGGTTTCGTTCGTCCCACTCCTCCAGGAGCCGGTTCGTGGCGTCTGCGTCGGTCGCGACGTAGACACCCTCCAGCACGTTGGGCCGGGTCGCCTTGGCGAACGCGAGCGCGCGCAGCGTGGGCTTGTGGAGCTTCGAGACCAGGACGATCGCGTGCACCCGGGTGGGCATGACCTTGTCATCCTCGTCGGCGGCGAGCTCGTCGGACACGAGTGCGTAGTGGCGGTGGATGCCTTGCATGATCAGGAAGAAGAAGATCATCGCGAGGATCGTGATCCAGGCACCCGCCAGGAACTTGGTGATCAGGACGATCACCAGCACCACGGCGGTGAACGTCAGGCCGACGGCGTTGATGACCCGCGAGCGCATCATCCGGCGCCGCACCGCACCGTCCTTCTCCGTCTTGAGGTGCCTCGTCCAGTGCCGGATCATGCCGAGCTGGCTGAGGTTGAACGACACGAACACGCCCACGATGTAGAGCTGGATCAGCCGGGTCACCTGGGCGTCGAAGGCGAGGATCAGGATGATCGCCATGATCGCGAGGAAGACGATGCCGTTGCTATAGGCGAGCCGGTCCCCCCGGGACCCGAGTGCCCGAGGTGCATAGCCGTCCTTGGCGAGGATCGAGCCCAGCACCGGAAAGCCGTTGAACGCCGTGTTGGCGGCGAGCACCAGGATGATGCCGGTGACGGTCACCACGAAGTAGAAGCCCGGCGAGAAGTCGTTGAAGACCGCCTTCGCGATCTGGGCGATCACCGGGTTCTGGTCGAAGTTCGCCGGGAGTGCCTTCCCGTCAAGGGTGAGCCGGTCGAAGTCGTGGGGATCGACGTACCTCAGCCCCATCT
This sequence comes from Nocardioides sp., assembly GCA_025965125.1. Taxonomy (GTDB): domain Bacteria; phylum Actinomycetota; class Actinomycetes; order Propionibacteriales; family Nocardioidaceae; genus Nocardioides. Next base: position 13,173 of record JAOPXM010000200.1, read on the forward strand.
GCTTGGCGAGCACGATGATGCTCACCATCATCGAGATCGCGATCAGGCCGAGCAGGAACAGCGTCGTCGCCGCGTTCTTGCTCTTGGGACGCTGGAAGGCGGGTACGCCGTTCGAGATCGCCTCCACACCGGTCAGCGCCGCGCAGCCCGACGAGAAGGCGCGCGCCAGCAGGAAGAGCAGCGCGATGGTGGTGAGGGAGCCTGAGCTCCCCACGGCGGGGTCGGGGGTGATGTGCAGGTTCGCGCTCTCGACGTTCGGCAGGTCGCCGCCGGCCAATCGGAGCAGGCCGTAGGCGCACATCCCCAGGATCGAGACCATGAACGCGTAGGTCGGGAAGGCGAAGAACGTGCCCGACTCCCGGATGCCGCGCAGGTTGATCGCCATCAGCACCAGGACCAGCACCGACGCGAAGACCGCCTCGTGGCCGTTGAGCGCCGGGATCGCACCGGCGGCGTACTGCGCACCCGACGAGATCGACACCGCGACGGTCAGCACGTAGTCGACCAGGAGCGCGCTGGCGACCGTCACTCCGGCCGTCGCGCCCAGGTTGACCGTGGCCACCTCGTAGTCGCCCCCGCCGCTCGGGTAGGCGTGCACGGTCTGCCGGTAGGACGCGATCACGGCCGCCATCACGAGGGCGACGGCGATCGCGATCTTCCAGGACCAGACGTACGCCGAGGCGCCCGCCAGGGACAACATGATGAAGACCTCGTCGGGCGCATAGGCGACCGACGACAGCGCGTCCGAGGCGAAGACGGGCAGTGCGATCCGTTTGGGGAGGAGTGTCTCGCCCAGCTGGGAACTGCGCAGCTTGCGTCCCAGCAGGATCCGCTTGGAAACGTCACCGACACCCACGAGCAGGAAGGCTAGCGCGAGCCGACGCCGGTTCAGCGATACGGTGGCGCCGTGCACGTTGTGATCATGGGCTGTGGCCGTGTCGGCTCGACGCTTGCCCGCAGCCTCGAGGAGCGCAACCACACGGTTTCGGTCATCGACAGCGAGCCCGACGCATTCCGCCGCCTGGGCCCGGACTTCAACGGTGACAAGGTCACCGGCTACGGCTTCGACCAGGAAGTGCTCGCGAAGGCCGGCATCCGCCGCGCCGACGCGTTCGCCGCCGTCTCGTCGGGTGACAACTCCAACATCATCGCCGCGCGTGTCGCCCGTGAGACGTTCGGGATCCAGCAGGTCGTGGCCCGCATCTACGACCCCGGACGTGCCGAGGTCTACCAGCGGCTCGGCATCACGACCGTGGCGACGGTCAAGTGGACCGCCGACCAGATCCTCCGGCGGATCCAGCCGGCCGGTGCGGAGCCGGACTTCCGCGACCCGTCGGGCACCATCCGGGTGGACCAGGTGCCGGCTCCCGAGCAGTGGGTCGGCCACCGCACCGTGGACTTCCAGATGCAGTCGAGCTGCCGGATCGCCTGGATCGACCGGCTCGGCGAGGGCACCCTGCCCACTCGCGAGAGCGTGATCCAGGAAGGCGACCTCCTGCACCTCGTGATGCGCGAGGAGAATGCCGCACGCGCCTACAAGGTCATCGATGCCGGCCCGGAGGAGAGCTAGATGAACACCCCACGAGATCGCTCGCCGCGCTCTCGATCCCGCAGGGACCCCGAAGAACGATGAGGGTCGCCATCGCCGGAGCCGGCGCGGTCGGACGCTCGATCGCCCGCGAGCTCATCCAGAACGGGCACGAGGTCCTGCTGATCGACAAGAACCCCGCCTCGATCAAGCCGGAGCGGGTCGCCGACGCCGAATGGCTGCTGGCCGACTCCTGCGAGCTGTCCTCTCTCGAGGAGGCCCGGCTCGACAAGTGCGACGTGGTCATCGCCGCCACTGGTGACGACAAGGCCAACCTCGTCACCTCACTGCTCGCCAAGACGGAGTTCGGGGTCCCCCGCACCGTCGGCCGGGTCAACCACCCCAACAACGAGTGGCTGTTCACCGAGGCCTGGGGCGTCGACGTCAATGTCTCGACCCCGCGGATCATGTCCGCGCTCGTGGAGGAGGCAGTCACGGTCGGCGACCTGGTCCGGCTGTTCACGTTCCGTCAGGGCAACGCCAACCTCGTCGAGATGACACTGCCCACGGACTCGCCGTACGTCGGCAAACCGGCGGGCCTGATCCCGCTGCCCGAGAACTGCGCGCTCGTCACGATCCTGCGCGACGGCCAGGTCTACGTGCCCGACCCTGAGCAGCCGATCGAGTCGGGTGACGAGCTGCTGTTCGTCGTCCCGGCCGACGGCGAGGACGAGCTGGAACGCCTGCTGGCGCCGTCCAACCACCCGTCCGGTCACCCGTCCAGCCGCGGGGACTAGCCGGCTCAGGCCGTCTGCCCGACCGAGGGTTCGATCGGCGTGTGTCCGCGGCCCAGCACCCAGGCCATCGAGCCCAGCGCCGCGAGCTGGAGCGGCCAGCCGAGGGCGATCTTCGCCACGCCGAGCGCGGCCACGGCCGTGCCTGCGTCGAGCCCGCCGTGCGATCCGGCCAACCAGAGCGGACCCTGCACCAGCACCCGCACGAGACACGGCAGCACGAGCAGCCAGGTCAGCAACGTGCACAGCTTCACGACCTGGCGGTCCTGGTGCCACGCGGTGGGGTCACCGGTGACGCTGCCGACCATGAAGCCGACAAGCGGCCAGCCGACGACGCAGGTCAGGGCCATCACCACCGTGTAGCCGGTGTTGTAGATCAGGCCCGGCAGGAAGTAGGCCAACGCCTGGTCGTCGGCGCTTCCGCCGCGACTGGCCGCGATGTGCACGAACAGCCACCCGATGCCGATGCCGAACAGGGCGTTGAGGCAGAACTGGAGCGTGGACCGTTGCACGATCCTGACCAGCAACAGCACCACCGCTGCCGCGACACTGACGATCAGGGCCAGGCGGAGCTCACGCGTGGACAGCCACATGAGCGTGAACAGGAGCGTGGGCACCGCGGCCTCGACCATGCCCCGGCGACCACCCAGAGCCTTGGCGAGCTGGGCGCGGACCACGGCCTCCACCGTCTCCACGGAGGCCGGCCGGACAGCAGGTTCGGCGGACTCGGTCACGGCATCAGCTCGTAGCGCGGGTTGTAGAGGATGCGGGTGCCGTCGTGGGCACCGATCCTGCCCTGGACCTCCATCGAGCGGCCGGGCGCGATGCCCGCGATCCGCCGCCGACCCAACCAGACGATCGTGATCACACCCGAGCCGTCGAACAGCTCGGCCTCGAGGGCGGGTACGCCGCCGCGCGGTCGCAGCGTCACGGTGCGCAGGGTGCCGCGCAGCCGCACCATCTCGCGGTCGGGCGCCTCCGCGATGGTGTCGAGACCGGAGTCGGCGTAGGTGCGTCGGAGGTCGCGCGCGTAGTGGTCAGAGCTGCTCGCCCACTTGCTGATGCTGCGTCGCAGCCGGCTCTTCTCGGGCATGGTCAGGCGGTCGGCGGGTCGACGCGGCGGGCGTTCTCCGGCAGCACCACCGGCAGCGGCTCGCCGGGGGGCACGGCGCCTTCGCCGCGGCGTACGGCGACCTTGGCGATCGTGTCCTCCCACGCGCCGGAGCCCTCGGGATCGGTGGCCGGTTGGCCGAGGAGGTTCGCCCGCAGGAACCAGCGCGGGCCGTTGATCCCGATGATCCGGGACGGCTGGGTCGCGGCCGTCCCGTCGGGACGCGAGACCGGCACCTGGCAGACGAGCTCGGTGCCGAAACGACCCTCGCGCTCGGTGGCGGTGCCACCCCGCTGGGAGATCTCGGCTGCCATCTGGCGCTTGGAGTCCGACCACAGGTCCCCGTTGCGGGGGGCCGCGAAGGCGCGCAGCTCGAGGGCGCCGTCGGGGCCGGCCAGCACGACGGCCTGGACCTCGCCGCTCTTCTCGTCGACCTGGAGCCGCAGCTCGCGACCGGGCTCCGGCTCGATGAGCAGGGACCCCAGGTCGACCCGCACGATCCCGTCGTCGGGCAGGTCCCCGGCGTCGAGCGGGCCACTGGCCTGCTCCTCGACCGCTTCGGCGCCCGGGTCCTCCGCGGAGAGGTCGGGGTCGGCGGACTTGCGGCGGAACTTCACGAACTACTCCCTTGATGCTGACCAGACGCTGACCAGTGTGCTGACTGTGGGCGGTCAGGCACGACCGAACCCTCCGGTAGAACCGTAGCCCCCGACGCCACGGGGAGACTCGGGGAGTTCGCTCACCTCCACGAAGCTGGCCCGTTCGAAGCGCTGGATCACCAGCTGGGCGATCCGGTCGCCGCGGCGCAGCTCGATCGGTTCGTCCGGGTCGTGGTTGATCAGGAGCACCTTGATCTCTCCCCGGTAGCCCGCATCCACGGTTCCTGGCGTGTTCACGATCGACAGGCCGTGCCGCGCGGCGAGCCCTGAGCGCGGGTGCACGAGCGCCACGAACCCGTCGGGCAGGGCGATCGAGACCCCGGTGGGCACCAGCGCCCGCTCCCCCGGCGTCAGCACGACGTCGACAGCCGCAAGCAGGTCGGCGCCGGCGTCGCCGGGATGCGCGTACGCCGGCAGCGGCAGGTCGGGGTCGAGTCGGACGACCTGGATCTCCATGACCCGGACCCTAACGGCGTCGCGGTGGATGGGAGGCTATGCCCCGTGGACGCCCGACCGGAGTACGACGAGCGTCTCGGCGTGCCGCTGCGATGGTGGGTGCAGGGGACGATGCTCGTGGCCAGTCTGTGGCTGGCCGTGGTGGTGGCCGTTCCCGGTGTCGTCGCCTGGGTCGTGACGACCCTTGCCGTCGGACTGCTGGTGTTCCTGATGGTGTCCTACGGCTCCGCCCGGATCACCATCGCCGACGGCGTCCTGCAGGCCGGCCGGGCCCGGATCTCCGCGGCCCACCTGGGCCGGGCCGAGGCGCTCGACGCCGAGGCGACTCGACGCGTCGCCGGGGTCCAGGCCGACGCACGGGCCTTCCTGTTGCTGCGCCCCTACCTCAAGCGCGCGGTCAGGGTCGAGATCACCGACCCGGCCGACCGCACGCCGTACTGGCTGATCAGCTCGCGCCGACCCGACGAGCTCGCCCGGGTGCTCACCGAGCTCACCGCTCCGGCCGAATGAGCACCGGTTTCTCTGGGTAGGGTTCAGCCATGGCATCTGGATCCAAGGTCTGGTCGGCGTTCTCCCTCGTCACAGCGCTCGGCGCCGCTGCCCTGACGCGCAAGGCCCTCGACAAGTCCTGGCAGGTCGCCACGGGCAAGAAGCCGCCCGAGAACCCCGCCGACCCGGACATCGAGCTCTGGGAGGCCGTCTCCTGGGCGGCCGTGACCGGCGCCTTCGTCGCCCTGGCGCGGATGCTCGCCCAGCGTCGCGCGGCGTCGTACTACCAACGGTCCACCGGGCACCTGCCCCCGGAGCTGCAGAAGGACGGTCAGTAGCCCGCGGAGTCGCACCACGGGCAAGACAAAGGCCGCAACCCCGGGGGGTTGCGGCCTCTCCTTTACTTACTGCGTACTGCGCCTTCGCTCAGGAACAGTCCTTGCAGATCATCTTCTTCGGGTCCGCCAACTGACTGCGGTGGTGGACCAAGAAGCAGCTCATGCAGGTGAACTCGTCCTCCTGCTTGGGCTTCACCTCGACTGCGAGCTCCTCGTGCGACAGATCGGCGCCGGGCAGCTCGAAGGACTCAGCGGCCTCCGCCTCGTCCTCGTCGACCTTGCCGGAGTTCTTGTCGTGGCGACGCGCCTTGAGCTCCTCGATGCTCTCCTCGGACTGGTCTTCCTCGTTCTTGCGCGGTGCGTCGTAGTCCGTCGCCATGCGTCGCTCACTCCCCTCAAACGTGTCGTGCCGGTGCCGCGCCCCGGAAGAGAGGCTGCGTGTGCCGTCGGCGCCAGATTGTGCACCATCGGTCCCGGCTCGTGTACACCGGTCCGGCATGTGACGCGTGAACGCACAGGGCAGCGGCGCTATTCCCCAGTTTCGGCCGGTGGCGACGCAGCGTACCCGGCATTGACCACGGCCGACCGGAACTCGTCGAACCCGTGTGCCGGCGCACACACCAGCAGGGTCTTCCCGCCCACGCCCACGGTCAGCTCACTGCGTGCTCCGGCGGCCCGGGCGATGAATCCGCCGGCGGCGTGGTCCCAGAGGTTGACGCCCTCCTCCACGTAGGCGTCCACCGCGCCCTCGGCGACGTGGCAGAGGTCCAGCGCACAGGATCCGAGGCGCCGGATGTCGCGAACCTGCGGGATCAGGCGGACCAGCGCCCGCGCCTGGAGCACGCGCAGGTCGCGGTCGTAGGAGAACCCGGTGGCGACGAGCCGCTGCGACAACGGTGCCGGGGAGCGTACGGCGATGGACTCGCCGTCACGCAGCGCCACCACGGTGCCGCCCGGCTGCTCGCGTGCGACGTACTCCGTGCCGGTCGCGACGTTCAGCACCACGCCCGCGACGACCTCGCCGTTCAGCTCGGCGGCGATCGAGATGGCGTACTGCGGGATGCCGTAGAGGAAGTTCACAGTGCCGTCGATGGGGTCGATGATCCAGCGGACGCCGGAGGTGCCGGACTCGTCGGAACCCTCCTCCCCCAGGAACGCGTCGTCGGGGCGGCGGTCCCGGATCTCGTCGCGGATCAGCACCTCGCTGGCCCGGTCGGCCTCGGTGACGACGTCGACGTCGCTGGTCTTGGTGGCCGCGACCACGACGCCGCGAGACGCCCGGCCGCGGACCAGCTCTGCTGCCGCTCGAGCGGCATGGAGCGCGACGTCGCTGAGGTCCTCGCTCATCTGCGCCTCACGCCCCGCACAGTGCGGGCCGCTCACCGCGGGGGTTGGGGCAGCAACCAACCGGGCAGCGGTCCCACGAGGGCGGCAGGCTGCCCGCCGCGTTGCGGGCCACCTCCTCTCCCCGTTCGACCGCCGAGCGCTCGAGCAGCAGGTCGCGGATCGCGCGCACGAAGCGGAGGTCCGTGCCGGCGGTGGCCGCACGCCGAACGGCCAGCCCGAGCTTCTCGGCGGTGAGCATCGCCTCCGTGTCGAGGTCGTAGATCACTTCCATGTGGTCCGAGACGAACCCGATGGGGACCATCACGACCGCAGGGACGCCGCGGTCGTGCTGTTCCTGCAGGTGGTCGTTGATGTCCGGCTCCAGCCAGGGGACCCGGGGAGCACCGGAGCGCGAGCAGAACACGAGGTCGAACGGGTGGTCCCGGCCGGTCTCCTGGAGGACCCGGGTGACCACCTCCGCCGCAACACTGAGGTGCTGGGCGACGTAGGCGCCGCCGTCCGGCCCGCTCGCGTCGTTCATCGAGGTCGGGATCGAGTGGGTGACGAACGCGAGGTGGGCGCCGTCCCTCTCGGCGTCGGGCAGGTCGGCCAGCGCAGCGAGGGTGGCGTCGACCATGGACTCCACGAACCCCGGATGGTTGAAGTAGTGGCGCAGCTTGTCGAGCTCGGGGGCTCCCTCGACACCGGCGACGGCCTCGGCGAGGTCCTCGCGGTACTGCCGGCAGCTCGAGTACGACGAGTACGCGCTCGTCATCAGGCAGGCTGCCCGGCGCACTCCGTCGGCCGCCATCTGGCGGATCGTGTCAACCAGATAGGGGTCCCAGTTGCGGTTGCCCCAGTAGACCGGAAGGTCGATCCCGGCCTCGGCCAGGTCGGCCCGCAGCGCCGCCAGCAGCGCCCGGTTCTGGTCGTTGATCGGCGACCTGCCGCCGAACAGGTGGTAGTGCTGGCCAACCTCCTCGAGCCGCCCTCGCGGGATGTCGCGGCCGCGGGTGACGTTCTCGAGGAACGGCACGACATCGTCGGGTCCCTCGGGACCACCGAACGACACCAGGAGCAGGGCGTCGTACGGCGCGACATCGGCGTGCATGCGCCCCATCGTAGGGATCCTCATCGATTGGTCCGTCGGCCTCCCTCGCCTCTACTCTCGCCGAGCCATGCCGATGCTCACGTCCTACCGCCGCATCCTGGCCGTACCCGGCGCGCTGAGGTTCTCGCTCACCGGCCTGGTGGCCAGGCTGCCGATCTCGATGGTGGGCCTCGGCATCGTGCTGCTGGTCTCCGCGGCGACCGGCTCGTACGGCGTGGCCGGGGCCGTGTCGGCGGCCTACATGGTGGCCAACGCGATCCTGGCAATCCTGCAGGGCCAGCTGGTCGATCGTCTCGGGCAGGCGCGCGTGCTGTCCTTCGCGAGCGCGGGCTTCGGCGTCACGATGGTGCTGCTGATCTGGTCGGTCGAGGGTGAGTGGCCGATCGTCACGTCGTACGTCTTCGCTGCCCTGGCCGGTGCCTCGCTCCCCCAGATCGGCTCGTGCGTGCGGGCCCGCTGGTCGCACGTGCTGGCCGCACCCTCGGAGGTGCAGACCGCCTACGCGCTGGAGGCAGTGGCCGACGAGGCGGTGTTCCTCCTCGGTCCGATCCTGGTCACGGTGCTGGCGACCGCGGTGCACCCGATCGCGGGCCTGGTGACCGCGATCGTGACGGGAGTCGTGGGCAGCCTGGCGTTCGCCGCCCAGAGGTCCACGGAGCCGCCGGCGCACCCGCACAACCGGTCCCATGGCCCTCGAGCCCGCCTGCCGTGGCGCACGGTGATCCCGCTCGCGACGGTGTGCGCGGCCCTGGGCGTCCTGTTCGGCGCCGCAGAGGTGACCACCGTGGCGTTCGCCGAGGAGCACGGTCATCGGCCCTACGCCGGCGGTCTGCTCGCGCTGTGGGCGCTGGGCAGCCTGCTCTCCGGCGTCGTCACCGGCGTGGTCCGCTGGCAGCGCGGCCCGACCATTCGCGTCCGGTGGGGCGCGTTCGCGATGGCCTGCGTGATGGTGCCGCTCTACTTCGTCGGATCCATCCCGCTCCTGGGCCTGGCCCTGCTGGTCGCCGGGATCGCCATCGCACCCACGATGGTCGCCACGCTGTCGCTGACCGAGCAGTCGGTCCCGGCGGCCCGGCTCACCGAAGGCATGGCGATCATGCAGACCGGTCTGGTCGCGGGCGTGGCACCGGGGGCCACCATCAGCGGCCTCGTCGTCGACCACCACGGCGCGTCGGCGGCGTACCTCGTCAGCATCTGCGCCGGCATCGTCGCCGCCGTGGCTGCGAGGGTTCTCCCCCGCGCGGACTAGTCTCCCGCCGTGGAGTGGACGAACTGGTCGGGGCTCGAGTCCGCCCGCCCGGAGCGGGTCGTCGACCCCGGCGACACCGCCGACGTGGTGGCGGAGGTGGAGCGGGCGCGGGCCGAGGGATCGACCGTGAAGATGGTCGGTACCGGCCACAGCTTCACTGCGATCTCGGCACCCGAGAAGACGATGCTGAGGCCGGTCCGCATGAGCGGCATCGTGTCGATCGACCGTGCGGCCATGACCGTGACGGCGTACGCCGGCACCCACCTCAAGACCCTCAACGACGAGCTCGAACGGCTCGGACTGAGCCTCCACAACATGGGCGACATCGCCGAGCAGACGCTGGCCGGTGCGATCTCGACGGGCACCCACGGCACCGGTGGAGTCGCGGCCGGGCTGTCCGCCCAGGTCGACGGGCTCGAGCTGGTCACCGGCACCGGTGAGGTGCTGCAGGCCACCGCCGATGAGAACGCCGACGTCCTCGGCGTTGCCCGGGTCGGGCTCGGCGCTCTTGGCATTCTGACGAAGGTCACGTTCCGGGTCGAACCGCTGTTCGTCCTCGAGGCGCACGAGGAGCCGATGGCGTGGGACGAAGCCCTCGGCTCGTTCGACGAGCGGGTCGCGGGGAGCCACCACGTCGACATGTACTGGTTCCCGCACACCGACCGGCTGCTCACCAAGCGCAACAACCGCCTCGATGCCGATCCGTCCGAGGCACAACCGTTGGGCCGGTTCCGGGCGTGGCTGGACGACGACTTCCTGTCGAACACCGCGTTCGGCCTGCTCACCGCCGGCGCCAACCGGCTGCCGCGGGTCATCCCGCGGATGAACCGGATGAACGCCTCGCTGCTGGGCGCCCGCACCTACAGCGACGTCCCGCACCGCGTCTTCACGGCCCGGCGCAGCGTGGTCTTCCGGGAGATGGAGTACGCCGTGCCGCGTCCGGCCGGCCTGGAGGCGTTGCGCGAGGTCAGGCGAGCGCTCGACGCGTCCGACCTCAAGATCAGCTTCCCCGTGGAGATCCGGGTCGCCCCGGCCGACGACATCCCGCTCTCGACCGCGTCGGGCCGCGACTCCTTCTACCTGGCGTTCCACACACACCGGGGTGCCGATCACCGCGACTACTTCGCGCTGATGGAGCCCATCCTGCGGGCGCACGACGGCCGGCCGCACTGGGGCAAGGTGCACACCCGCACCGCTGCCGACCTGGCGCCGGCGTACCCCCGCTTCGCGGAGTTCCTCGCGATGCGGGACCGTCTCGACCCGGACCGGGTCTTCGCCAACGCCTATCTTCGTCAGGTACTCGGCGACTGACCGAACCTTTTCGCCGCGCCATCGCGTCAGGGTGGGCACAGGGGCGAGTTCGCGTCCCCCAATGGAGGTCATTGATGCCATCCCGGGACAAGCTCGAGTTCGCCGAGTTCGTCGCAGCCCGATCGCCTGCCCTGCACCGCGCGGCGTATCTCATGGTCGGTGACGTCGGACTCGCCCAGGACCTGGTCCAGGAAGCCCTGACCAAGACGTACGTCGCCTGGCCCCGGCTTCGGGACAAGGCGAACGCCGAGGCCTACACCCGTCGGGCGATCACCACGACCGCGATCTCGTGGTATCGCCGCAAGCGCTGGTCGAGCGAGCGCAGCACCGAGACCCTTCCCGAGCAGCCCAGCCCCGGGCACGCCGACCGGGTCACCGACAGCGCATTTCTCTGGGAGTGCCTGCTCGCGCTGCCGGTGCGGCAGCGGGCGGCGATCGTGCTGCGCTACTACGAGGACCTGACCGAAGCCCAGACCGCCGAGGCGATGGGCTGCGCCGTCGGCACCGTGAAGAGCCAGGTGTCCGCCGGCATCTCCAAACTTCGCAACCGGCTCGGGGACGACCCCGAGCTGCTCCCTCTGATCAACCTGGTGGTGTCCCGATGACCGAGAAGCTGAAGACCCTGCTGCACGAGCGCGCCGAGACCGTCAACTTCGCCGTACCCGATGTCGACGCCCTGACCAGCAGCGGCGATCGACGGGTGCGGCGCCGGCGCGGCTTCTCGGTGCTCGGAGGAGTGGCTGCCCTGGCCCTGGTCGGTTCCCTCGCAAGCACGCAGCTCGGCGGGAGCGGCGGCGGCGACGACGACCTCGTGGCCGACGACCCCGTGACGGCACGAGTCCTCACCTGGGCGCAGGGCAGCGTGCTGCACACGCCCACCACCTCTACCGACCTGGGCCACAGGATCCGCGCCTACGTCTCGACGAGCGAGGGCTACGTCTTCACCGACGGGACGGGCCATGTGTACTCGGCCGTGGACGGCGAGGTCACCGAGGTCGGGTCGATCACGTCGAAGGGTCCCCGACTCGTCGCCGACGGTGACGGAACGTTGGCCGCCTGGGTCGACCCGAGCGGCGGGCGCCCCGCGTTCGTGGTGGTCGACCAGTCGACCGGCGAGACGCAGCGCTTCGAGGAGCCCGGTGCCACGGAGGTCTATGCAGTGGACGGCGCCACGGCGTACTGGCGAGACGACCGCGGAGCGGTCGCGGTCGACCTCCACTCGGGAGCCACCCGGGTCGTGAACGCCACCCCTGGCACCGGCGCCGGCGTCCTGGCAGCGGAGGACGGCGCGCTCGCGGTCGAACGAGGCAACGCGGGCGACGCCGCCAACGACGGCACAGTGATCAGTCGGCCCGACGGTGACGAGGTCATTCTGAGCGACGCCTACGGGTCCACGGCCGTCTTCTCCACCGACGCCCGGTGGGTCAGCGTGGACGCCGACGAGCCGCAGGTCTTCGACACCCGGAGCGGCGAGCCGGTGTCCTTCGACCTGCAGGGGCGGGTCTTCGCCACCGGTTTCGAGTGGCTCGACGCGACCACTCTGGTGATGATCGCCTCGAAGAACGAGGCCGGGCCGGTCGAGCTGCTCAGCTGCACGGTGCCTGCCGGGACCTGCGAGTCGACGGTGTCCGACCTTGGCACCTTCGACGACTTCGCCACCACCTTTGCCCTGCCGGTCGGTGTGGAGCTCGAGGACTGACCGGCCCCGGGCGCTGGCCGACGAGCGCCGGGCGCGCCGTCGCGCTGCCGCCGCTGAGCGGGGGCGCTGGCGTAGGCTCGCCCCACCGTAGACACCGACCGGAGAACTACGCCGACCCGAAAGTCGCAGGAAAGCAGAGCCCCATGGCGCACCTCACGCTCGCCGGCATGAGCGACGACGGCAAGCGCCTGCTGCTGGTCAGCGATGCGGGGGTCGAGTTCACTCTCGACATCGATCGTCGGCTCCGATCAGCCCTTCGGGGCGACACCGCACGCCTAGGCCAGCTGGAGATCACCATGGACAGCACATTGCGACCCCGGGACATCCAGGCCCGGATCCGCGCCGGCGAGACCGCCGAGGCCGTCGCCCAGGCGGCCCAGACGAGCGTCGACAAGATCATGGCGTTCGCGGGGCCGGTTCTGGCCGAGCGCCAGCACGTCGCCGAGCGCGCCCAGCGCTCATCGGTGCGCCGCGCAGCGGGCGAGTCGTCCGGCACCGCGCGCACCCTCGGTGACGCCGTGGCCGCGCACCTGCGCGCCCACAACGTCGACCCGGGCACCGTCGAGTGGGACGCGTGGCGCCGCGAGGACGGTCGCTGGGCGATGACCGCCCGGTTCACCTCCATCAAGCGGTCGGGCAACGCCCAGTTCACCTACGACGCCCCCGGCAACTTCGTGGTCCTGGACAACGAGGACGCCCGGTGGCTGGTCGGGGAGGCCGTTGCGGCTTCCGCCGCCGCCGCCGCGACCCGCGACGACCTCCAGCACGCCCGCCAGCGGCGACTGAGCGCCGTACCCGAGGACGAGCTGCCGCTCGGTGACGACGCGCTCGAGCTCGTCAAGGAGTCGAAGGCCGAGGCAGCGCCGCCCGCCGCGGACGATTTCGAGCTCACCATGGAGCAGCCGGTCGAGGCCTTCCTCGATGTCGAGCCCGGCGCACAGCCCGAGCTCGAGCACGAGCTCATCGAGGAGGCCGCCGATGCCGCGGCCCTCGACGCCGACCACGACCCCGCCGAGGACGAGCCCCCCGCCCGACGCCCGGTGAAGAAGAGCAGGGGCCGGGCTTCGGTTCCGAGCTGGGACGAGATCATGTTCGGCGGCGGCAAGCAGGACTGAGCAAAGACCCGGTCCGGGTCGCTGGACACCTAGCCCGGAACGGTCGCGCGCCCGTACTCTCCCCGCATGTCCTACTTCGTGACAGGCGCCACAGGGTTCATCGGCCGCCACCTCGTGCAGGAGCTCATCGACCACCGCGAGGGCGAGATCTTCGTGCTGGTCCGGCAGGGTTCGCTGCCGCGGATGGAGGCCCTGATCAAGCGCTGGGGCACCGACCGGGTGGTGCCGGTCACCGGGGATCTCGCGCAGCCCGGGCTCGGCGTCGACAAGGCCTGGGTGGCCGAGCACCGCGACGCCATCGACCACTTCTTCCACCTCGCCGCGATCTACGACATGACCGCGGACGACGCCACCAACGAGACCATGAACGTCGGCGGCACCCGCAACGCAGTCGAGCTCGCCGATGCCCTGCAGGTCGGGTGCTTCCACCAGGTGTCGTCGGTCGCCGCCGCAGGTGAGTACGCCGGCCGTTTCGACGAGACGATGTTCGACGAGGGCCAGCACCTCCCGTCGGCCTACCACCGAACCAAGTACGAGTCCGAGCGGATCGTCCGCGACGAGGCGACTGTCCCGTGGCGGGTCTACCGGCCGGCGATCGTGGTCGGCGACTCCCAGACCGGCGCCATGGACAAGGTCGACGGGCCCTACTACTTCTTCCCGCTGATGAAGCTGATGCGCGACAACCTGCCGGCCTGGCTGCCGCTGGTCGGCATCGACCTGGGCGACACCAACGTGGTGCCGGTCGACTACGTGGCGAAGGCGATGGACCACCTCGCCCACCTGCCCGACCACGATGGCGAGGCCTTCCACCTGGTCAACCCCGACCCCCAGCCGGTGGTCGACATGATCAACGCGTTCTGCGCGGCTGCCGGGGCGCCGCAGTTCGCAACCCCGCTGGACCGGCGGATCACGGGCGGCTTCCCCTTCGCGCTGGTGCCACGCGCCCTGCGCCCGTCGTCGCTGCTCACCTCGCTGGTCAAGGTCGGAGCGGTCCAGTCCGTGCTCGACCAGACGATCGGCCGGCTCGGCGTACCCGCCGAGGTGCTGGCCCATTCGTCGTTCGCCTCGGTCTTCGACTCCCGCCGTACCGAGAAGGCACTGGCCGGCTCCGGCATCGGCGTCCCCGACCTGGAGAGCTATGCGCGCAAGCTGTGGAGCTACTGGGAGGAGAACCTCGACGAGTCGACCGGGCGCGACTCCGACGTCCGCGAGGCACTGACCGGCAAGTACGTCGTGATCACCGGCGCATCGTCCGGCATCGGCCAGGTCACCGCACTCAAGGTCGCCCAGGCCGGCGGCATCCCGGTCCTCGTCGCCCGCGGCAAGGACAAGCTCGAGGACACCAGGTCGCTGATCGAGCTCCGCGGCGGCACGGCGCACGTCTACCCCTGCGACCTGTCCGACCTGGAAGCGATCGACCGGCTGTGCGAGCAGCTCGGGGCCGAGCTCCCGGCCGTGGACTTCGTCATCAACAACGCCGGCCGCTCGATCCGGCGGTCTCTCAAGCTCTCGCACGACCGCTTCCACGACTTCGAGCGGACCATGCAGCTGAACTACTTCGGGGCGATCCGGCTGGTGATGGGGCTGATCCCGAAGATGCGCGAGAACAAGCGCGGGCACATCGTGAACATCTCGTCGATCGGCGTGCAGACCAACCCGCCGCGGTTCTCGGCCTACGTCGCCTCCAAGGCGGCGCTGGACTCGTGGAGCAACGTCGTGTCGTCGGAGCTGGTGGGCGACGGGATCACGTTCACCGGCATCCACATGCCGCTGGTGCGGACGCCGATGATCGCGCCGACCAAGATCTACGACAAGTTCCCGACGATCTCACCGGCGCAGGCGGCCGACCTGGTGATCAAGGCGATGGTCGAGCGGCCCCACGAGATCAACACGATGCTCGGCAACGCGGGCGCGATCGCGCACACGATTGCCCCCAAGCTGGCGTTCCGGGTGCTGAACATGGCCTACCACGTCTTCCCCGACTCGGCCGCAGCCAAGGGCGAGGCTGGCGGCACCCGCGAGTCGGAGCAGATCATGCTGGCCCGCGTCTTCAAGGGCGTGCACTGGTAGGTCAGCCACGAGCAACTGGACGCGAAGGATCGGTGATCCAGCCGCTCCAGCTGCCGGGGTACAGCGCTGCCGGGATCCCCGCGACCTCCATCGCGAGGATGTCGTGGGTGGCGGTCACGCCGGAGCCGCAGTACGCCGCAACGGTGCTGCCGTTGTCGGCCGCCTCGACGGCACCGACCGCTCGGTAGATGCGGCGCAGCTCGTCGGGGCTCTTGAACCTGCCGACCGCGTCGAGGTTGCTGCTCGTCGGGACGTTGACGGCCCCCGGGATGTGACCGGCCACCGGGTCGACGGGCTCGGTCTCGCCCCGGTAGCGCTCGGCGGCACGGGCATCCACGAGCACGTCGACGTCCAGGACCTCTCCCGCCTCGACCATCGGCAGGTGGCCGGGGTCGGCGGTGAAGTCACCGGGTGCCGGGCGCTCCTCCCCCTCCGCAACGGCGCCGCCGTCGGCCACCCAGGCCGACCAGCCGCCGTCGAGCACCCGCACCTCGCGATGGCCGTGGAACCTCAGCAGCCACCACGCCCGGCCGGCCGCGTGGCCGGCCCAGTCGTCGTACACCACCACGGGCCGGTCGTCGCGCACGCCGGCGCTGCGCATCGCGGACTCGAAGTCGCGGGTGGCGGGAAGCGGGTGCCGTCCGCCGCTGCCCGGCGGTGCGGCCAGATCGCGATCGAGGTCGACGTACGCCGCACCGGGCACGTGCCCCCCGGCGTACTCCTCACGACCGGGTGGGCCGCCCATCCGGTAGCGCACGTCGAGCAGGGTCACCGACTCGAGCAGCTCGCGCAGCTCGCTCGTGCTGATGAGGGGTGAGGTCATGGCCCCATCCTGCCGTCCGCCGGCGTCCGAGCCGTCCTTTCGGACACGCACCGCCGAATAGCGGTTTTTACCCGCCTTGTCGCCTGTTTCCGAAATGTGAACGATCTGGTCCAGTCGACGCGGCTAAGCACTTCTCTCAGTCGTTACCCACGCGTAACAACTGCTCCCTCCCATCCCCACGCGGTGCTCGGGAACCTCACTACACGCAACGGAGACACTCGTGTCCTACCGCTCCCTCCGGCGACCTCGGCGCCGCATCTCCCTGCCCCACTCCCGAGTCGGCGTCGTCCGGGTGGCGGCAGCCGCCCTGATGATCACCTCCCTCGCAACCATCACCGGCGTGAGCGCCGCCGACGCCACCACGACCGTCACCCCGACCGAGGTCGGCACGCCGCCGCTCGTACGCGGTGACCACGTCGGCATCAACATCGACCTGGGTGCGCTGAACTACGTTCGAGCAGCCACGGCCACAGCCACCTTCGCGGCGGCCACCCCCCTGGCCACCGCCCTCGGGTCGGGCTGTCGCGGCGACAACGCCGCCGGGACCAACCTCTCCGCGCGAGACGAGGTCAAGGTCACCGGCCCCGCCGGCGTGGTGCTCTCCACGACCAGCCCGGTGCGGAACCTGACGTCGTCAGGGTTCTTCACGAGTCCGCCCAACCAGCCGGCAAGCCCGCAGCCGGTGCCGTCGAACACCAACTACCGGGGCGACTTCGCCGCCACCAACCCGGCCTACCACGGCTGGAAGCAGACCCTGGACCTGACCGGCAAGCCCGCCGGCGTCTACACCGTCGTCACCACTTCGAGCAGCACCACCAAGATCGGCACGGGTCCCTGTGTCGTGGGGGTCCCCGGTCCCGACAACAAGTCGGTGGTGCCTGGAGCAGTCGTCCAGACGCAGACGTTCGAGTACCGCCCGTGGCAGGTGAACTTCAAGGACGTGTTCGGCAAGGGAGCGGTCACCGCGAACATCACGCCGCGGGAGTTCGCGTTCTCACTCGGCACGAATTCCTCGGTCGTCTTCCAGGGCACGCGGCAGAAGCAGTCGTTCTACTCGTTCGGCGGCGCGTTCCTGCTGCCGAGCGACCCGGAAGCCTGTTCCGCCCTGATCACCAACTGCCTGCCCAACGGTGCGGTCGAGTGCGACCCGGCCGCCGGGTGCGTGCCTCGCCTGATGGCGATCAGCCAGAGCGGCAGCGCGCCGGACAACGACGGCATCGTCGGGTTCTTCGACCTCGAGACGAAGGCGTTCGTCGCCGTCGTCAACGTGCACGGCAACAAGACGACGCTGACGTCGCTCGGGACGGTCAACGACGCGCTGTACCACACGTATCTGCAGAATCTCAGTGACCAGGCCGCGGCCAAGGGCATCGACCTCGCGTCGATCCTCGCCACCGAGGTCGGCTTCAACAACGGTCACTACGAGACCTCGCTGAGCCTGCTCAACGCGCTGCAGATCAAGCCTTCGGCCAGCCACGGCGGGGTGCACATCAGCTCCGACTCGACCGTCCAGGCGGGAGTCGTCCTCGACATCTACGCGTCGATGCGGCTCAGTGGTCCGGCCTGTGCCACCAACAAGGCATCGTCGGCAGCGGGCGACCGTCGCTACACCCGTCACGAGGACAACGGCTACACGGTGACCAGCACCGACCTCGCTCCCGACGTGCCGCCCGCCGGCCCGCTCGGGGCAATCGTGGGCGGTCCGGTCTTCCACATCCTCGGCAAGTTCCGGAGCGGCTCGGGCGCAGTCCCGCTGGTCAACACCCAGAGTGCGGTGATCGGTGTGGACACCGCGGCCAACGAGCCCGGTGGCTATCCGGTGTGGATCGGACCGTTCCTCGACGCGGCGATGCACACCGCCAACCCGCGGACGCTGGACTACGTCGGCACGGCCACCTGGTCGGCCAGCGAGACCCCGCTGTCGGCGACCGCCGGCTGCCTGGTTGTCGACTTCACGCTCGGGACCGGGGTCGCGGTCATGAACAACCCGCTGCCCGTGGGCCTCGGCTCGCTGATCGACGCGACGGGCAAGCCGTCACCGCAGGCGCGGAAGCTGCAGGACGCGATCAGCACCGCGGTCAACGGCACGGTGTCGCAGGCGGCCAGCACGCCGCCGATCGACAGCGTGCTCAGCTCTGTCCTGGGTGGTCTCCTCTGAGGCCTGCCGAGACACACCGCTGACAAACGAGCCGGGCGGGCGCACACACCGCGTCCGCCCGGTTCCTGTCGTTCCCGACCCGTGTCGTCCCCGGGCCGACCCGGCCTCAGCCGAAGGGCAATGGCTCCGGGGCCAGGCTGACCGCCTTTGCCCGCGCCGCGGTCAGGTGGCGGCGGTGGTGCTGGCGGCAGAGCACCTCGTAGGCGATCTCATGGGGCTCCGCCGGTGCGGCGTCCTTCTCCTCGACGTCGCCGACCACGATCACCTCGCCCTCGGTCACCATGACCCCGTTCTCGGTCCGCGCGTTGTGGGTGGCCCGCTTGCCGCACCAGCAGAGCGCCTCGACCTGCAGGACCTCGGTGCGATCCGCCAGTTCGACCAGCCGGGCCGAGCCCGGGAAGAGCCTGGTGCGGAAGTCGGTCAGGATGCCGAAGCAGAAAACGTCGACCTGCAGCTCGTCGACGACCTTCGCGAGCTGGTCGATCTGGTCCGGCGAGTAGAACTGGGCCTCGTCGCAGATCAGGTAGTCGATCCGGCCGCCCTGGGTGAGCTCGTCGACGACGTACCTCCAGAAGTTGAAGCCCGCGGGCACCTCGGTCGCCTCATGGGTCAGCCCCAGACGCGACGAGATGAGCGCCTCACCGGCCCGATCGTGGCTGGTGAACATGCGCCCGACCCGGCCGCGCGCGGCGTGGTTGTGGTTGGTCTGCAGCGCCAGGGTCGATTTCCCCGAGTCCATCGAGCCGGTCCAGAAGGTCAGTTCAGCCACGCGATGATCCTGCCACTCAGTCGACGAGGATCGGGATCAGCATCTCGTCCGGGGTGAGGGAGCCGTGCAGGCCGACGAGGGACTTCTCGTAGCCGAAGTCGACGGTGGAGAAGATGCCATGGTCTCCCGTCGACGCCACGATCACGTCGCCCAGCCGTGGCAGGACGGACGGTTCGACGGCCCCGAACCAGCCACGGCCGATGGCCGCCTCCCGCGTCATCACATCCGCGCGGTCACCGAAGAACTCGGTCCAGGTGGCAACGAGGTCGTGCACCGCACCGCCCCGGCAGTAGAGGTGCCGGAACCGGGCCTCCCCGCCGAACAGCGCAAGCCCGTCGCGCAGCTCGAGATGGTCGTCCACGTCGACGCGATGCTCGGGCGGTGAGTCGACCATGCCGTGGTCCGCGACGACCACCAGGCGGGCGTGCGAGGGCAGTGCCTCGCGGAGCTGCTCGGCCTCCGCGTCGACCATCGACAGCTGCTGCAGCCAGGCGCTGGAGGCGACGCCGTGGCGGTGCCCGGTCCAGTCGAGGTCGCCGTCGTACAGGTAGGTGACCGATGGCCGCACCGTCGAGGCCGCGACGGCCGCAGCGATCCGCTCGCCGACCTTGTCGGCGCCGACGTACGCTGCGCCCCGGTGCGCGGCCACGGTCAGCCCGCTGCCGTTGAACTCCCGCTTGTTCACCACCGTGACCGACACGCCCGCAGCCCCCAGCCGTGCGAACGCCGTCGGGTGCGGCTGCCACTCCTGGGGATCGATGTCCTTGTCCCAGAACAGCGCGTTCAGCAGCTTGTCGGTGCCGGGCACGCGTGAGGTGAACCCCACCAGGCCGTGCGCGCCCGGCGGCAGCGCCGTGCCCAGCGAGGTGAGGCTGGTCGCGGTGGTGGACGGGACCCCGGCGGTGCCGGGCGCCTGCCCGACCAGCAGCTCGGAGAGGTACGGCGCGGCGTGGGCATAGCGCTCGAGCAGCCGGGAACCGAGCCCGTCGACGAGGAACACGACGTACGACGCAGCCTCGGGGAGGACCAGCCCGGTCGGTGTCGTGTCCAGATCGGTCGTCGTCGAGTAGAGGCGAACGCCGAGCGCCGCGGCCACCGCGGGCACGACATCGCCGAGGGAACGCTCCCCGTAGGCGGGCTCCACGAAGCCCGAAGCGGTCACGCGGTGTGCGTCCGCGCCGAGAGCGACTCGGCGAAGGACAAGAGCCCGCCCACGGCGTCGTCGCCGTCGGCAGCCGCGGAGACACGCAGCGAGAAGTCGTCGGAGGACAGCACGCCGGTGTAACCATGGTCGGCGTCGCACTCCGGGTCGTTGCAGCCGGCCGGTTCGAGGTCGATCCGGCTGACCCCGCCCCAGCCGATCGTCATGACCGCCTCGGCGGGCGGCGTCGGCCCGGATGTCGGGTTGGCGATCATCCGGGTGACCACCACGGACTTCACCGCGGACAGGGCCACCGCCTCGGTGGACGTGGAGGTGTAGGGCTCCGGCAGGAGGTCGTCGCCGGCGTGCTCGTCGGTGTGTGCCAGGACCAGCCGGCTCGGTGTCAGGACGACCACGCTCAGGTGACGGCGCACCTCGTCTCGCTCGAACGTGGGCTCGTGGTGGACGTAGAACGACACCACGCGCTCCCCCGCCACCGCCGCCTGCACGCCCTCGGAGACAACCTCGGGGTAGTAACCGGTGCGGTCGATCGCGTCCCTCAGCTCGAGGGTCCGGTCCCGGTCATCGGTGGTGCTGCTGCGCATGCCTGCAGTCTGTCACGAGGGACACGACAGTCAGGAGGGGATGGTGTCCCCCGGAGCATCCGGCATCCGCCGCACGAACCAGTCCGAACGCGGATCGGCAACGGGCTCCACCCGGGCGGCCGCGGTGAGCACCGTCGCCCCCTCGGCCCCGGCCAGCACCAGGGACAGCTCGAGCGAGCTGATCTGGGGCAGGTCGTTCTGCAGCTGTGAGACCCGACGGATCAGCCGTTCGATCTCGGCCACGTCGACGACCTCGCTGCCCCGGTAGCCGAACAGCATCGGGGAGGACTTGATCTCGCGGACCATCGCGGCGGCGTCGCGCTCACCCAGGGGCGGAATCCGGTACGACTTGTCGGCCAGCAGCTCGATGAGCGGCCCCGAGATGCCGAACGACACCACCGGGCCGAACAGCGGGTCCTCGATCGACCGGATCGAGATCGGGACGCCGGGCCGCGAGTTCTTCTGCACCACGAATCCCGCCTTCTCGGGCTCCCCGATCAGCTCGCACAGGGAGTCCCAGGCATCCTTCATCTCCGCGGAGCTGTCGATGTTGCGCCAGACGTGGGCGAGGTCGGGGCGTTCGCGCAGGTGCTCGGCGGTCGCCTTGAGCACGACGTCCCAGCCCAGCTCGCGGCCGGCCTTCTGGGCCTGCCGGAGGTTGGTGACCGTCCGCGTCGGCCAGAGGTCGATGTCGTACGCCGCGAGCAGCTCCGTCAGGCTGTCGAGGTCGAGGTCGGTGCCCTCGGGGTTCTCGGTCAGCAACCGGGACACCTGCCGCTTCGCGGCGGCGTGGTCCACCGCGTCCACGTCGGCGGCGGGGCCGTCCGGGGTGCGCAACCACACGGCGTACTCGACGACGCGGGCGAGGGCCCGGACCGCCGCCTCGACGGCGGGATACGACGGCACCGAGCCGCGACCAGCCGTGGAGCCGGCGACGTCGGGGACGCGCAGCAGCTCCGGCACTCCCTCCGCGCCGAGGAAGGAGGTGACCAGCGGCTTGTCGGACTGCTCGCCGACGGCGGCCAGCACGTTCGCGATGTCCTCACCCGAGACGTTCAGCGGCGGGATGTAGACCGCGACCACGGCGTCGACCTCGGGGTCGTCGATGGCCGAGTCGAGCGCGTCCTCGAAGTCCTCGGCGGTCGGCTCGGCGTCCAGGGCCACCGACTTGTTCACCACCAGGCCTACGGCCGCGGCGGCATCGGCGGCGAGCAGGCCCAGCGCGTCGGAGTTGCCCACGATGGCCACCCGACGCCCGCGCGGCAGCGGCTGGTGCGCGAGCAGCTGCGCCACGTCGAACATGTCCTCGAGGGTGTCCACCTGGATCACGCCCGCCTGGCGGAACATCGCGTCCACCGCCTGCGGCGGTGCTGCGATGCGGCGTACGGCGTGCCCCATCGGGACACCCTGGGTGGTCCGGCCGGACCGCACCGCGATGATCGGCTTGCGCAGCGACACCCGGCGGGCGATCCGGGAGAACTTGCGCGGATTGCCGATCGACTCGAGGTAGAGCAGCACGACCTCGGTCGAGTCGTCCTCCTCCCAGTACTGCAGCAGGTCGTTGCCCGAGACGTCGGCACGGTTGCCAGCGCTCACGAACGTCGACAGCCCGAGGCCACGGTTCTGGACCTTCTCGAGGATCGCCGAGCCCAACGCACCGGACTGGCAGAAGAAGCCGGCCCGGCCGCGTGGCGGCATAACCGACGACAGGGATGCGTTGATCGAGACGAGGGGATCGGTGTTGATGATGCCGAGACAGTTGGGACCGATCAGGCGCAGCCCGTAGGACCGGGACAGCCCGACCAGGCGGCGCTGCCGCCGGCGGCCCTCCTCGCCGGTCTCCGCGAACCCCGACGAGATCACGACCAGCCCGTGCACGCCCTTGGCCGCGCAGTCGAGCACGACATCCTGAACGGCATCGGCCGGGACGGCCACGATCGCGACGTCGACGTCGTCGGGGATGTCGCTGACCGTCTTGTACGCCGGCAGGCCCGACACCGCGGCCGCGCTCGGGTTCACGGCGTAGACGCGGCCCGTGAAGTCACCGGTCACGAGGTTGCGCACCAGGGCCTGGCCGATGGTGTCCTGGCGGCGGCTGGCGCCGATGACCGCAACGGATCGCGGGTTGAAGAACTTCTCGATCGAGGCGGACTCCGCGCGGTGCTCCCGGTTGAGCATCACCCCGATCGCGGTGTCGGTCGGGTCGATGGGGAACTCGAGGGTGAGGACCCCCTCCTCGTACTCGCTGACGACGCGGTAGCCGGCGTCCCGGAAGGTCTGGATCATCCGGGAGTTGTCCGGCAGCACCTCCGCCACGAACCTTTCGACCCCGCGCTCGCGGCCCGCCTGGGCCAGGTGCTCGAGCAGCAGCTGCGCGATGCCCCGGCCCTGGTGCTGGTCCTCCACGAGGAACGCCACCTCCGCCTCGCCGGGGCGGACGACGTCGTAGCGGCCCACGGCGATCATCCGGTCCTGCAGGAGGACGACGAGAGCCACACGGTCGTGGTGGTCGACCTGGGTGAACCGCTTGACGTCCCGGTCCGACAGGTTCGGCATCGGGCTGAAGAACCGGAAGTACTTCGACTGGTCGGACACCCGGGAGTAGAACTCGACCAGCAGCTGGGCGTCGTCCTCCCGGATCGGCCGGATGTGGGCGGTGCCCCCATCGCGCAGCAGGACGTCGGCCTCCCAGTGCCTCGGAGCTTCGGGCACCTCGGCACGGCTGGTGCCGGAGCCGATGTCGGAGGTGGTCACGCGGCGAAATCTAGCGTGGCGACGTGAATGCGGCGTGCCCACAGGGTTTCCGTCCACGGTGGCAGGGAGAATGGGCACATGGCGCGCCGTTCGACGAAACAGGAACTCCCCGATGACTTCGAGGAGCACATCCTCGACATCGACGTCGGCGACGAGATGCGTTCCTCGTTCCTCGAGTACGCCTACTCCGTCATCTACTCACGGGCCCTGCCCGACGCCCGCGACGGCCTGAAGCCGGTCCAGCGCCGGATCCTGTACACCATGGACCAGATGGGCCTGCGACCCGACCGTGGGCACGTGAAGAGCGCCCGTGTCGTCGGCGAGGTCATGGGCCGCCTGCACCCCCACGGCGACACAGCGATCTACGACGCCCTGGTGCGCATGTCCCAGCCCTGGTCGATGCGGGTGCCGATGATCGACGGGCACGGCAACTTCGGCTCGCCCGACGACTCCCCCGCCGCGATGCGCTACACCGAGTGCCGGATGGCCCCGGCCGCCGTCGCCATGACCGCGTCCATCGACGAGCAGACCGTCGACTTCAAGCCCAACTACGACAGCCGCGAGTTCGAGCCGACGGTGCTGCCGGCCGCGATCCCGAACCTCGTGGTCAACGGCACCACCGGCATCGCGGTCGGCATGGCGACCAACTGCGCCCCGCACAACCTGATCGAGGTCGTCCAGGCGCTCCGGCACCTGATCACCCACCCGAAGGCCGGGCTCGACGACCTCATGCGCTTCATCCCCGGGCCTGACCTGCCCACGGGCGGCAAGATCGTCGGCCTCGAGGGCATCCGGGATGCCTACGAGACCGGGCGCGGCACGTTCCGGATGCGGGCCACCGCACGCATCGAGTCGGTGACCAACCGGCGCAAGGGCATCGTCGTCACCGAGCTGCCCTACGGCGTCGGCACCGAGAAGGTGATCGAGCGGATCAAGACCCTGGTCCAGGGCAAGAAGCTGCAGGGCATCAGCGACGTCAAGGACCTCACCGACCGCGAGCACGGCCTGCGTCTGGTCATCGAGGTCAAGAACGGCTTCGTGCCGGAGGCGCTCCTCGAGCAGCTCTACCGCCAGACCCCGATGGAGGACTCCTTCGGGATCAACGCGGTCGCGCTGGTCGACGGACAACCCCGCACGCTCGGGCTCAAGGAGATGCTCCAGGTCTTCCTCGACCACCGCTTCGACGTCGTACGCCGCCGTTCCCTGTTCCGCCGTGCGAAGGCCGCCGATCGGCTGCACCTCGTGGACGGCCTGATCGTCGCGATCCTCGACATCGACGAGGTGATCCAGCTGATCCGCACCTCCGACGACACCGCGATGGCCCGCGAGCGACTGATGGGGGTCTTCGACCTCACCGAGGTGCAGACCAACTACATCCTCGAGATGCCCCTGCGCAGGTTGACGAGGTTCTCGAAGCTCGAGCTCGACAAGGAGAAGAGTGAGCTCGAGCTGGAGATCGAGGCGCTCGACGCGATCCTCAACGACGACAAGCTGCGCTGGAAGGTCGTCTCGGACGAGCTGACCGAGGTCGCGAAGACGTACGGCACCCCGCGGCGCACGGTGCTGCTCGAGTCGGCCGGCACAGCAGTCACCGCGGCGACCGTCCCGCTGGAGGTGGCGGACGACCCGTGCTTCGTCTACCTCTCCTCCACCGGGCTGCTGGCCCGGACTGCCACCGACGACCCTCCCGGCGAGGGCGGCGGCCGGGCCAACCACGACGTCGTCGTCTCCGCGGTGCCCGCCACCGCTCGAGGCGAGATCGGCGGCCTGACCAGCACCGGACGGCTCGTCAGGATCGGGGTCCTCGAGCTTCCGCAGCTGCCCGACACCGCCAACGACCCCCACCTGGCCGGCGGGCTCCAGGTGAGCGAGATCCTCGCCCTCGACCCGGGCGAGCGCCTGCTGGCGCTCACCACGCTCCGCAACGACGGCCCAGGACTCGCCCTCGGCACCCGGCAGGGTGTGGTGAAGCGGGTGAACCCCGAGATCCTCGCCCGTGACGACTGGGAGGTCATCCGGCTCGCCGACGGTGACGAGGTCGTGGGTGCTCGCGAGCTCGTCACGGGCGACGAGGAGCTCTGCTTCATCACCTCTGACGCCCAGCTCCTGCACTTCGGGGCCGCCTCGGTCCGCCCGCAGGGCCGCTCCGGCGGCGGGATGGCCGGCGTACGCCTTGCTGCTGGCGAGCACGTCGCCTGGTTCGGCGCACTCGACCCGGTGGAGTCAGTGGTCGTCACGGCCTCCGGCTCGTCGACCGCGCTGCCCGGGACCGAGCCGGGAGCGGTGAAGGTGACGCCGTTCGCGGAGTACCCACCCAAGGGACGTGCGACCGGGGGCGTGCGGGCCCACCGCTTCCTCAAGGGCGAGGACGCCCTGGTGTTCGCCTGGGCGGGGCCGGCTCCGGCGCGCGCCGCCGCGAGCAGTGGGGCGCCGATCGAGCTGCCCGAGGCCAACGGGCGGCGAGACGGCTCCGGGATCCCCGGGAGCCAGCCGATCGCGGCCGCCTCGGGGCCGGTCGCGGCGCAGCTGCGACCCGGCGGATCCGCCCCCAGCGGTGTGCCATCCTGACGTCCATGTCGACCCGACGCCGCATCTCCGGGGCCTCCGGGCTCGTGCTCGCCGCCCTCTCGATCCTGTCGCTGAGCGCCTGCAGCGGGAGCGACACGCCGGCCAAGACCGACAAGCCCCCGGAGGACGTGCTGGCGCTGGCCAAGACCAAGCTCGACGAGACCAGCGGGCTCCACCTGAGCCTGACCACCGACAACCTGCCGGATGGTGTCACCGGGATCAAGTCGGCCGACGGGGTGGCCAACCACGACCCGGCCTTCGACGGGAAGATCACCGTGGTCCTCTCGGGCCAGGACTTCGAGGTCCCCGTCATCGCGGTCGACGGCAAGGTCTACGCGCAGGTCCCGCTGACCCCGGGCTGGCAGGACATCGACCCTACCGACTACGGCGCGCCGGACCCCGCCGAGCTGGTGAGTCCCGACAAGGGATTCTCGGCGCTGCTGCCGGCCACGACCGGCATCGAGAAGGGCGGATCGGTCCGCGGCGGTGCGGACAACAAGGAGGTCCTCACCGAGTACACCGGCACGGTCCCCGACTCCGCAGTCAGCAACATCATCCCCTCGGCCTCCGGTGACTTCGACGTGGCCTACACGGTCACCGCCGACGGCGAGCTACGCGAGGCTGTGCTGACCGGCGACTTCTACAACAGCGGCGACTCGATGACCTACACGATCGATTTCGACGCGTACGGCACGAAGACGGAGATCTCCGCGCCGTGACCCGGCCCCGCCTGCTGCTGAGCATGGCGGCCGTGGCGGTGGCTTTCGCGGCCGCCGACACCTACGTCGTCGTCCTCGCACTGCCGGACATGATGGGCAGCGTCGGGATCCCGATCGACCAGCTCCAGCGGGCCGCGCCGATCGTGTCGGGCTTCCTGCTCGGGTACGTCGCGATGCTGCCGCTGATCGGCAGGATCGCCGACCTGCGGGGCCGGGTCCCGGTGCTGGTCGCGGCGCTGGTGATCTTCGCCGTCGGCTCACTGGTGACGACGCTGGCCTACGACATGCCGAGCATGGTGTCCGGCCGTTTCCTCCAGGGCGTCGGCGGCGGCGGACTGGTCCCGGCCACGCTGGCTCTGGTGGCCGACCTCTACCCCGCCGACCGCCGCGGCGTACCCCTCGGGATCGTCTCGGCCGTCCAGGAGCTCGGCAGCGTGATCGGTCCGCTGTTCGGTGCACTGGTGCTCGCGGTCGCCGACTGGCGCACGATCTTCCTCGTCAACCTCGTCGTCGGGCTGGTGCTCGCCGCCGCCATCCGCACCTCGTCGGTGGTTGAGGAGGTTGCCCTGGCAACCGTCTCGAAACCCCGGAGGAGAGCCAGACTCCCCGACCCGGTCGGACTGCTCCTGCTGGCGGTGACGGTGGTGACGGGGGCCCTGGTCTTCACCCAGCCATCCCGGCTGCTGCGCGACCTCACGTGGGGACAGCTGTTCATCCCCTACACGGGCGACAGCCGCTGGCTCACCCCGTTGGGCATCGTCGCGGTGGTGGGCGCCCTGCTGTTCCTCGTCTGGTGCGTGACAGCCACGCGCCCGCTCGTCGACCTGCGTTCGTGGGGGGCCAGCATGCGGGAGGCGGACCTGACCGGCGCGCTCCTGCTCGCGGTCGCGCTCGGTGGCGTGATCCTGGCGTTCGCAACGGCCGACCCGAAGGTGCAGGTCTTCTCCGACCAGGGCGTCTGGTACCTCCTGGGCTCGGCGGTGGCCACGGCAGCGTTCGTCGTGCATCTGCGGCGGTCGGAGGCTCCGCTGGTGCCGCCCGGCGCACTGCGGCGGACCCCCGCCTGGGGCGCCATCCTGGTGAGCTTCTTCGTCGGCGCGGCGCTGATCGCGGCACTGATCGACATCCCCCTCTTCGCCCGCACCACGACGTACGACGACTCGCAGCTGATGGCCGCACTGGTCCTGGTGCGGTTCCTCGTGGCGCTGCCGGTCGGGGCAGTGGTCGGCGGCTACCTCACCCGCACCCTCGGCGCGGGGCTCATCACCGCGATCGGGATGATCCTGGCGGCGACGGGTTTCCTGCTGATGGCGCGTTGGGGGCTCGACACCCTCGAGAGCTGGACCGCCACGATCCCGCTCGTGGTCGGTGGCTTCGGTTTCGGGCTGGCGCTCGCTCCGGTCAACGCGGCCATGCTGGCCAGCACCGACGATGACGTGCACGGTCTGTCCAGCGCAATGGTCGTCGTGTCCCGGATGGTGGGGATGCTCGTCGGCATCTCGGCGCTCACGACGATCGGGCTGCGGCGCTACTACGCCGAGCAGGCCGACCTGCCCTCCGCGCGTGAGGTGTGCGGTGCGACGACCCGGTGCGACGAGTTCACCAACCTGATCCGGGTCGCCGGTATCGCCCAGGAGCACACGGTCTTCACCGGGGCCGCGGTGTGTGCGGTGATCGCTGCCGTGCTCGCCCTCGTGGTCTTCCGGGGTGCCGCCACCCGCTCGATCGGCCCCGCGGACCTGCTTCGCTCGGCCGGGTAGCACTCCTCCCGGGTGGGCGATCTCACGGACCGCAGGGTGAGCCAGGCGATCCCTCGGACACGCCGCTCCGCTAACGTCCGGCTCGTGGGTGACTTCGACGATCTGTTGGCGGCGAACAAGGAGTTCGCTTCGGACTTCCGGCTGGGCGGCTTCGACGGCGTGGCGCATGCCGGCGTGGCCATCGTGACCTGCATGGACTCGCGCATCGAGCCGCTACGCATGCTCGGGTTGAAGGCTGGCGACGCCAAGATCTTCCGCAACCCGGGTGGGCGGATCACCCCCCAGGCGCTGGAGGCGCTGGTGCTGGGCGTGCACATGCTCGGGGTGAACCGGATCCTCGTCGTGCCTCACACCCGATGTGCGGTCGCTTCCCACTCCGAGCAGGAGCTCCGCGACCTGGTCTCCGCGTCCGCCGGCGTCGACGCCAGCTGGCAGCAGTTCCACGTCGTCGAGGACCAGATCGCCTCGTTGGCGGAGGACGTCCAGATGGTGCGCTCCCACCCGCTCATCCCGGGCACCACCGAGGTCGGCGGGTTCCTGTACGACGTCGACACCGGACTCATCGACCAGAAGTTCTGATCGGCTCCGGCAGGGTCAGCCGCGGCTGTTGGGACCGTTCTCCGGTCGCGGGCCGTGCTCGTCGGCCACCCGGTCAACCCTGAGCAACCCCTTTCATCCCGGGCTCTCGAGGCGGACAATCCCCGGCATGACCCTGCTTGAGCGAGACCTCCAGCTCGCCGCGCTCGGCGAGTACGTCGCGGACGCCCGACGCGGCGAAGGCAGGCTCGTCCTCGTGTCCGGCGAGGCCGGCATCGGCAAGTCTGCCCTGCTCGAGGAGCTCGAGCGTCGAATCGTCGACGCGCGGTGGTCATGGGGGGCGTGCGACGGGCTGTTCACGCCGAGACCCCTCGGCCCGTTGCTCGACATCGCTCGCGAGCTCGGCGGCCCGCTGCACCACGCCGTACAGACGGACTGCCCGCGCGAGGACATCTTCCAGGCGCTGCTGGCCGAGATCGAAGGCGGTGCCCGGCCGTCGATCCTGGTGTTCGAGGACGTCCACTGGGCCGACGAGGCGACCCTCGACCTGCTCCGGTTCGTCGCTCGCCGGATCCGGCGGGCGCCGGTCCTGCTCCTCGTCACCTACCGCGACGACGAGATCCCGTCGGGCCACCCGCTGCGCTCGTGCCTGTCGCAGATCACGTCCGAGCGCAGCACCCGGCGGCTGGACCTGCCCCGCCTCACGCCCGCCGCGGTCGGGATCCTGGCCGCAGGTTCGGGGCTGGAACCCGACGCGCTGCACCACCTGACGGGAGGCAACCCGTACTTCCTGACCGAGGTGCTGCGCGGTTCGGGTGGCACCGGACTGCCGGCGTCCGCGCGCGACGCGGTGCTCGGCCGCATCGACGGGCTCAGCCGGGTCGCACGAAAGACCCTGGAGGCCGCGGCCCTGCTCGGCACCCGCGTCGATCCGACGCTGCTCGATCAGCTCGTCGCCCCCTCGGAGGAGGCCGTGGACGAGCTGATGGATGCCGGGCTCCTGGTCCCGGAGGGCAACGGCCTCCGGTTCCGTCACGAGATCTCGCGACTCGCGGTCGAGGAGACCATTGCCCCGCACCGGAGTGCGCCGCTGCACGGGCGGATCCTGAGTCTGCTCCGTCAGGACGAGAACGCCGACGATGCGCGCCTGGCCCACCACTCTGAGGGGGCGGCCGACGCCGCGGCGGTCCTCACGCACGCGACACTTGCGGCTCGCCGGTCCTCGGCGTTGGGCGCGCATCGCGAGGCGGCGGTCCAGTACGAACGCGCCCTGCGCTGGGCGGGTGCCCGAGACGCCCGCACCGTGGCCCTGCTCGATGACGCCCTGTCCGACGAGTACGGCCTGCTGGATCGGTGGGACGAGGCCGCAGAAGCCCGCGAGAGTGCGCTCGACCTGTGGCGTGAAGCCGGTGACCCGATCCGCGAGGCCGACAGCCTCCGCCTGCTCTCACGCTGTTTCTGGCGCCTCTGCCGGGGTTCCGAGGCCGAGGCCGCGGCCCAGGCAGGACTCGAGCTCGTCGAGCCTCACGGCCCCTCCGAGGAGCTCGCCCGCGCGTTGGCGGCCGCCGCCGGCCGGCGGATGGTCAACGGCGACCTGGCCGAGGCCCTTGAGCTCGCCGACCGCGCCGCGGCACTCGCCGACGACCTCGGCCTTCTCGACGTCGTCAGTGACGCGCTCAACACCCGCGCCTGCACCCTCTACTCCTCCGGCCGCGAATGGATCGACCCACTTCGCGAGGCGCTTGCCACCGCCCTGGCAGGCAATGTCCAGGAAGCGGTGGGTCGCGCCTACGCAAACCTGTACGCCCTCGCCAACGCGTCACTGGACTTCGCCGAGGGTGACAGCGCGTACGTCGAGGGCATGGCCTACTGCGAGAGCCACGACCTCGGCACCTACATCAACTGCCTCTCGGCCGAGCGCGTGACCGCCCTGGAGTTCACCGGCCGATGGGATGAGGCGCTGGAGCTGTCCCTCGACCGGATGGCGATCCCGAACCTGTCCCCCGTCAACCGCCTCACCACGTTCTTCACCCTCGGGCGCATCGGCGCGCGTCGCGGCGACCCCGACGTCTGGGACCACCTGGACGCCGGCCTGCGGGGGGCGAAGTCCCTCGAGGAGCCGCAGTACACGATCCCGGCACGGCTGGCCCGGGTGGAGGCGCACTGGCTCGCCGGCGACGTCGACGCGGCCGTCGACGAGGCCCTCCAGGCGGCCGCAATGGGTGATCGCGTGGACCCGTTCATGCAGGGACAGCTCGCGGTCTGGCTGGTTCGGCTCGGCCAGGAGCCCTGGGCACGTGACGTGAGCGAGCCGTTCGCGACGCAGCTCCGCGGAGACGTCGGTGCGTCGGTGCTCGCCTGGGAGACCATCGGCTGCCCGTACGACGCCGCCCTGGCCCTCGTCGACGCTCCGGACGAGAGCTCCTGGCTCGAGGCCCTGCCACGGCTCGACGCACTCGGCGCGACCGCAACCGCCGACCTGCTCCGCAGGCGCCTGCGAGAGGTTGGTGCCCGCGTGCCCGCGGGTGTCCGGGCGACGACCCGGTCGCATCCCTGCGGTCTGACCCGTCGCGAGCAGGAGGTCCTGGAGCTGGTCGCCGACGGTCTCACCAACCTCGAGGTGGCGGACCGTCTCTTCATCTCGGCCAAGACGGTGGACCACCACGTGTCGGCCGTGCTCGGCAAGCTGGGGGTGACCAACCGCCGCGAGGCCGGGCTCGAGGCCGCGCGCCTCGGGTTGGTCGAACATGGGGAACGGGTGCCCACAACCTAGGGAAGCGCTCCCGATCCGCCGAC
>JAOPXM010000225.1 GCA_025965125.1 Nocardioides sp.
TGCGGCTGCCGCTCGACGTGCTCGTCGTGGCCAGCGCCAACCCCGAGGACTACACGAACCGCGGCCGCATCATCACGCCGCTCAAGGACCGCTTCGGCGCCGAGATCCGCACGCACTACCCGGTCGAGCTCGCTGACGAGATCGCGGTGATCCGCCAGGAGGCCGACCTCGTCGCGGAGGTCCCCGACTACCTCGTCGAGATCCTGGCCCGATTCACCCAGGCACTGCGCGAGTCCAGCTCGGTCGACCAGCGCTCGGGTGTGTCCGCGCGCTTCGCGATCGCTGGCGCCGAGACCGTGGCGGCAGCAGCCATCCACCGGGCCACCAGCCAGGGTGAGGACGAGGCGGTCGCCCGCGTCGTCGACCTGGAGACCGCGGTGGACGTGCTCGGCGGCAAGATCGAGTTCGAGTCGGGGGAGGAGGGCCGCGAGGCCGAAGTCCTCACCCACCTGCTGCGTACGGCGACCGCCGACACCGTGCGGCAGCACTTCCGAGGGATCGACTTCGCGCTGCTGGTCGATGCCCTCGAGAGCGGCATGATGGTGACCACCGGCGAGCAGGTGACGGCACGAGACTTCCTCACCGGGCTCCCGGTGCTCGGCGAGTCCGAGCTGTACGACGAGGTGTGCGATCGCCTCGGCGCCACCAACGACGGTCAGCGCGCCGGGGCCATCGAGCTGGCCCTCGAGGGCCTCTACCTCGCCCGCAAGGTGAGCAAGGAGACCGGCGGCGGAGAGACGGTCTACGGATGAGGCTCTGCCGATGAGAAGCAGGGCGCGGTCCCGCTACGGGCGCTACGACGGCGGCCCGGACCCGCTCGCGCCGCCCGTCGACATCGCCGAGGCGCTCGACGCCATCGGCGAGGACGTGATGGCCGGCTACTCGCCGGAACGCGCGATGCGCGAGTTCCTGCGGCGCGGCGGACGCGACCAGCAGGGTCTCGACGACCTGGCGCGTCGGGTGGCCGAGCGGCGCCGCGAGCTGTTGCAACGCCACAACCTCGACGGCACGCTCGAGGAGGTCCGCGAGCTCCTCGACCGAGCGGTTCTCGAGGAACGCAAGCAGCTCGCCCGCGACGTGGACCTGGACGACGCCGACCGGGCGTTC
The DNA here is from genome assembly GCA_025965125.1 of Nocardioides sp. Taxonomy (GTDB): domain Bacteria; phylum Actinomycetota; class Actinomycetes; order Propionibacteriales; family Nocardioidaceae; genus Nocardioides. The sequence continues at coordinate 1,108 of JAOPXM010000225.1, forward strand.
GCCGAGATGCAGCTCGAGAACCTCCCGACGAGCACCGCGGCTGCGGTCAGTGAGCTCAGCGAGTACGACTGGCGCAGCCGTTCGGCCCGCGAGGACTACGAGAAGATCAAGGACCTCCTCGGCCGAGAGCTGCTGGAGCAGCGGTTCGCCGGCATGAAGGACGCCCTCGAGAACGCCACTGACGAGGATCGCGCGGCCATCAACGCGATGCTGCAGGACCTCAACGAGCTCCTTGAGAGTCACCGCAAGGGCGAGGACACCGAGCAACAGTTCCAGGACTTCATGGACAAGCACGGGGACTTCTTTCCCGAGAACCCTCAGAACGTCGACGAGCTGCTCGACTCACTGGCCCAGCGCGCTGCGGCCGCCCAGCGGATGCGCAACTCGATGACCCAGGAACAGCGCGACGAGCTGGACGCTCTGGCCGCGCAGGCGTTCGGGTCGCCCGAGCTGATGCAGTCCCTGTCCCAGCTGGATGGCAACCTGCAGGCGTTGCGACCCGGTGAGGACTGGGGCGGCTCCGAGCGCTTCGACGGCGAGGAAGGTCTCGGCCTCGGTGACGGCACCGGCGTACTCCAGGATCTCGCCGACCTCGACTCGCTGGCCGAGCAGCTTTCGCAGTCGTACGGCGGTGCCCGGATGGACGACCTGGATCTGGACAAGCTGGCCCGCCAGCTCGGCGACGAGGCGGCCGTCGATGCCCGGACCCTGCAGGAGCTGGAGAAGGCGCTGCGCGACTCAGGCACCATGCGGAGTGACTCGTCCGGCCAGCTGAAGCTGACACCCAAGGAGATGCGCCAGCTCGGCAAGGCGTTGCTGCGCGACGTCGCCAACAAGATGTCCGGGCGCCAGGGCCAGCGCGACCTCCGCCAGGCCGGAGCCGCGGGCGAGCGCTCCGGGTCCACCCGAGAGTGGGCGTTCGGCGACACCGAGCCCTGGGACGTCACCCGCACGGTGACCAATGCCGTCGTACGCACCGTGTCCGAAGGCGGGTCCACGGCCGGCGGCGTTCGCCTGAGCATTGGCGATGTGGAGGTGCAGGAGACGGAGGCCCGCACCCAGGCCTGTGTGGCCCTGCTCGTCGACACGTCGTTCTCGATGGCCATGGACGGCCGCTGGGTGCCGATGAAGCGCACCGCCCTCGCGCTGCACACGCTGATCAAGTCGCGGTTCCGCGGTGACCACCTGCAGCTGATCGGCTTCGGAAGGCACGCCGAGGTGATGGACATCGAGCACCTCACCGCACTTGACGCGATGTGGCACAAGGGCACGAACCTCCACCACGCCCTGCTGCTGGCCAACCGTCACTTCCGCAAGCACCCCAACGCCCAGCCCGTGCTGCTGATCGTCACCGACGGCGAGCCGACGTCGCACCTCGAGCCGGACGGGGAGGTCTACTTCAGCTACCCGCCGCATCCGTTGACAGTTGCGTACGCCGTTCGCGAGCTCGACAACTCCCGTCGCCTCGGCGCCCAGACCACGTTCTTCCGCCTCGGCGAGGACCCCGGCCTGGCGCGGTTCATCGACTCGATGGCAAAGCGCGTCGAGGGTCGCGTCGTCGCTCCGGAGCTCGACGACCTGGGGGCGGCGGTTGTGGGCTCCTACCTCGGCTCCCGTCGACCCGACGCGGGTGGCGGAGGTTACGGCGACTGGTTCGGTGGCCGGGGGTTCTGGGTCGGAGACTGAGACAGGAGCGCTCTCGCCCACCTAGCATGTGCCTCCTCTGTCACTGCTCTCGGAAGTCTCCCAGTGCCCCTGCGCCTGCGCGCCCTCAGCTCCGTCCTGGCTTCCCTCCTCATCGCCTCTCTCGCCACTGTCTTCGTGCCGTCGCCCTCCATCGCGGACGAGGGAGTCAACGATGTCGGGTTGACGGGCTTCAGCGACATCGTCGTCGACGAGCCGCACGGGCACGTCTTCATCAGCCAGCCGTCCGGCAGTCTGGTCGTGGTCGACCTGGACGGCGACC
>JAOPXM010000032.1 GCA_025965125.1 Nocardioides sp.
TCCACCGCAAACGACTCGGTTCTGCGCCGAATCGTGCCCCGGATCGTTCAATTGCTGAAGAACGTGCAGTTCCCGAACCGTGGCGCAACCGACCGACCGCGGAGCATGATGGAGGGCATGACAGCCGCTCGGCCGCTCCCGCAGAAGGGGGCGATCTTCCTGGACTCCCGCGGGGGAGACCGGGCGTTGCGGGTGTCGTGGCACACCGAGTCCGGGCTCGTCGTGCTGTCACTGTGGCGCGACAACGTCTGCTCCGGATCCTTCCGGCTCGCCGTCGACGAGGTGCCCGAGCTGATCGCGACGCTGCGCGCCGGGCTGGACCAGGCCTACGACGTGGCTCTCGGCCAGCTGCGCCACAGCCACGCCGAGGCCGGCTGAAATATAGGGATTTCGCTAGACACGCCGATACCGTGCTGGCGTGGACCCCGTCAGGAACCCCTACGCGCCCGGGGCCGGCCAGCGCCCGCCGGAGCTCGCCGGCCGGGACCGTGAGCTCGAACAGTTCGAGGTCACGCTCGAGCGGGTGGCTTCAGGCCGACCGGAGCGGAGCATGGTGCTGTCCGGGCTGCGCGGGGTCGGCAAGACGGTCCTGCTGAACGCGCTGCGCGGCCACGCGGTGAAACGTGCCTGGGGGACCGGGAAGATCGAGGCGCGCCCGGACCAGAGCATCCGGATCCCCATCGCCCAGGCCGTGCACGCCGCGGTGCGGGAGGTTGCGCACCGGCACCGCGACCCCGAGCGGGTCGACCAGGTCGCCGGGGTCCTCAAGAGCTTCGCGCTCCGCACGGGGCTGGCCGACCGCAAGGGCATGCGGTGGACGCCACCGGTCGACGTCCCCGCCACCCGGGGGCGGGCCGACTCGGGTGACCTCGAGCTCGACCTCGTGGAGCTGTTCTCGGACGTCGCGGCCCTGGCCGGCGACCTCGGGGTCGGCATCGCGCTGTTCGTCGACGAGATGCAGGACATCTCGGCACCGGAGCTCGCGGCCCTCTGCGGTGCTTGCCACGAGATCAGCCAGCAGGGCGCGCCGTTGATCGTCGTCGGTGCCGGGCTGCCCCACCTGCCCGTCGCGCTGGCCGCGTCGAAGTCGTACGCCGAGCGCCTGTTCCGCTACGTCGCCGTCGACCGGCTCCCTCGCGCGATGGCCGACCGCGCCTGGCGGGTCCCGGCCGGCACCGAGGGCGCGGAGTTCGAGGACGCGGCCCTCGACGAGCTCTACCGCCTCACCGACGGGTACCCCTACTTCGTGCAGGCCTACGGCAAGGTCACCTGGGACGCTGCGGTCGGGTCGCCGATCACGGCCGCCGATGTCGCCGAGGCCGCCCCGTCGGCCGAGTCCGAGCTGGCCATCGGCTTCTTCGGCGCCCGCTACGACCGGGCGACCCCGGCGGAGCGGGACTACATGACCGCGATGGCCGACCTCGGCGCCGAGAACGAGGACGGCGCCATCGCGACCGCCGACGTCGCGCGGCACCTGGCCCGCAAGCCGCAATCGCTCTCGCCGGCCCGCGACGGCCTGATCAAGAAGGGACTCGTCTTCTCCGCCGAGCGCGGCAGCGTGGCCTTCACCGTTCCCCACTTCGGGAAGTTCCTGCGCTCCCGCTGACTGCGGAAATGGCGGATGATGCCGACATGAGCACCGTGCCCCCCGGTCGTCCCGGCGAGGTGCTCGAGATTGCGTGCGACGAGTCCGGGTCGGAGGGCGAGAAGCTCGTGGGCGGCACCACCGACGCGTTCGCGCATGCCAGCCTGCACCTCGACACGGAGGTCGCTGCTGCGTGCATGGACGAGGTCAGGTCGGGGTGCCGCTCGCCCGCCACGGAGTGCAAGGCCAGCGTGGTGCTCCGCGGCCAGAACCGCTGGGTGCTCGAGTGGCTGATCGGGCCCGGGGGTCCACTGGACGGCAACGGACACGTGCACCTGACGGAGAAGGCGTTCCACCTCGTGGCCAAGGTCGTCGAGGTGCTCGGGGTCGATCCCGCCACGACGACGACGCTCTACCGAGACGGACCGCACGCGTTCGGAGACCCGGGTTGGCGCCAGCTGCTGACGTCGTTCAACGACCTCATGCGCGCCCACGTCCTCGAGGACGGCTGGGCCGCCGCGAACGACTTCTTCGACCACGTCGACCTGGTGCGCACCCGGGTCGCCGGCACCCCGATCGGGGACGCTCTCGCCGGCATCGCCACCGCCCGGCCCCGCACCGCGGCCGACCTCGCGCCGCTGTTGGACCGGTCCCGTGGCAACACCGTTCTCGACCCGCAGGTCCCCGGCCTCGTCGGCGCGGTGACCCACTGGGGTGCGGCCGGTCGGCCGGTGTCGATCGTGCATGACGTCCAGGCCACGCTGACTCCGGAGCGGATGAGGCACGTCGAGGCCGCCTGCTCGCGGGCCGACGACCGGGTGCGGCTGGCCGGGATCCGCTTCGTCGACTCCCTGACCGATCCACGGGTGCAGGTCGCCGACCTCCTGGCCGGTGCCGTACGGCGGATCGCGTCGGAGGCGCTCAACGGTCGAGGGGACCGGGCCTTGCTCGCGCTGGTGCGCCCGTACGTCGATCGCGGGTCGATCTGGGGTGACGCGTCGAGTCGGGCCGGACTCGTCGGCTGAGCCGGATCAGTCGCTGCCCGGCCGAGCCGCCCACTCCAGCTGGGTCTCGTCACCCTCGTCGCCCACCACCACGAAACCGAGTCGTTCGTAGAGTGCCCGGGCCCGTGGGTTGTCCTTCGCCACACTGACCCGCGCGGCCAGGCCCGCTCCTCGGGCCTCGACCAGGAGCTCCTCGATCAGGTACGTGCCGATCCCGTGCCCCTGGTGGGCAGGGAGCAGCTGGATCCCGGCGAGCTCCATGTGGTCGGACGCGCGGACCACCCGGAGCCGCCCGGCTCGCTCGCCGTCGATCTCGATGACCGACGTGAGGCTGCCAGGAAGGTGACCGGCGACCTGCTCGGACGTCCACTCCGCGAAGCCGCGGCGGAACTCGTCCTCGTCGAAGTCCTCCGGTAACCGGCCCTGCGCCCGGGCCGTGACGATGACGACATCGGTCAGGAAGTTGATGTCGTGGGCGGTGGCCGGTCGCAGGAACGCAGCGGGGTTCGGGGCCACAGGCGGCATGCTCACGACGGCAACGTACGACGTGACGCGGGGGGTCTCCACATCGACTCCGCGATGCGGGACCCTTGGGACATGCCACTCGTCCCCGCGGCTCGCCCGGAACGCGGGAGGATGGTGGCATGAGGCCCCAGGTCGTCGCCCATCGCGGCGCCAGCCACGACATGGCCGAGCACACCCTCGGTGCCTACCTGACGGCCCTCGACGCCGGGGCCGAGGGCCTGGAGTGTGACGTGCGCCTGACGGCCGACGGCCACCTGGTGTGCGTGCACGACCGCAACCTTCGACGCACTGCCAGCACTCCCAAGACCGTCTCGACGATGGAGCTCGCCGAGCTGGCCGAGCTGGACTTCGCGTCGTGGAAGCACCCGTGGGCAGACCTCGACGACGAGGCGCCCGACCACGACGAGGAGCTGGACACCGTCCTCACGTTGCGCAAGCTCCTCGAGACGGCGGCCGATTACGACCGCCGGGTCGAGATCGCGATCGAGACCAAGCACCCCACCCGGTACGGCGGGCTGGTCGAGAAGCGCGTCGTCGAGATGCTGCGGGACTTCGGCTGGGACAAGCTCGGCTCGCCCGCCCGGGTGATGAGCTTCAGCTACACCGCGCTGCAGCGGGTGGAGCGGATGGCACCCGGCGTCCCTCTGGTGATGCTGCTCGAACGCGCGCAGTACTGGCCGATGCTCCGTCGCGTGATCGGCCCGGACTGGATCGTCGGCCCAGGCATCGACGAGCTGCGCGAGCACCCACGGCTGGGGCGCAGCATCGCGCGCAGCGGTCGCGACATCCATGTGTGGACGGTCAACACCCAGGAGGAGCTCGACCTCTGCCTCACCCTCGGCGTCAAGGCCGTCATCAGCGACCGACCGGCGTACATGCTGGAGTTGCTTGCCGGGTAGGTTCGCGCCCATGGCAAAACGCTCCCGCACGAAGGCACGCGACACCGAGACCGCACCGGGCGAGGTCGGCCCGCGCCAGCCCTGCCCGTGCGGATCCGGCAAGCGGTACAAGGCCTGTCATGGTGCTCCCGGAGGGGGTGCGGACGCGTACGTCGGCCGTCCTTTCCAGGGTCTGCCGTCCGAGTGCGACGTGATCGCGATGCGTGAGCTCGTGCCCGCAGCGACGGCCCCGTTGACGCTTGCCGAGGCCGCGGGCGCCGGGGAGCGCCAGGTCAAGCTCTGCTCCCTGTTGCCCGTCGCCGCACCCGCGATGGTGCGCGAGAGCGGTGAGATCTGGCTCGGGCTGCAGGTGCAGCACCACTTCGGCGACCCCGCCCGCGACCTGGGTGCAGTGCTGCTGAAGGCGCTCGAGGCGGAGCCCGGCATCGTGGGCCTCACCGACCCGCCCGGCGCCGGCCCCCGGCTGCAGGACCTGGTCACGGGGACTGCCCTCGACGTCACCGTGCACGACGGGTTCGAGTTCTGGATCGCCGACGTCGACGACCAGGACCCGATGGCCGCCGCCCTCGAGCACGCCAACGAGGCGGCCACCCCGACCGCGCGCCTGGCATCGGTCGAAGCGGCGTACTGGACCGACGTGGGCACCAAGGAGCACCTGCGGTGGGTGATGCCCGAGCCCGAGGACCAGCTGCTGGACGCGCTCGCACGACTTCATGCAGCCGGGCGGGACGACATCGCGACCGGCTCGCGGCTGGTCGGCATGTTCCGGGCGCACGGACTGCTGGCGCCGGTGTGGGACCTGCCGCTCGGCACCGGTGCCGAGGTGCTCGAGGAGCCCGCGGCCCGGTTCGCGAGGGACCTCGCGGAGGCGCTCGCAGACACCTCCGACCTGACCTCCGACCAACGGGCGGCGCGCAACGGGCTGGCCAACCGCCAGGTCACGATCCGCTGAGCCCGTGACCGAAGGCAGGACCTGACGCGTCAGTGCTCGTCGCGGCGGTGCAGCACCCAGGACTGAAGCCGGGAGTAGCCCTTCACCGAGGTCCGGCGCATTCGCCGGAAGGTGTACGGCGAGCCGCCCGGGTCGCTCTCGGGGGAGTCCGAGCGGTCGTCCTCGAGCCCGGAGAGCGCCTCGTAGGCACCGCGGTCGACGAGCACGGCACCCGGTCGCGCGATGGACGTCAGTCGCGAGGCGATGTTGACCGTCGGCCCGAACACGTCGCCCAGTCGGCTGACCACCTCGCCGTACGCGAGACCTGCGCGGACCGATGGGAACAGGTCGTCGTCGTCCGCGCCACGCCTGGTCATCTCCAGGGCGATCTCGGCCGCCGCAGATGCGTCGTCGGCCACGAACAGGACCTCGTCGCCGATGTTCTTGATGATCCGGCCGTCCCCGTCGGTCACGAGCCGGGAGGCCGTGTCCTCGAAGTGCTCGATCCACTCGACGAGCTCGGCCTCGGCCAGGGTCTTGCTGTGCGAGGTGTAGCCGACGATGTCGACGAAGCAGACCGCGAGGTGCGAGATGGGTGATCCCACCGACTCGACGGCAAGCATCCTGCTGGCGGCCGAGGCCAGGTGCCGGCGCCAGATGTAGCTCTGCAGCGAGTCGACCCGGGGCAGCACCCGTTCGGCCAGGTCGGCCAGCTCGGTGGCCGGGTCGGCCCCGCTCTTCAGGGCGATGTCGGTCAGGAGGCTCGTCTCCCACTCGGCCAGCCGGGCGAAGCTGCGACCCCAGGTGCGCACGAGGGCCGACTGGGAGTCGGTCCCGAGGATGCCGAGATCCATCAGGTCCTGGGAGAGTCTCAGGGCCTCGACGTCAGCGGGGGTGAAGGCAACGTCGTCGGGCGCGGCGTGCGGGAACCCCAGCAGTCGCCAGAGCTCCTCGGCCACCTGCATGGGCACGCCGGCCTGCTCCGCGACCTGCTCCCGGGTCAGGCTGGGGGTCGCGCCGAGCAGGAACTCCTCGACGGCTTCAAGGGCGCCCGCGAGCTCCGGCTGGTCGGTGCTCAGGAGTCGCCGAACCGCTCGATCGCCACGGCCTCGAGTGCCTTCTTGAACGAGGGCATCTCCTCGGAGAGCTTGTTCACCGCGTCCACCGTGAAGTGGATCAGCTCGAGCTCGGTCAGCGCGACGATCGACGCCGTGCGCAACGAGTGGTTGACGATCGCGGCCTCCCCCATGATGTCGCCGGGGCCCAGCTCCGCGATCTCCTTGCCGTGCTGGCGCACCGAAACCTTGCCGTCGAGGACGATGTACGCCTTGTCGGCGGGCGTCTTCTCCCAGATGGGAGACCAGCCCTGGGGCACGTGCACACGGGTGCCGGCCGCACTGATGCGGGCAACTTCCTCGGGTGTGAACGCGTCGAAGAATGATTCAGCCATGCCGAGCCTTTCCAGGGTGGTGGTGCTCCCCGGCGATCCTTGCCGGTCTGGGGTGGAGTGTCCAGCGTCACGTCAGCGGTTCGCGGGTGATCGGGCAGCTCATGCAGCGCGGCCCACCACGTCCGGAGCCCAGCTCAGAGCCGGCAATCCGCACCACCTCGATGCCGGCCTCCTCCAGCCGGGCGTTGGTCTCGTCGTTGCGTTCGTAGGCCACGGCCACCCGCGGCGCGAGCGCCAGCGTGTTGTTGCCGTCGTCCCACTGCTCACGCTCGGCGGTGACCGGGTCGAGACCGGTGTCGATCTGGTGCAGGGCGTCGATCCCCATTGCGTTCGCCGCCGCGATCAGGAACGGCTCGGGACCGGCCACCTCGAGCACCAGGTCGCCGTCGGGCTCGACGGTGCCACCGGGGGTGATCGCCCAGGCCTGCAAGGAGTCCGCAACGTTCGGGTACATCACGATCTTGTCGACGTCGACCATCGTGGCGACGGTGTCGAGGTGCATGGTCGCGCGCTCCTGCGCGATGGGTACGGCGAGCACGATCCGCGCCAGCCCCTCGCGGAACACCTGCCGCGCGAGACGCTCCGCGCCGGCCGGGGTCGTGCGCTCGCCGACACCGACGGCGATGACGCCGGGAGCGAGGAGCAGCACGTCACCGCCCTCGACGTGCTCGAAGTGGTGGCCGTGGAAGCGCGGGGTCTCGTGGAAGCGGGGGTGCAGGCTGTAGATCAGCTCGGTCAGCTGGGTCTCGCGCTTGCGGGCCGGCATCGCGAGCGACGTGATCGCGACCCGGTCGCGGACCCAGACGCTGGAGTCGCGGGTGAAGAGCAGGTTGGGAAGCGGGTCGATCAGGAAGTCGTCGTGGGCCATCAACGACGTGACCAGCCCGAAGCCGCCGCGCACCTCGTCGTTGCGGATGCCGGCGGTGAGGTAGTCGGTGAGCTCGGCCGGGGGTGCGTCGTGCAGGAAGCCGAGCAGGTAGCCGCGCATCGTGTCGCCCAGGTCGAGGTCGGCCAGCGCCGTGGTGATCGCGGCGTCCCGGGCCGCGTCGCTCTCGAGGGTCTCGGTCAGCAGGTCGGTCAGGTAGAGAACCTCGACGTCGCGGTCCCGCAGCGCCTGGGCGAAGGCATCGTGCTCGTCCTGGGCCCGAGCGACCCAGGGAATGCCGTCGAACAGGAGCTTGTCGTTGTTGCGGGGCGTGAGCCGCTTCAGCTCGTTGCCGGGTCGGTGCAGCATCACGGTCCTGAGGCGGCCAACCTCGCTGTCGGCGCCGTGGCCGGTGCCCGATACGCCCGTGGAAGTCATGGCTCGCACTCTAGAGGCCGGGCCGGGTCAGCGGAGCAGCTCCGCCAGCGTCAGCACTCCCAGGGTCAGACAGACGGCGGCGCCGACGTAGTGCAGCACATGCAGCGAGATCCAGCGAAGCAGCGTGCGGCCGACCAGGACCGCCAGAGCGCTGACGGCCAGAAGAGCTGCGAGGGCGCCGGTGAAGACGCTCACCGGATTCTGGTACTTCGCGACCAGCGAGATCGTCAACAGCTGGGAGAGGTCGCCCCACTCGGCGGCGAACAGCACGAGGAAGGAGGCCAGCACCGCACGGAAGCCGTGCACGTCCCGGGCCTTCTCGGCGAACTCGTCCCCGGAGTCCTGGTGGTGGCTGCGACCTTCCCGGAAGAGGATGACTGCGCCGACCAGGAAGAGCAGGGCGGCCGCACTCTGCACGGCGCTCTTGGGCAGGAACGACGCTGCATGCCCGAGGGCCACGGCCACGACTGTCTGGACCGCGAACGCGGTGCCCACGCCGATCCACACGAGGACCGGTCGGTACTTCGTCGCCAGCACCAGCGTCGCGAGGAACGTCTTGTCCGGGAGCTCCACGACGAAGATGGCGCCGAACGTCAGCGCGATGACCGCCAGATCCATCAGGTGGTGCGCTCCCCGTCGTTCCCGTCGGCCCGCTCGCTGCCGGCCAGCAGGAGGCGGCGCAATACTCCCACCCCGGTGGTCAGGGCCCGATCGGGGGGCGACCCTGCTGGGTCAGGAGCTCCCGGCTCGCCGCGACGGCGTCGGCCAGGACGTCCACGACGGGCCGGCCGAGGGTGGCCGCGGCCCGTGCCACGTCGTCGTACTCGGGTTGTGCGTTGACAACGACGCCCTCGAGGCTGGCCAGCTTCACCGCAATCGCCTGGCCGCCCACCTCGACGCTGACCATCGCGCGGTCGAGGGCGTGCTTGCCGAGCGGTTGCTCGCGCAGCCCGATCGTCGAGGTCTGCCGGAAGATCTCGGCCCGTACGACGGCCGCGCGGTCGGCAGCGACCAGGACCGACAGCGTGTGCGCGGGTCGGCCCTTCTTCATCAGGATCGGGGTCAGCCAGGCGTCCGCAGCACCCACCTCGAGGAGTGCCGCGATGACGGCCGGCCACACCCGGGGGTCGAGGTCGTCGATGTTCGACTCGATCAGCAGGGGCGCCGCTCCCGGCGAGCCGTCACCAACGGCCGTCCCGACGAACAACCGCAGCACGTTGGCGAGTCCCTCCGGGTCGCGTCCACCCGCCCCGACGCCGATGGAGGCGGTGGTCATCGGAGGTTGCGGGCCCCAGCCTGCGGCAAGGGTGGTGAGCAGCACGGCGCCGGTCGGCGTACAGAGCTCCGTCGCGGGCGCCCCGGCAGGGCCGGCGTACGACGGCACGCCGCGCAGCAGCTCGGCCACCGCCGGCGGCGGGACCGGCAGCACCCCGTGCGCGCTCGTGATCGTGCCCGAACCGACGGCCACCGGGCTGACCACGACGCTGGCACCGAGGTGGATGAATCCCGCACAGGCGCCGACGACGTCCGCGATCGCATCCAACGCCCCGACCTCGTGGAAGTGGACGTCATCAGGGACGCCGCCGTGGACCGTTGCCTCGGCGACGGCCAGCCGCTCGAAGGCGCGCATGGCCGCCGCTCGCACGGGATCCGCCAGGGCGGCCGCGCCCAGCAACGAGCGGACATCGCGCCACGACCGGTGCTGGGTCGAGTCCGCGATCTCGACGTGGCAGCGCGTGGCCGCGAACCCGTTGCGCTGCACCTGTTCGACCCGCAGGGTCACCGGCTCCGGGGCGATCGCGTCGACGGCCCCCTGCAGCACCTCGACGGGAACGCCGACACCCACCAGGGCGCCGAGCAGCATGTCGCCGCTCGCCCCCGAGGACGCGTCGATCCAGGCGATCTCGGTCATCGGGCCGTCCGGCGTGCGACCCGGGCGGCGAAGACGCCCGCGCCGTACCCGTTGTCGATGTTCACCACGGTGACGCCCGGTGCGCAGGAGTTGAGCATCGCCAGCAGTGCGGCCAACCCGCCGAACGAGGCGCCGTACCCGACGCTGGTCGGCACCGCCACGAGCGGTACGCCGGTGAGGCCGCCGACCACGGACGGCAACGCCCCTTCCATGCCGGCCACTACGACCAGGCAGTCGGCGGCGGCCAGCCGGTCGCGGACGCCGAGTAGTCGGTGGAGCCCGGCAACCCCGACGTCCTCGATGCGGTCCACGGCCGCGCCGTACACCCGGACCGTCAGCGCGGCTTCGGCGGCGACCGGTCCGTCCGAGGTGCCTGCCGACACGACGGCGACCATGCCGCTGGGTTCCGGCAGCGGTCCGAGCGTGACCGCACGCGCGGCCTCGTCGATGACGGCCTCCGGGAGCGACGCGACGACCTCTGCCATCGCCTCGTCGGACAGCCGGGTAGCGAGCACCGCTCGGTCGGGGTGCTCGGCGTGCAGGGCGCTCAGGATCGCGACGACCTGCGCGGGCGTCTTGCCGGCTCCGTAGACGACCTCCGGATCTCCGGTGCGGGCCGCGCGGTCCACGTCGACGCGCGCGAAGCCGAGGTCGGTCGTGCGCGGGTCGGGGTCGTGCTGGTCCACGGGGCCGAACCTATCGCCAGCTTCGCCTGTTGCGACTGTCGGTGGGCAGGTGTTGGCTGGCAGCTCGGGGTCGACGCCACTCACGAGGAGCACACATGCCCAAGTTCGAGTCCTATGCCCAGGGGACACCCAACTGGGTCGAGCTGATCACCCCGGACCAGCAGGCCGCCAAGGCGTACTACGCCGACCTCTTCGGATGGGGCTACGAGGAGAACCCCGTCGACGACCAGGCCAGCGTCTACCTGATCAGTGAGCTGCGGGGATCCAGGATCGCCGGGATCGGCGGCCAGCTGCCTGAGATGGCCGGACACCCTGCGTTCTGGAGCGTTTATCTGGCCGTTGACGACGTCGACGCGGTCACCGCGCTGGTTGCGGGGGCCGGCGGCAAGGTCGAGGCGGGGCCGTTCGACGTCATGGACGCCGGCCGGATGGCCGCGATCCAGGACCCGACCGGGGCCCGGGTCAACCTGTGGCAGGCGGGCGAGACCGTCGGCACCGGCCTGGCCAACGAGCCCGGCACCCCCATCTGGAACGAGCTGACCTCGCCCGACCTGGAGACCGCCACCCGCTTCTACAGCGACATCCTCGGGGTCGGCTGGGAGTCGATGCCGATGGAGGGCGGCGACTACCTCTGCCTCACCGTGGGCGACAAGCAGGTCGCTGGCGCGATGACGCCCCAGATGGAAGGGATTCCGCCGCACTGGAACGTCTACTTCAACGTCGAGGACTGCGACGCATCGATGGCCAGGGCAGTGGAGCTCGGCGGAGCCGTCATGGCGCGGGCGTTCGACGTGCCCGGGGTGGGCCGGATGGGTTTCCTGACCGACCCGCAGGGTGCGATGTTCGCGCTCATGCAGAACCCGCCGGAGAGCTGATCAGCTGCGCGACGGGTCTGCCGGGTAGACCCCGAGGATCTTGACGTCGGTGGTGAAGAACGCGAGCTCTTCGAGCGCGCGCTTGAGGGCCGGGTTCTTGGGGTCGTCGGGGTGGCCGTCGACCTCCGCGAGGAACTGGGTGGCGGTGAACTCCCCGCCGACCATGTAGCTCTCGAGCTTGGTCATGTTGACGCCGTTGGTCGCGAAGCCGCCGAGCGCCTTGTAGAGCGCGGCCGGCAGGTTCCGGACGTTGAAGATGAAGCTCGTGATCACCGGGCCGTTGCCGGGGGCTGCCTCGACGAGCTGGCGCGACAGCACCACGAACCGGGTGGTGTTGTGGTCCTCGTCCTCGACTTCCTCCGCGAGGATGTCCAGACCGTAGATCTCGGCGGCGAGCGGGGGCGAGATCGCGGCCTGGGTCGGGTCCCCGGCCTCGGCCACCTCTCGTGCGGCGCCGGCGGTGTCACCGGAGATCACGGGGGTGAGGCCGTGCTCACGGATGATCCTGCGGCACTGGCCGAGCGCGTGCACGTGGCTGTGCACGGTGCGGATGGTGTCCAGTGACGAGCCGGGGACGCCCATCAGGTTGAACCTGATCCGCAGGAAGTGCTCGCCGATGATGTGGAGGTCCGACTCGGGCAGGAAGTGGTGGATGTCGGCGACCCGGCCCGCGATCGAGTTGTCGATCGGGATCATCGCGAGCTCCGCCTCGCCCGACTCGACCGCCGCGAAGACGTCCTCGAACGACGCACAGGCCAGCGCCTCCCAAGCGGGGTAGTGCTGCTTGCAGACGATGTGCGAGTTGGCGCCTGGTTCGCCTTGGTAGGCGATGCGTCGGACGGTCACGGCGGTCAGTTTCCCACGCCCGCCCGCGGGCCGCCGGAGGCTGCCCGAGGGATGGCGAGCGCGCCTGCGCGGAGCGTGAGGGTGTCCGTCTTAGGTTGGACTGCGTGCTGGTCGTCGCATCCCTTGCCCTGCTGGTCGCCGCGTTCGCCCTGGTGCTCGCGGTGGTGGGCCTGCGTCGTACGCATCCGCGCCGCGGCACCGGCGTCGAGGCGCTGCCTGAGGACGTCCACGGGCTGCGGCAGGAGGTCGCCGCGCTCAAGGCCGAGTCCGGCGACGCCCTTCGTCAGCTTGCAGTGGTGCGGTACGACGCGTTCGGTGACATGGGCGGGCACCTCTCCTGGTCGCTCGCCCTGCTCGACGACGGCGGCAACGGGGTGGTCCTCACCTCGATCCACGGCCGCAGCGAGGCCCGGACCTACGCCAAGAACGTCGCCGGCTGGACCTGTGAGCAGCAGCTGTCGCCGGAGGAACAAGAGGCCATCCAGCACGCCCGTCCCTGATTCGGGGCGGCGGAGTCCCTGATCCGCCGGCGATTCGACTGACCTCGGCCGAGCGTCAGGGCGCGGTGATGAAGCGTTGCAGCAGCTCGACCAGCCGGGAGGTCTCTTTGCGGGACAGGGGCCCGAGCCGATGGTCCAGGGCACCTTCTGCCATCTCCTGGGCGCGACCGAGGACCTTGGTCGCCTCTGGGAGCAGGTGCAGCACCTGGGTGCGTCGGTCCGTCTCGAGCCGGCGCCGCTCGACCAGGCCGCGCCGCTCCAGGTCGTCGACCATCTGGACGACGCTCGCACCGCTGACTCCCATGTTGCGGGCGAGCTCGGCCTGCGGGGCCGGGCCCGTCGCCGTGAGCGCGGTGAGGACACCGAAGTGCCGGGGCTCGATGTCCAGCGGGGCCAGCGCGTCGGCGAAGTCGCGGTGCATCCGGAAGTGCACGCGGGTGATCAGGAAGCCGATGCTCTCCAGCAGCGGTTCCGGGGTGTCGGGTGCGAGCTCCTGCTCGACGACCCGCAGCAGCAGGGTCCGCAGGTCCTCACGCTCGTCCAGCGTGAAACCTGCCGTGATCGAGTCCTCGAGGTCCTCGGCGTGCCGGCGCCAGGTGCGGGCGGCTGCGGCACCCGCGGGTGTGCGGGTCAGCGCGTAGGACCGTCGGTCGTCGGGGTTGCGCACCCGGACGACGAGACCCTGGGCGGCCAGGTCCGCGGCCACCTTCACCATCGTGGTCCGGCTGACGCTGACCATGTTCGACAGGGCCTGCTGTGACTTCGTGACGCCACCCGCGAGGGCGAGCAATACGGCGTACGCGTGGATGTCCACCCCGTCGGGCAGCACCTCGTCGAGGGCGACGGTGACCCGGGCCGCGGCTCGCCAGACCAGGTGCCCGGGCAGCTCGGCGAGCGCGGGCAGGAGCTCGCGGCTGGTGCCGGGTCGGGCCGGGTCCATCGCGGGAGTGCCCACGGCGTACCCCCTCATTTTATCGTTAGTCGCTTGACGATCTGACGTCCGCGAGTATCGTACTTCAGGTAATCGTTAGGCAGATGATGATTCGGTCGTTGACGAAACGGCCGGGACGGGGAAGTCCCATGACCGAGCACTCCGCCGCACCCGCGGCCCCCTCGACCGACGAGCACGACGCCAAGTGGTGGACGCTCGTCGCGGTCTGCACCGGCGTCTTCATGCTGCTCCTCGACATCACGATCGTGAACGTGGCGCTGCCCGACATTCAGAGCCAGCTCGACGCGTCACTCTCCGACCTGCAGTGGGTGATCGACGCCTACGCCCTGAGCCTTGCGGCGCTGCTCCTGACCGCGGGCTCGCTGGCCGACCTCTACGGGCGGCGGCGTGTGTTCGTCATCGGCACCGGGCTCTTCACCCTCGGCTCCTTCATGTGCGGTCTGGCGCAGGACGTCACCTTCCTGTCCATCGCCCGCGCGTTCCAGGGGATCGGAGGTGCCGCGATGTTCGCGACGGCGCTCGCCCTGCTGTCCACGGCATTCACCGGCAAGGACCGGGGCACGGCGTTCGGGATCTTCGGCGCGACGACCGGCATCGCCGTCGCGATCGGGCCGGTGCTCGGTGGCGTCCTGACCAGCGGGCTCTCCTGGCGGTGGATCTTCTGGGTCAACCTGCCGATCTGCGTGCTCGCGATCTCGGTGGCGCTGCTCAAGGTCAAGGAGTCGAACGACCCTCGTGCCGGCCGTCCCGACTGGCTCGGCTTCGTGACGTTCAGCGGCGGGCTCGGCCTGCTGGTGTTCGGGCTGATCCGGGCCGGCGCGGACGGCTGGGGTGCGGACGTGGTCCGCAACAGCCTGATCGGCTCGGTGCTGCTGATCGTCGCGTTCCTCGTCAGCCAGGCCCTCCAGAAGGACCCGATGTTCGACCTCGGCCTGCTGAGGAAGCCGACGTTCACCGGCGGGCTGATCGCGGCGTTCGGCGTGTCGGCGTCGATCTTCTCCCTGCTGACCTATCTGGTGATCTACGTCCAGAACGTCCTCGGCTACTCCGCCGTGGGCGCGGGGGTGCGGTTCCTGTTCCTGTCCGCGGCTTCGTTCGTGGCGGCGTCGCTGGCCGGGCGGTTCATCGGCCACATCCAGGCCAAGTGGCTGATCGGGCCAGGTTTCCTGATCCTGGGCGTCGGCCTCCTGCTGCTGATCGGCATCGACCCGAGCGACGGCTGGACGCACCTGATCCCGGGCCTGACAGTTGCCGGGTTCGGGGTCGGCATGATCAACGTGCCACTGGCCTCGACCGCTGTCGGCGTGGTCTCCCCGGACCGGTCCGGCATGGCCTCCGGCGTGAACTCGACGTTCCGTCAGGTCGGCATTGCCACCGGGATCGCTGCACTGGGCTCGATCTTCAGCCACGAGGTTGCCGCTCACATCACCTCGCGCCTCGCGGGGACGCCGGCGGCCGGCAGCGCCAGTCAGGTCGCGGACGCCGTCACCGGGGGACAGGTGGGCGCGGTCATCCAGGCCGCGCCACCCGCGTCCCGGCAACAGATCGCCGACGCCGCCACCGCCAGCTTCATCGACGCCCTCAACCACATCGGCCTGATCGCCGCGGTGATCGCCTTCGCCTCCGGCATCCTCTGCCTGATCCTCATCCGTCAGAAGGACTTCGTGGTCCAGGGCGGCCCGCAGGCCGAGGAGGCCCGACCCGAGGCGGCCATCGCCGGCTGAGGCCGGCTCGGCGCACCTTGACGTCGTACGTCGACGTCGTACGTCGCCCGGGGTGTGGAACTGAACACGGGAAACCGGCACTGGGCGTGGGGTATACCCCACGCCCAGTGCCGGTTTCACTGGTTAACCAGTGAAACTGCGCGTCCCCTCACCGCGGCACCCGCACCAGCACCCGTCCGTGCAGGCACTCCATGCGCAGCTCGCGACCCAGCCCGATGGAGTCACCGTCGAGCTGGCGAGGGGTGTCGATGGACGCGCGGACCACGATGGTGCGGCCGGTCATGCGGTTGATCGTGTCGTCGGTGCGGGTTCGCTTGGCCAGCACGCGGTAGGCCAGCGGCAGCCAGGAAAGGAAGCGCCTCGGGTGCAGGATCACCACGTCGAGCAGCCCGTCGTCGATGGAGGCATCGGGCAGCAGCGGCATCCCGGCCTGGAGGAACCCCACGTTGCCCACGACCACGGTCCGGGCTCGATGCCGGGTGAACTCGGCGTCGTCGACCGAGATCTCGATCCGGACCGCCGGGAACATCAGGGACTTGAGTGCCGAGAGCACGTATGCGAACCAGCCGACCCGCTTCTTCAGGTCCTCGTTGACGCCCTCCATGATCGCGGCGTCGAAGCCCATGCCGGCCATCACCATGAAGTGGGTCGGCTCGAGACCGTCCCCCTCGACGGACACCAGGTCGATGGCGCGATCCTGGCCGCTGAGGCCTACGTCGATCGCCGAGCGGATGTAGAGGGGGATGTCGAGGTTGCGGGCGAGCAGGTTGCCGGTGCCCGCCGGGATGATGCCGACCGGGATGCCGGTGCCGGCGAGCTCCGCACACACCTCGCGCACCGTGCCGTCACCCCCGCAGACCAGCACCAGGTCGGCACCAGCGACGGACGCGGCCTCGGCCATGCCGGTGCCCGGATCCTCGATGGTCGTGTAGTGCCAGGTCGGCTCGGACCAGCCGGCCTCGGCGGCCATCGCGCTCACGATCGCCTGGAACTGGCCGGTGTCCTCGACCTTGATCGGGTTGAGGATCACCGCAAGCTTTCGCGCCGAGACGAACACCTCGGGCAGCGGCTCGATCTTCGCCGCCAGGCTCCGCGGCAGCGGGCTGTACACCGCGAGACCCAGGAAGACCATGCCGGCGCCGAGCAGCCAACCGCCGACCACATCGGACGGGAAGTGCCGACCCAGCAGCACTCGGTCGGCGCCGACCACCAGCATCATCGCGACGAGGCCGACGTACGACGCCCGGCGCACGTTGGACCGCCGCACCAGCATCAGCACCAGCACCATGACGATCCCGCCGAACGCGACGATCGAGGAGGCGTGGCCGGAGGGGAACGACTTGCTGTGCAGCAGATTGCTGGCGTCCTGCCAAACGGGGCGGTCGCGGCCCACCCAGACCTTGAGGGTCGAGGTGATCAGCGAGGTGACGATCATGACGCCGATCGCGAAGAAGGCGGCCCGACGGTGCTTCTTCGCCAACATCGCGACTGCCACGATCGTGGTCAGCACGATCATGCCGACGGTGCCGAACGAGAGCTCGAACCAGCGCAGCGGATGTCGCAGCCAGGGCTCCTGGACCGCCCAGTCCCGAGCCGGGCTGCCCCGGTCGTCGATGCCGGCGATGGGTCCCCACCCGTGCACGACGGCGAGACCGAGCACCGCGAACAGCGCGAAGCACAGCGCGGCCCAGCTCAGGAGAGCGAGGCGGGAGCGGTCGAGCACGCGGATCCTTGTCGGGCTGGGCGGGTCGGACTGGCGTCGGCCAGTATGCCGGGGGTCGCCACCTTGGCCCTATCTCGGATGAGCCCGGCAGCCGACGACGGATAGCCTTGCAAACATGATCGACTCCCGCGTCCTCCGAGATGAACCCGACCGCGTGCGCGCCGCCCAGGCGAAGCGCGGCCTGAGCGGCGACATCGTGGACCTGGCGCTCTCCGCGGACACCGCCCGGCGGGCGGCGATCAGCCAGTTCGAGACGTTGCGAGGCGAGCAGAAGCAGCTCGGCAAGCTGATCCCACAGGCGCAGGGTGACGAGAAGCAGGCCCTGCTCGCGCGCACCAAGTCGCTCGCGGCCGACGTCAAGGCCGCCGAGGCAGCCCAGTCCGAGGCCGAGGCCACCTGGCAGCAGGCCGTGTTGAGCATCCCCAACGTCGCGGCCGACGAGACCCCGGCCGGCGGCGAGGACGACTTCGTGGTGCTCGAGACCGTCGGCACGCCCCGGGAGTTCGACTTCGAGCCACGCGACCACATCGAGCTGGGGCGGATGCTCGGTGCCATCGACCTCGAGCGTGGGGCCAAGGTCTCGGGCAGCCGCTTCTACTTCCTGACCGGGGTGGGCGCCGAGCTCGAGCTGGCGCTCGTCAACCTCGCCATGGAGCAGGCCCGCGACGCGGGCTTCATCCAGGTCATCGCGCCGTCGCTGGTGAAGCCGCGCGCGATGGAAGGCACTGGCTTCCTCGGCCAGGCCGCCGACGACGTCTACCGGATCGAGGGCCAGGACCTCTACCTCGTGGGCACCTCGGAGGTCCCCATGGCGGCGTACCACTCCGACGAGATCCTCGACGGCGCCTCGCTGCCGTTGCGCTACGCCGCGTTCAGCCCGTGCTTCCGCAAGGAGGCCGGATCGCACGGCAAGGACACCAAGGGCATCATCCGGGTGCACTGGTTCGACAAGGTCGAGATGTTCGTCTACACCACGCCCGAGGAGTCGTACGCCGAGCACCAGCGGCTGCTCGAGTGGGAGAAGCAGTTCCTCGACAAGCTGGAGCTGGCCTACCGGGTCATCGACGTGGCGGCCGGCGACCTGGGTCTGTCCGCAATCCGCAAGTTCGACTGCGAGGCCTGGATCCCGACCCAGGGCAAGTACCGCGAGCTCACGTCGACCTCGAACTGCACCGAGTTCCAGACCCGCCGCCTCGACACCCGCGCCCGCTACGCCGCCGACGGCGAGCAGACGGTCGGCCCGGTCGCGACCCTCAATGGCACCCTGTGCGCCATGACGCGCAGCATCGTCGCGATCCTCGAGACCCACCAGCAGGCCGACGGGTCGGTGAAGGTGCCCAAGGCGCTGCAGCCGTGGCTCGGCGGCCGCGAGGTGCTGGAGCCCCTCGTTGGTTGAGGAAGTCCGGTCTCCGTTGGTTGCGGAGGGTGCGCTGCAACCGTCTCCAGACCAACCGGGTGGAACCCCGGCCTGGCGCCCGAGCCTCGTCGCCCTGGACATCGACGGCACCCTGCTGAAGTGGATCGAGGGGGCCGGCACCACCCACGAGGAGATCGCCCCGGCGGTCCGCGATGCCGTCCACAGGGCGCTCGCCGCTGGTGCGCACGTGGTGCTGGCAAGTGGGCGTTCGCCGCACGGCATGACTCCGGTCGCCGACCTCCTGGGGCTTCACGACGACGGCAGCGAACGTCTCTGGATCGTGGCCAGCAACGGCGCCGTGGTGTTGCGCTACCCGCCGATCGAGGTGGTCCACGAGGAGACCTTCGACGCTCGTCCCGCGGTCTCCGCCATCCTCGAGCGGCACCCGACCGCCCTGGTCGCGGTCGAGGAACGTGGCGTCGGCTACCGGGTCAACCGGCACTTCCCCGACGGCGAGCTGTCCGGCGAGATGACCCTCGCGGACGTCGACGACATCGTCGCGGGCCCCGTCAGCCGCGTGATCATCCGTGACCCCGACGCGACCGCCGACGAGTTCGTCGCGCTGGCCGAGGACCTCGGCCTCCATGGCACCAACTACGTGGTCGGCTGGACCGCCTGGCTGGACCTGGCGCCGGTGGGGGTCTCCAAAGCCTCCGGACTGGAGTACGTCGCCCACGAGCTCGGCCTGAGTGCCGCCGATGTCCTCGCGATCGGTGACGGCCGCAACGACATCGAGATGCTGCGCTGGGCCGGACGCGGGGTCGCCATGGGGCAAGCCATCCAGCCGGTCATCGACGCGGCCGACGACGTCACCGAGAGCGTCTACGAGGACGGCGCGGCAACTGAGCTGGACGCCTGGTTCGGCGACGGCTCGCCGGGGCCCGCCGAATGAGCCTTCCCGAGATTGTGCTGTCCGAGCGGCTCAGCCTCGAGCTGCTGACCCCGGACCTGGCTGCCGACATCATGTCCGGTCGCCGACGCCCCTCGTGGCACGCCGACTTCCCGCGCCAGGACGACCGGGACGGCGTGAGCATGTACCGGCCGGGCGACCCCTGGGGCACTCGCCTGATCACCCGCGGTGGGACGACGCTCGGCACGATCGGATTCTTCGGACCACCCGATCCCGACGATGAGGTCCCGGAGGCCGAGGTCGGTTACGGCCTGGTGGAGGAGGCCCGGGGCTGGGGCTTCGCGACCGAGGCACTGCGGGCCCTGCTCGTCGAGACCGACAAGGCCGGCGTCCGGATCCGCGCCAGCGTCGAGCCCGGCAACACCGCCAGCCTCCGGATCCTGGCCAAGTGCGGCTTCACCGAGCTGCGCGGCTCCGACGAGGATGGCCACCTCGTCATGGCCCGTCCGCTGCCGCGGCCGTGAACCGCCCTCGCCTGGTCGCAACCGACCTCGACGGCACCCTGGTGCGATCCGACGGCACCGTCTCCGACTTCACGCGCGGCGTGCTCGAGGAGCTCGAACGCCGAGGGGTCCCCGTCGTGTTCGTGACCGGGCGTCCGCTGCGTTGGGCCGCGGACGTGTTCGAGTACGTCGGCGACCATGGCCTGGCCATCGTCTCCAACGGCGCCCTGGTGTGGGACGTGGCGCGCGAGGCGGTCCACCTGACCCGCACGATAGGGCCCGAGCTGGGCCTCGAGGTGTGCCGCGAGCTGCGGGCGGCCCTGCCGGGCACGGCGTACGCCGTCGAGTCCCTGGGTGGGATCGGCCTCGAGCCCGAGTTCCTGGAGCGCCATCCGGTGCCGGAGGGGGCCCGGCGGGCCCCGATCGAGGAGCTGTTCTCCGAGCCGGCACTGAAGCTGCTCGCCCGGCACGAGGAGCTCGCGCCCCAGGAGTTCTGGGACCTCGCGGAGGAGACGGTGCTCGGCCGGCTCGTCATCACCTGGTCCTCGGCCTCCTCCCTGCTCGAGATCAGCGCTCCCGGTGTCACGAAGGCGTCCACGCTGGCCCTGCTCTGTGAGGACCTGGGCGTCGGGGCGGAGGACGTGATGGCGTTCGGTGACATGCCGAACGACCTGCCGATGCTCGCCTGGGCGGGCACCGCCTACGCCATGGCCGACGCCCATCCGAGCGTCGTGGCGGCCGCGCACCACCGGGCGCCGGGTCACGACGACGATGGCGTCGCACGGGTGCTGGCTGGTGTCTTCGACCTGTGATCTGTTGTGATGATCCCGTGCTCTCGCCACTCCACCGCCTTCTCGTGCGGGCCCTCGCCGCCCTCCTGTTCGCCGGGTGCTGCGTCTTCTTCACCTCGGTGCCGGCCCTGGCCCGCGACTGCGCGACGGGCACGACCCAGATGAGCACCAAAGGCGCCAAGGCGGTCTACACCGGCACCGTGACCACCGCGGTGAGCAAGCAGAAGGCGGGCGGGCAGCGTGGGGCGACCATCACCCACGACGTCACCGTCGACCGCGTCTACAAGGGCGACATCAGCAGTCCCCACGCCAAGGTCGAGACGAGCTCGGCGGGTGGAGGTTCGAGCTGCGGCCTCGGCAAGCTCACCGTCGGCAAGCAGTACATGTTCTTCGTCCAGGGTGACCCGAGCCTCTGGACCGCCGAGCGGGGAAGCGGCACGGCACCCGCCACCGGCAAGCTCGTGGCCCAGGTGGTGCGACTTCTCGGCGACGGTCGGCCACCGACGCCGCCCGCGCCACCGCAGGCCGTGTTCACGAACGTCAGCGACGGGGAGCCGGAATCCCTGACCCGCGCCGCTGCGCCCGGTGTCGCCCTGGTGCTGATCGGGCTGCTTGGCCTGATCGTCGTACGCCGCGTCGGCCGCGCGCCCGGTCGGGACCACCACTAGCCGGGACCACCACTAGCCGGGACCACCCCAGCGGCTACAGGTACATCCCGCCGGAGTCACCGGGTCGCGGACTGTTGTTGTCGTCGTCGTCCTGCTGCTGGCCGCCGCTCCCGGGCGGCAGCATCCCGTGAGGCAAACTCTTGCGGATCTGCTCGAACTGGGCCCGGGCCGCCATCTGCTGGGCGTAGATCGCGGTCTGGATGCCGTGGAAGAGCCCCTCGAGCCAGCCGACGAGCTGGGCCTGCGCGATCCGCAGCTCCCCGTCGGAGGGTGTCGCGTCGTCGCTGAACGGCAGGGTCAGGCGCTCGAGCTCCTCGACCAGCTCCGGTGCCAGACCCGCCTCCAGCTCCTTGATCGACGCACGGTGGATCTCCTTCAGCCGGTTGCGGCTGGCCTCGTCGAGCGGTGCCGCCTTCACCTCTTCGAGGAGCTGGCGGATCATGCTGCCGATCCGCATCACCTTGGCCGGCTGCTCGACGAGGTCGGTCAGCGCCCGCTCGTCTGACTCGTCCTCACCGGACTCCGCGCCGCCGCCCGCATCGGACCGGCTGATGGCGGACGCCGGGACGGACCCGATCGGCTGCCCGTCGGGGCCGATGATGACGACCTGCTGCTCCTGCTCGGAGGACTCCTCGCTCATGCCCCCACCCTAGGCCAGCGCCCGAATCGTCAGACGGTGAGGACGATCTTGCCGAGGTGGTCGCCGGACTCCATCAGCGCGTGGGCGGCGGCCGCCTCCTCGAGGGGCATGGTGCCGTGCACGACGGGCTTGACCAGGCCGGCGGAGACGAGCGGCCACACGTGCTCGACCACGGCGGCGCAGATCGTGGACTTCTCGGCGACCGGACGCGAGCGCAGCGAGGTGGCGATGACGGCCCCGCGCTTGCGGAGCAGGGCGTTGATGTCGAGCTCGCCCTTGCTGCCGCCCTGCATCCCGATGATGACCAGCCGGCCCTCGAGCGCGAGCGCCTCGACGTTGCGACCGAGGTACTTGGCGCCCATGTTGTCGAGGATGACGTCGACGCCGGCGCCGTCGGTGCGCTCCCTGACCACCTCGACGAAGTCCTCGTCGCGGTAGTTGATCGTCACGTCGGCGCCGAGCGCGGCGCAGGCGGCGAGCTTCTCCGGCGTACCCCCGGTCGTGAAGACCCGCGCGCCCAGCTGGGAGGTCAGCTGGATCGCGAAGGTGCCGATGCCCCCGGCCCCGCCGTGGATCAGCACGCTCTCCTGGGGCTGCAGGCCCGCGACCATGAACAGGTTGGACCAGACGGTGGCGGCGACCTCGGGGCGGGCTGCGGCGGTGACCAGGTCGACACCGTCGGGGACCGGCATCACCTGACCCGCCGGGGCGACGACGACCGAGGCGTAGCCGCCACCGGCCAGCAGGGCGCAGACCTCGTCGCCGACCTGCCACTGCGTGACGTCGGGCCCGACCGCGGAGACGGTGCCGCTGCACTCCATCCCGATCACCTCGGAGGCGCCCGGCGGAGGCGGGTAGAAACCCTGTCGCTGCAGCAGGTCGGCCCGGTTGAGACCGGCGGCGGCGACGGCGATCGCGACCTCGCCCGGCCCGGGCTCGGGGTCGGGGACGTCCTGGACGGAGAGGACCTCGGGACCGCCGGTCCCGGAGGCGATGACGGCGCGCATGCGGCCAGCCTAGGTCGCTGGAGGCGCGCCCGGAACGGCCGGGGGCTAGGCCTCCTCGTAGGCGTCGGACGTGTGGTCGACCGTGCTGTCGTCCGGGACCTCGTCGTCGACGTCGTCGGGGTCGGCGGCGTCGGCGGGGCGGTCCCAGCCCTCGGCGAGCTTCTGGACCAGTGCCGCGAGGGCCTCGATCGCCTCGGGGTCGGCGCCCTGGGCGCCGGCGGCGTAGCCGAGCAGGTACGTCGTGATCGGTGCGGCCTTCCGCTCCACGCTGTGGGCGGCGACGCGGGCCAGGTCGAGGACCAGGCCCTCGTCGACCTCGGTGTCAACGTCGAGCACGTCGCTCAGCTCGTCGATCCAGTCGTGGATGTTCACGCGTCACAGATTTCCGGTTGAACCGGCATGTGGCAAGTCCCTTGATCTCGATACGCCCGTCGCGGCCTCGTTCCTCGGCCGCGGGGCTACTCGATCTGGCTGCTGGCTCCCTGCCCTCGCAAGCTCGGGCAGGGGCAGCTCACAGGTCGCGCAGGTCGGCCCAGGTGTCGATGTC
>JAOPXM010000034.1 GCA_025965125.1 Nocardioides sp.
GTCGACAACACCACCGGTGGCGCGCTGGCCCCGGTCACCGGGGTCGCGAACCACACGGTCGACGGTGTCACCGACCTGCTGGACGGTCTCCTCGGACAGCCGAGCCAGCCCGCCGGCCACCGAGGAGCTCACTCCTCCGGTGCGCGGGACCATGCGCCCGACAAGGACAAGGGCCACTCCTGGCATGGCAACAAGCACGAGTCCAAGGGCCAGAACAGCCACTCCTGGCACGGCAACGGGCACTCCGAGGGCCACCAGAGCCACTCGAACGGACACGACCGTGGCCACTCCGGTGGGCACCGGACCCACTCCCACGGGCACCGGCACTGACTCAGTTTTCGCCCCGGACACACGCTCGTCGCAGAACCTTCACGCTCCCCGAGCAGAAATACCGGTCCGGAAAGTTTGTCTGGGCGCTTCCCTTGGTACTGTCTTCCCAGCAACAGGTGCAAGTTCCAGCAGGTCTGACGCCCGCGGAGTTTGTGATCCAACGGCGTTTCTTCTCATGGGTGCGACTCATCGGGTCGGAGCGACGTGTCACCGCATCTGCTGCGGGGCCGTTGAAGTGATGGCCTCATCGCACCGATATAGGAGTATCAGAGCAATGGCTCAAGGCACCGTGAAGTGGTTCAACGCCGAGAAGGGTTTCGGCTTCATTGCGCAGGAGGACGGCGGCGACGACGTTTTCGTGCACTACTCGGCGATCCAGTCGAACGGCTACAAGTCGCTCGACGAGAACCAGAAGGTCGAGTTCGACGTCACCCAGGGCCCGAAGGGTCCTCAGGCGGAGAACGTTCGCCCGGTCTGATCCCCGGATAAAAGACCCGGACAGCACTGTCCAGCAGTACTTCCACCAAGGTCTTCGGCGAGGCCCCACCCCACTCGGGTGGGGCCTCGTGTCCGTTCGGGTGGTTCGCGACTCACCCGTATGGACCAGACTGTGCCGGAGGGTTTGACCGTAGGCTGGTAGGGCATCCTGAACTTGATGAATGTTTCACGACGTCCCAGCACTGAGATGGGGGAGGCCCGGGTGCATGACCAGTTCGACGTGACCCTCGAAGACGCCGACCTGCTCGGCGAGGTCGAGCTCACGACCAACCTGATCATCGCGGCGAGCGAGTCCGACGGACACCTGTCCGCGGACGCCATCGACCGCATCCTCGGCGTGCCCCCGGCCCCGCCGAGGGGCGAGGGCTGAGGCCACCCGTCCGCAGCAGTCGCCAACCCGTCGACAGTGTCGGCGGGTTTTCTGTTGCCTTGACGCGAATACCCTAGGGGGGTAGGGTTAGATGCATGACGGACCACGAGCACCAGCACGGCTACATCCATCGCAAGGATGACTACCTCAAGCGCCTCCGCCGCATCGAGGGCCAGTCCCGCGGCATTCAGCGGATGGTCGAGGAGGAGCAGTACTGCATCGACATCCTCACCCAGATCTCGGCGATGACGAAGGCCCTGCACGCGGTCTCGATCGGGCTCCTGGAGGAGCACATGAACCACTGCGTGGTCGATGCCGCACGCGTCGGCGACGCCGAGGCCCGCGAGAAGGTCTCCGAGGCAGTCGACGCGATCGCAAGGCTGGTCCGGTCATGAGTGAGACGAGCACATGGCACGTCACCGGCATGACCTGCGCCCACTGCGTGGCCTCTGTCACCGAGGAGATCGATGAGATTGACGGGGTCGAGGACGTCCAGGTCGTCCTCGACTCCGGGGAGGTCACCATCACCAGCACCGAGCCGCTCGATCGCGCGGTCGTGGCCGCCGCGGTCGAGGGCGCCGGGTACGCCCTGTCATGAGTACGCCGCTCCGCGTTGCCGCCTTCGTGGCCGGCCTGGCCGCGTTCTTCGCGCTCGCCTTCGGCGTCGGGAACGCCGTCGGACCGCTGGACGTAAAGGTCGACGGGCACGAAGACATGGGGGGCGCCGACATGAGCACGAGTCGCGGCGATGAGCACGCGGGCATGGACACGACCACGGCAGCCGCCGTGGGTGGTCTGCAGACGAGCGAGGACGGCTACACGCTGGCCCTCGAGGACGGTCGGTTGCCCGCGGGCAGGCAACCGGTTGCGTTCACGATCACCGGACCTGACGGGCACCCGGTCACGGCGTACGACGAACAGCATGAGAAGGACCTGCACCTGATCGTGGTCGGCCGTGACCTGCACGGCTTCCAGCACGTCCACCCGGTGCTCGACGCGGCCGGTCGCTGGTCGACCGTCGTCGACCTGACGCCCGGGGCGTGGCGCGTGATCGCCGACTTCACGCCAACCGGCGGCGACCCGCTCGTGTTGGGTAGCGACCTGCTCGTGCCCGGACGGTCAACCCCCGCCGGGCTGGGCCCGGATCGACGTACCGCCACCGTGGGCAGGTACGACGTGAGCCTCGGCGGCGACCTGGTGGCGGGACAGGAGTCGGAGCTGACCCTGACCGTGCGCAAGGACGGTGCGCCGGTGACCGACCTCGACCCGTACCTCGGCGCCTACGGTCACCTCGTTGCCCTTCGGGCCGGTGACCTCGCCTACCTGCACGTCCACCCGGACGGCGGGCCGGGCGACGTGGCTCCCGGACCCGCGATCGTCTTCCATGCCGAGGTGCCGAGCAACGGGGCCTACCGGCTGTTCCTGGACTTCCGGCACGACGACGTCGTGCGCACCGCCGCGTTCACGGTCCACGTTGGCGGGGAGGCCGGCCATGAGCACTGACGTGTCCCCAGGAGAGAGCACCGACGTCGAGCTCGCAATCAGCGGGATGACGTGCGCTTCGTGCGCCAACCGGATCGAGCGCAAGCTGAACAAGCTCGACGGCGTCAGTGCCACCGTGAACTACGCCACCGAGAAGGCCAAGGTCAGCTACGCCGACTCCATCAGCACCGACGACCTGCTTGCCACCGTCGAGGCGGCCGGCTACTCCGCCGCACTGCCCCGCCCGGTGGGCCTCGACGCGGTCGACGAGAGCGAGCCCGCGGATGCGGAGCTCGACGGTCTGCGGCAAAGACTGGTCCTGTCCGCCCTGCTGAGCGTCCCCGTCATCGCGATGGCCATGGTGCCCGCCTTGCAGTTCACCAACTGGCAGTGGGCGTCCCTGACCCTCGCCGCCCCGGTCGTCGCCTGGGGTGCGTGGCCCTTCCACCGGGCCGCCTGGACCAACCTGCGCCACGGGACGACGACGATGGACACCCTGGTCTCGGTCGGCGTCCTCGCAGCCTTCGGATGGTCCCTGGTGGCGCTCTTCTGGGGTACGGCGGGCACCCCCGGCATGACCCACGCGTTCCGGTTCACCGTCGAGCGGACCAACGGGCTGGACAACATCTATCTCGAGGCCGCCGCGGGCGTGACCACCTTCCTGCTGGCCGGTCGCTGGTTCGAGAAGCGGTCCAAGCGACGGGCCGGGGCCGCCCTGAAGGCCCTGCTCTCGCTGGGCGCCAAGGAGGTCGCGGTCCTCAGCGACGGTGTCGAGCGTCTCGTCCCGGCGTCCATCCTCGCGGTCGGCGACACGTTCGTCGTCCGCCCCGGCGAGAAGATCGCCACCGACGGCACCGTCAAGAGCGGCACATCGGCAGTGGACGCCTCGATGCTCACCGGGGAGCCGGTCCCGGTCGAGGTCGGACCCGGCTCAGCCGTCACCGGCGCCACCGTGAACGCGGGCGGTCGACTGGTGGTGCTGGCCACCCGTGTCGGCGCCGACACCCAGCTGGCGCAGATGGCGCGGCTGGTCGAGGACGCGCAGAACGGCAAGGCCGAGGCCCAGCGCCTGGCCGATCGCATCTCGGGGTTCTTCGTGCCGGTCGTGATCGCCCTTGCCGTGGGGACGCTCGGCTTCTGGCTGGGCGCCGGCGGGTCCACGTCCGCGGCGTTCACGGCGGCCGTGTCGGTGCTGATCATCGCCTGCCCCTGTGCCCTCGGCCTCGCGACGCCGACCGCGCTCATGGTCGGCACCGGACGAGGTGCCCAGCTCGGCATCCTGATCCGCGGCCCGGAGGTCCTCGAGTCCACGCGTCGCGTCGACACCGTCGTCCTCGACAAGACCGGCACCGTCACCACCGGGCGGATGGCCCTGGTCGACGTGATCGCGGCAGCCGGCGAGTCGACCCACGACGTACGCCGGATCGCCGCGGCTATCGAGTCCGGCTCGGAGCACCCGATCGCGCGCGCCATCGCCGACCAGGCAGGCACGCCCGGGCGGCTCGGCGTTTCCGAGGCCACGGACTTCGCGAACGTCGAGGGACTCGGGGTGCGTGGCACCGTCGACGGCCACTCCGTGGTCCTCGGCCGGTCCCGGCTCCTCGCCGAGCACGGGATGGCCCTGGACAGCGGGCTGCTCGCTGCGGTCGAGAAGGCCGAGGGAGAGGGCCGTACGGCGGTCGCGGTGGGCTGGGACGGCCGGTCGCGGGGGGTCCTGGTCGTCAGCGACACCGTCAAGCCGACCTCGGCACAGGCCGTGCGCGAGCTGCGCGAGCTCGGGCTGCGTCCCGTGCTGCTCACCGGCGACAACGAGCGGGCTGCTCGGGCCGTGGCGGCCGAGGTGGGCATCGACGAGGTGGTCGCGGAGGTGCTGCCCGCCGACAAGGTCGACGTCGTCAAACGGCTGCAGTCCGAGGGGCGCGTGGTGGCGATGGTGGGTGACGGCGTCAACGATGCGGCCGCCCTCGCCCAGGCAGACCTCGGGCTCGCGATGGGCACCGGCACCGACGTCGCGATCGAGGCCAGCGACCTCACGCTGGTCCGCGGTGACCTGCGGGTCGCTGCCGACGCGGTGCGGCTGGCCCGCCGCACCCTCGCGACGATCAAGGGCAACCTGTTCTGGGCGTTCGGCTACAACATCGCTGCCCTGCCCCTCGCCGCCGCGGGCCTGCTCAACCCGATGCTTGCCGGTGGTGCGATGGCTCTGTCGTCGGTGTTCGTGGTCAGCAACAGCCTGCGGCTACGCCGCTTCCGCTGACCCGCGCAGCTCCACGCAGGCGTCTCAGCAGGTCGCGAACAGCAGCGGGCCGGTGCTCAGGTCGGACAGGACGTACTGGCCCTCGACGGGCTGGAGGTCCATCGTCACGACAGAGCCGTCTGCCTGCACCGGCCCCAGGTCGAA
>JAOPXM010000025.1 GCA_025965125.1 Nocardioides sp.
AGCCGGCCTCGCCGAGCGACTCCCAGCAGGCGGCAGCCACCGCGGCACTCTTGGCCGCCTCGCCGTCGGGGACGGCCAGCATCAGCACGTCGTACGCCGCGCGGAGCGCGTCGAGGTAGGCCGGAAACCGGCCGCGCAGGGACTCGGGGCAGACCACCGCGACCCGCTGCACGTCCGAGCCGAGCATTGCCGCGAGGCGGTCGGACAGGTCCGCGCCCACGACCACGTCGTAGGGCGATGCCCCGCTCACGGGAAGCAGGGTCGCGTCATTCATGCAGGGCCTCTCGGATCGCCTCGGCGACATCCTCCGGGCTGCGCTGGTCGGTGTCCACGGAGATCGTGGCGACCGACTCGTAGATCGGGGTGCGTTCGTCGAGCAGCGCCTTGATCCGCGAGCGCACATTTCCCAGGAGCAGGGGTCGCGAGGTGCCGAGCCCGACCCGCTTCACGGCGTCCGCGAGGCCGACACGGAGGAAGACCACGCGGTGGTCGGCCAGCAGCTCGCGGGTGCCGGAGTCGAGCACGGCACCGCCGCCGAGCGCCAGGACGCCGTCGTGGCTCGCGAGCGCCGCGGCCACCGCGGCCCGCTCGAGGGCGCGGAAGTGCTCCTCGCCCGACTCGAGGAAGATGTCCGAGACCGACCGTCCGTCGGTGGCCTCGATGTCGGCGTCGGTGTCGCGGGCCTCGATGCCCCAGTGCGACGCCAGCAGCCGTGCGACGGTGGTCTTGCCGGCGCCCATCGGGCCGACAAGCACCGCTCGGGGGGTCACCTGAACCTCAGCGTGTCCAGGTAGCTCTCGACGTTGCGCCGGGTCTCGCGCACCGAGTCGCCGCCGAACTTCTCGAGCACGGCGTCCGCCAGCACCAGCGCCACCATCGCCTCGGCGACGATCCCGGCGGCCGGGACCGCGCAGACGTCCGAGCGCTGGTGATGAGCGACGGTCGCCTCGCCCGTCGCGACGTCGATGGTGCGCAGCGCCCGCGGGACGGTGGCGATCGGCTTCATCGCGGCGCGGACCCGAAGGATCTCGCCGGTGCTCATGCCGCCTTCGGTGCCCCCGGAGCGGTCGCTGATCCTCCGGATCCCTTCGTCGCTGGGGACGATCTCGTCGTGAGCGAGCGAGCCGGGGGTGGCGGCCAACGCGAACCCGTCGCCGACCTCGACCCCCTTGATCGCCTGGATGCCCATCAGCGCACCCGCCAACCGGGCGTCGAGCCGGCGGTCCCAGTGCACGTGCGAGCCGAGGCCCGGTGGCAGCCCGTGGACGACGACCTCGACCACGCCGCCCAGGGTGTCGCCGTCCTTGTGGGCCTGGTCGATCGCAGCCACCATCGCGGCCGCGGTCCCGGGGTCGAGGCAACGCACCGGATCCGCGTCGAGGCGAGCAACGTCGTCGGCCTGCGGCCAGAGTCCGTCGGGGGCGCGAACGCCGCCGAGCTCGATGACGTGGGAGACGATGCGGGCTCCGGCGGCCTGCTCGAGGAAGTTGCTCGCGACCCGGCCGAGCGCGACCCGCGCGGCGGTCTCGCGCGCGGAGGCGCGCTCCAGGATCGGGCGCGCCTCGTCGAAGTCGTACTTCTGCATGCCGACGAGGTCGGCATGGCCGGGCCGGGGCCGGGTGAGCGCGGCGTTGCGGGCCAGCGCGTCGAGCTCCACCTTGTCGACCGGGTCGGCGGACATGACCTGCTCCCACTTCGGCCACTCGGTGTTGCCGACCTGGATCGCGACCGGACCGCCCATGGTCTCGCCGTGTCGGACCCCTCCGGTGATCGTGACCTCGTCCTGCTCGAACTTCATCCGGGCGCCGCGGCCGTGGCCCAGCCGGCGCCTGGCCAGGGACTCCTGGATGTCGGCGGTGGTCACGCGCACATGCGCCGGCAGACCCTCGAGGATCGCGACCAGGGACGGGCCGTGGGACTCGCCCGCGGTGAGCCAACGCAGCATGGGTCCAGTGTTTCACGATGGTTTCAGCGTGAACGGCGGGCGGTCCGGCGCCGAGACTCGCGACGGATCGGGCTCAGCGGCCCCCGAGGACCGCGTCGCCGGCCAGGATGCCGACCAGCGCGCCCACCAGCATGAAGGGGCCGAACGGATACGCCTTGCGCTCGACGATCCGCAGGAGGGCGAGCAGGCTGCCGCCGACGCCCCCCAGCAGGAAGCCGCACCACACCCCGAACACCAACGGAGCCCACCCCAGCTGGCCCAGCGCGATCCCGAGGACGCCGGCGAGCCGCACGTCGCCGTACCCCATCCAGGGCGGGTAGACGAACCACAGCACGAAGAACAACCCTCCCGCGACCAGCCACCCGAGCCCGGCTCGCGTCAGGTCGTCGGTGTCGTGGGTGATGGCGAAGACGACCAGCACCATCACGATCGCGAGCACGTACGTCGGGGCCACCACCCGGGTGGGCAGCAACCGGGTCCGCCAGTCGACGACGGCAAGTGCCACCGAGACCGGCACGAGAGGCAGCACGACGAGCAGTGCCCAGACCCAGCCGAGCGAGAGTCCGATCAGTGCACCGGCCACCCCCGAGACGAGAGCCGACTTCCAGGCCAGGCCCGGCCGGGCGGCGATGTCGGCGTACAGCTCCTTCGGGTCCTCCGGTGACACGCCCGCGTCCACCTCGGCGGGCTCCTCTTCCGGCTCCGGTTCGGGGATGCGGGAGATCAGGACGGGGACCACCACTCCTGCGACGAGGCAGAGGACGCCCGCGACGCCGGCGGTGGCGAGGTCGTTCATGCCCGGGACCTGCGTGCGGCCAGGGCTGCCTCGCCGGCGTCACGCATTGCCGCGAGGGGCGCTGGCCGGCCGGTGAAGAGCTCGAGCTGCAGGGCTGCCTGGTGGATGAGCAGGTCGAGGCCACTGACGAGCGTCCGCTTCCCTGCCGCCGCTGCGAGCGGCGTCGGCCATGGGTCGTAGAGCGCCTCGAAGAGGACCGGCACACCGGCACAGCGGGCAACCAGGTCCGGCGTCTGCGCGGTCACGGGGATCGTCGAGACCAGCACCTCACCGGTCGGCCGGTCCACGTCGAGCGCCCCGAGCAGAACCTCCGGGTCGGACGGGTGTCGGCGAACGGCGGCCACCGTCTCGGCCGCGCGCGCCGGGGACCGGACGAGCAGGGTCACCCGGCCGGCGCCGAGCTCGCACAGGGCCAGACCGGTCGACGCGGCGGTCGCGCCGCCACCCAGCACGGTGCCGCCGGTCACGGCGCCGGCGTACCGCTCC
>JAOPXM010000058.1 GCA_025965125.1 Nocardioides sp.
TCCTCGTACTTCCAGGACCTGGCCAACCTCCATCAGCGGACCGCGACGATGGTGACCACGGCGGCGAGCGTCGAGTGGACCGTGGTCAAGACCGAGGTCGAAGCGCTCCAGCTCGAGTACTCCTGGATCAAGGTGTACGACCCGCGATTCAACGTGAAGTACCGCGACGACAAGTCGTACCCGGGGCTCGCGGTCACGGTCGGCGACGACTTCCCGCGGGTGATGGTCGGCCGTGGCGCCAAGCGCAAGGGCACCCGCGACTTCGGCCCCTACAGCCACGCCTGGGCGATCCGCGAGACCGTCGACATCCTGCTTCGGGTCTTCCCCATGCGGTCCTGCAGCAACGGCGTGTTCAAGCGGTCCGCCCAGATCGGTCGCCCGTGCCTGCTGGGCTACATCGACAAGTGCGCGGCTCCCTGCGTCGGCAACGTGAGCGCCGAGGAGCACCGGGCGATCGTCGACGACTTCTGTGACTTCATGGGCGGCCAGACTCGTCCGTTCATCAAGCGGATCCAGCAGCAGATGTACGCCGCCTCCGAGGCGCTCGACTTCGAGAAGGCTGCGCGGCTCCGCGACGACCTGGCGGCGATGAACCGGGCCCTCGAGAAGCAGGCGGTCGTGCTCGGCGACGGAGCCGACGTCGACGTGATCGCGCTCGCGGAGGATCCGCTCGAGGTGGCCGTGCAGATCTTCTACGTGCGTGGAGGCCGCATTCGCGGCCAACGCGGCTGGGTGGCCGACAGGGTCGAGGAGGGCGGCACCGCCGAGCTGGTCGAGGACTTCCTGCTCCAGCTGTACGGCGGGGACAGCGACACCATCCCGCGGGAGATCCTGGTGCCGACCCTGCCGCCGGACGTCGCGACGTTCGAGCAGCTCTTCTCCGACCTGCGGGGGAGCAAGGTCGCCATCCGGATCCCGCAGCGGGGCGACAAGAAGTCGCTCCAGGAGACCGTCGCCCGAAACGCCGGCCAGGCGCTCGTGCTGCACAAGACCCGGCGCGCCAGCGACCTGACCACGCGCAACCGGGCGCTCGAGGAGATCCAGATGGCGCTCGACCTCGACGAGGTGCCCCTGCGGATCGAGTGCTACGACATCTCCAACCTCCAGGGCACCGAGGTCGTGGCCTCGATGGTTGTCTTCGAGGACGGGCTGCCGCGCAAGAGTGAGTACCGCCGGTTCGTGATCAGGGGCGTCGACGGGCAGAACGACGTCGCATCCATGCACGAGGTGATCACCCGACGGTTCCGGCGGCTGCTCGACGAGCAGGCCCGCTCCGCCCTTCAAGACGCCTCGTCCCCCGCCGCCTCAGGGACCGGATCACCGGAAGCCACCGGCCCGATGCTGGTCGATCCCGAGACCGGTCGGCCCCGCAAGTTCGCCTACGCGCCGGGTCTTGTCGTGGTCGACGGCGGCCCGCCCCAGGTCGCGGCCGCCAAGCGCGCGCTCGACGAGCTCGGGATCGACGACATCCCGGTCTGCGGCCTGGCCAAGCGGCTCGAGGAGGTCTGGTTGCCCGTCCAGGAGGACCCGGTCATCCTGGCCCGGTCCTCCGAGGGTCTCTACCTCCTGCAACGGATCCGCGACGAGGCACACCGGTTCGCCATCACCCACCACCGCTCGCGCCGGTCCAAGTCGATGGTGGAGAGCCTGCTCGACGACGTGCCGGGTCTGGGCGAGGTGCGCCGCAAGACCCTGCTCAAGCACTTCGGCAGCCTCAAGAAGCTGCGGCTGGCGACCGTCGACGAGATCGCCATGGCCCCGGGCATCGGACCCACCACGGCAACGGCGATCAAGGACGCACTCGCCGCGAACACCGCGACCGGCAAGACTGAGACCTCCATCGTGTCGGTCAACACCGCCACCGGCGAGATCGAGGAGGCCTGACATGAGCGACCCCGACGCCCAGCCGGGCGAGCTCGTCGTCGTGACGGGCATGACGGGCGCGGGCCGCTCCACGGCGGCCAAGGAACTGGAGGACCTCGGCTACTACGTGGTCGACAACCTGCCTCCCAGCCTCTTGCGCGATGTCGTCCGCCTCGTCGACGAGAGCCGTGGCAAGAGCCAGCCGATC
Source organism: Nocardioides sp. (assembly GCA_025965125.1). Classification (GTDB taxonomy): domain Bacteria; phylum Actinomycetota; class Actinomycetes; order Propionibacteriales; family Nocardioidaceae; genus Nocardioides. Next base: position 2,072 of record JAOPXM010000058.1, read on the forward strand.
GCGGTGGTGGTCGACGTACGCTCCGGGTCGTTCTTCCAGACCCTGCAGGCCAACCTCGCCCAGGGTGCCACCGGCCGCCGCGCCACTCTGGTTTTCCTCGAGGCCACCGACGACGTGCTCGTCCGACGGCAGGAGGCGGTGCGTCGACCGCACCCGCTGCAGGGTTCCGGCCGGCTGCTCGATGGTCTGCAGCGCGAGCGGCGGGTCCTCGCCGACCTGCGAAGCGACGCCGATCTCGTCATCGACACCACGACTCTCAACGTCCACGAGCTGACCGACCGGATCGCCGAGGCGTTCGGCTCGACGGATGCGACCGCGCTGAAGGTCACCGTGATCAGCTTCGGGTTCAAATACGGCATCCCCGTGGACGCCGACTTCGTTGCCGACATGCGATTCCTGCCCAACCCGTTCTGGATCCCCGAGCTGCGTCCGGGGACCGGCCGTGACGTCGACGTGGCCGACTACGTGATGACACGAGATGGCGCGGCGGAGTTCCTCGACGGCTACGTCCCCGTCCTCGCGGGCGTGGCGGATGGCTACCTGCGCGAGGGCAAGAGGTTCATGCGGGTGGCCCTCGGTTGCACCGGCGGAAAGCACCGCAGCGTGGCCATGACCGAGGAGATCGCCAAGCGTCTCACCGCCCGTGGCATCGAGGCCCGGGCGGTGCACCGGGACCTGGGGCGCGAGTGACCCGCGGCGTCACCTCCCTTCGGGCCCAGTCCGTGGTCGCGCTCGGCGGGGGACACGGGTTGCACGCGTCGCTGCAGGCCCTTCGTCGCCTGGTGGCCGACCTCACGGTCGACGAGCTGACCGCGATCGTGACCGTCGCCGACAACGGCGGGTCGTCGGGGCGGCTGCGCGGCGAGTTCGGCGTGCTTCCGCCCGGGGACCTGCGGATGGCGCTCGCGGCGCTCTGCGGGGACGACCGCTGGGGTGACACCTGGGCGCGGGTCGTGCAGCACCGCTTCGAGGGCGAAGGAGAGATGCGCGGCCACGTCGTCGGCAACCTGCTCATCGTGGCGCTCTGGGAGCTCCTCGGCGACCACGTCGACGCCCTGGACCTGGTCGGTCGCCTGCTGGGTGCATCGGGCCGGGTGCTGCCGATGGCGCTGACGCCGATGGACATCACGGCGGAGGTCCGGGGCCTGGTGCCCGGTGACCCCGAGGCGCTGACGACCGTGCGCGGCCAGGTCGAGGTCGCGACCACTGACGGGGTGATCTCGTCGATCGCACTGGACCCGCCCGACCCGGAGGCCTGCCCACAGGCGATCGAAGCGGTCCGGACCGCCGACTGGGTGGTGATCGGGCCGGGCTCCTGGTTCAGCTCGGTGATCCCCCATGTCATGGTCCCCACGCTCAGGTCGGCTCTGGCACAGACGGATGCGCGGGTGATCGTCGTGCTGAACCTCGAGGAGCAGGCGGGGGAGACCGGCGGGTTCAGCCCCGAGGACCATCTCGCCGTACTCGCCGAGCACGCGCCCGACCTCACGGTGCACACGGTCCTCGCCGATCGCGGGAGCGTCGGCGAGGGGCTCGCCGGCCTGGCGCACATCGTGGCGGCGTACGGCGCCGAGCTCGTGGTCGACGACGTGGCTGCCAACGACGGGTCGCCGCGCCACGACGTGGTCAAGCTGGCGGACGCGTATTCGCGCATCCTCGCCCGGGGGTAATTGACTGGCGTGTAAGGATCTGGCCATGGCGATGACGGCACAGGTAAAGGCCGAGCTGGCCAACACCCAGATCTCGAAAACCTGCTGTCGCAAGGCCGAAGTCGCGACGATGCTGCGCTTTGCCGGTGGCTTGCACCTGGTGAGCGGCAAGGTGGTCGTCGAGGCCGAGCTCGACACCGGCGCCGCTGCCCGTCGGCTGCGAACCGACATCGCCGAGGTGTACGGACACCAGTCGGACGTCGTCATGGTGCAGGGCAACGGCATCCGCAAGGGCAGCCGCTACCTCGTGCGCATCGCCAAGGACGGTGAGGCTCTGGCCCGCCAGACCGGCCTCCTGGACCAGCGTGGCCGCCCCGTGCGCGGCCTGCCGCCGGCGGTCGTGGCCGGCGGCGGTTGCGACTCGGTCGCCGCCTGGCGAGGGGCGTTCCTGGCCCATGGCTCCCTGACCGAGCCCGGGCGCTCGTCCTCGCTGGAGGTCACCTGTCCCGGACCGGAGGCGGCACTCGCGCTGGTGGGTGTCGCCCGACGGCTCGGCATCCAGGCCAAGGCCCGTGAGGTGCGCGGCGTCGATCGGGTCGTGATCCGCGACGGTGACGCGATCGGACAGCTGCTCACCCGTCTGGGCGCCCACGAGTCGCTGATGGCGTGGGAGGAACGCCGGATGCGCCGCGAGGTCCGGGCCACCGCCAACCGCCTGGCCAACTTCGACGACGCCAACCTCCGTCGCTCGGCCCGCGCGGCAGTGGCCGCCGGAGCCCGCGTCGACCGTGCCCTCGAGATCCTCGGCGACGAGATCCCTGACCACCTCAAGCTGGCCGGGGCGCTGCGGCTGGAGCACAAGCAGGCGTCGCTGGAAGAGCTCGGGCAGCTGCACGAGCCCGTGCTCACCAAGGACGCGATCGCGGGCCGCATCCGCAGGTTGCTGGCCATGGCGGACAAGCGGGCCGAGGAGCTCGGCATCCCGGACACCGAGGCGTCGCTGACCCCGGAGATGCTCGCCGACGAAGGCTGAGCGGTTCCGCTCGCGGGACCTCGCCGGGTTACCCGCACGTACGCCGGGACGCGCCCGGGGTCCTGTCCCGCCTCGGGATAGGCTCGACGTCGACGCAGGCGCGGCCCCGTGCCGTCCCGCCCCATCAGCTCAGAGCCCCTAGGAGCATTCGCAGTGACCGTTCGCGTAGGTATCAATGGCTTCGGCCGGATCGGCCGCAACTTCTTCCGGGCCGTCGTGGCCTCCGGTGCCGACATCGAGATCGTGGCCGTCAACGACCTGACCGACAACAAGACCCTCGCCACGCTGGTGAAGTACGACTCGATCCTCGGTCGCCTGGAGGGCGACGTGTCGTTCACCGACACCGACATCACGGCTGCCGGCCACACGTTCACGGTGTTCGAGGAGCGCGACCCGGCCAAGCTTGACTGGAGCGGGGTCGGCGCCGACGTCGTCATCGAGTCCACCGGATTCTTCACCGACGCCACCCAGGCCAAGGCCCACATCGACGGTGGCGCCAAGAAGGTGATCATCTCGGCACCGGCGAAGAACGAGGACGTCACGATCGTGATGGGCGTCAACGAAGGCGACTACGACCCGGAGAAGCACTCCATCATCTCCAACGCGTCGTGCACCACCAACTGCCTCGCGCCGATGGCCAAGGTGCTCAGCGACGAGTTCGGCATCGTCAAGGGTCTGATGACCACGATCCACGCCTACACCGGCGACCAGAACCTGCTCGACGGCCCGCACAAGGACCTGCGTCGCGCCCGCGCCGCGGCGACCAACATCGTGCCGACCTCGACCGGCGCGGCCAAGGCGATCGGCCTGGTCATGCCCGAGCTCAAGGGCAAGCTCGACGGCTACGCCCTGCGCGTCCCCGTCCCGACCGGCTCGGCCACCGACCTGACGTTCGAGGCCGGCCGCGAAACCACGGTCGAGGAGGTCAACGCCGTGATGAAGGCCGCCGCCGACGGGCGCATCCTGCGCTACAGCGAGGACCCGATCGTCTCCTCCGACATCGTGACCGACCCGGCGTCCTGCATCTTCGACGCGCCCCTGACCAAGGTCATCGGCAACCAGGTGAAGGTCGTCGGCTGGTACGACAACGAGTGGGGCTACTCCAACCGGCTCGTCGACCTCGTCAACTACGTCGGCGAGACCCTCTGATCGTGAGTGGTCTCGACCGCCTTGGCGACGTGCGAGGCAAGAGGGTCCTGGTCCGCTCCGACCTCAACGTCCCGCTCGACGGCACCACCATCACCGACGACGGCCGGATCCGCGCCAGCGTGCCGACGATCAAGGCGCTGGCCGAACAGGGCGCGCGAGTGGTGGTCGCCGCGCACCTGGGACGTCCGAAGGGTGAGCCCGACCCGAAGTACTCACTGGCGCCCGTCGCAGCCAGGCTCGGGGAGCTGCTCGGGAGCCCCGTTGCGTTCGCCTCCGACACTGTCGGCGAGAGCGCCCGGTCGACCGTTGATGCGCTCGCGGACGGCGAGGTCGCCGTACTCGAGAACGTGCGGTTCAACGCCGGTGAGACCAGCAAGGACGACGCCGAACGAGGCGCGTTCGCCGACCAGCTGGCCGCGCTCGCGGATGCGTTCGTGTCCGACGGCTTCGGCGTGGTCCACCGCAAACAGGCTTCGGTGTACGACGTCGCCCAGCGGTTGCCGCACGCGATGGGGCAGCTCGTCGCGACCGAGCTGGCGGTGATGAGGCGGCTCACCGAGAACCCGGAGCGGCCCTACGTGGTCGTGCTGGGCGGCTCGAAGGTCTCCGACAAGCTCGGGGTCATCGACAACCTGCTCGGCAAGGCCGACAAGCTGCTCATCGGCGGCGGCATGGTGTTCACGTTCCTCAAGGCGCAGGGCAACGAGGTGGGCAAGAGCCTGCTCGAGGATGACCAGCTCGACGTCTGCCGTGAGTATCTGTCCCGGGCCGAGCAGACCGGTGTCGAGATCGTGCTGCCGACCGACATCGTCGTCGACACGACGTTCCCGTCGGGGGACACCACCCCGTCGCCGCGAGTCGTCCCCGCCGCGGCGATTCCTGCCGACAGCCTCGGCCTCGACATCGGCCCCGAGTCGGCGGCGGCGTTCGCCGAGGCCCTGGTCGACGCGAAGACCGTGTTCTGGAACGGGCCGATGGGGGTCTTCGAGGTCGACGCGTTCGCCGACGGCACCCGTGCCGTCGCCGAGGCACTGACCAAGGTCGACGGCCTCTCCGTCGTCGGCGGCGGCGACTCCGCGGCCGCCGTACGCACCCTCGGCTTCGACGAGTCCGCGTTCGGGCACATCTCGACCGGCGGCGGAGCCAGTCTCGAGTACCTCGAGGGCAAGGAACTCCCCGGCATCAAGGTCCTGGAGGACTGACAGACATGGGCTCGACACGCACCCCGCTGATGGCGGGGAACTGGAAGATGAACCTCAACCACCAGGAAGCCGTGGTGCTCGTCCAGAAGCTCGCCTGGACCCTGGCCGACAAGAAGCACGACTACGGCAAGGTCGAGGTGGTCGTCGTCCCGCCGTACACCGACCTCCGCTCCGTGCAGACGCTCGTCGACGGCGACCGGCTCTCGGTGAAGTACGCCGCGCAGGACGTGTCGACGCACGACTCCGGCGCCTACACGGGGGAGATCTCCGCGGGGATGCTGGCCAAGCTGGGCTGCTCCTACGTCGTCGTGGGGCACTCGGAGCGCCGCGAGTACCACGCCGAGACCGACGAGGTCGTCAACGCGAAGGCGCACCAGGCGCTGGCTGCGGGCATGGTCCCGCTCGTGTGCGTGGGTGAGGGGCTCGAGATCCGGCAGGCAGGCGAACATGTCGCCTACACCCTCGGACAGGTCGACGGCTCGCTCGCCGGATTCTCCGCGGAGCAGGTCGCCGGCCTGGTGATCGCCTACGAGCCGGTGTGGGCCATCGGCACCGGCGAGGTCGCCACCCCGGAGGATGCCCAGGAGGTGTGCGCCGCAATCCGGGCCCGCATCGTCGAGACGCACGGCCGGGCCACCGCTGACGCCGTACGCATTCTGTACGGCGGTTCGGTCAAGGCGGCGAACATCGCAGGGATCATGGCCAAGGCCGACGTCGACGGTGCGCTGGTCGGCGGCGCGAGCCTCCAGGCGGACGAGTTCGGCGGGATCTGTCGCTTCTACGACATGCCGGTCCTGTGACCGCGCGGTCGTGACGTAGGATTTCGAATCGTGCAAACAGTCTTCACCGTCATCCTCATCGCCTCGAGCGCCTTCATGATCCTTCTCGTGCTGCTGCACAAGGGTCGGGGAGGCGGTCTGTCGGACATGTTCGGCGGCGGCGTGTCCAGCTCGCTCGGTGGATCCTCGGTAGCCGAACGCAACCTTGACCGGCTCACGGTCGGCATCGGCGTCGTCTGGTTCGCCACCGTGATCGGCCTCGGTCTCCTACTCGCCTACAACAACTGAGAAGGGGTACCCACACGTGGCTGGCGGAGGTAGCGCGATCAGAGGTAGCCGTGTCGGCGCCGGACCCATGGGCGAGGCGGAGCGTGGCGAGGCTGCCCCTCGCCAGGCGGTGACCTACTTCTGCTCGCACGAGCACCGGTCCGTCGTCACCTTCTCGGTCGAGGCCGCCGTGCCCGACTCGTGGGACTGCCCCAAGTGCGGCCTACCCGCCGGGCGCGACTCGGAGAACGCCCCGCCGGCTCCGAAGATCGAGCCCTACAAGACCCACCTGGCCTACGTGAAGGAGCGGCGCTCCGACCAGGAGGCTGCCGACATCCTCGACGAGGCCCTGCAGCTCCTGCGTTCGCGTCGTAAGTCCGGCGACATCATCTTCTGACGCCCTCCCTTTCGCCGACCTGTCACTTTTGGCCCCTCCTGCGGCGGTGGCCTGTCACTTTTGGCCCCTGTCCACGCGCCGACCCGTCGATTTTGGCCTGTGGACAACCTGCTGAGGAATAGCCAGGCGGGCAACCTCCGGGCATGTCGAACTGGTTGTCACCCGATCTGATCCTGTTGGACCCATCCTGTCCACTGCCGCTGGACCTCCCGTTCACGGCAGCCATGGCGGAACACCTCGGGGTGTCCCGCAAACAGCTGCGCACCCTCGTCGCCCGAGGTCTGGTGCGCCGTGTAGTACAGGGCGTGTATGCCGCGGCTCAGGCACCGACCGACCTGGCGTTCCGAGCGACGGCACTCTGCCTCGTCGTCTCTCCCTCGGCCGTCGTCACCGACCGGACTGCGGCATGGCTGCACGGGATCGACATCCTGCCCAGGAGCGCTCGCGAGGTCGCGGTTCCAGTCTCGGTGTTCCAAGCCCCCGGCACCCGGTGCCGTCGGGGTGGTGTGGTGAGTGGCGAGCGGATGCTGCTCCCAGAAGACATCGAGGAGATCCATGGGCTGTTGGTCACGTCAAAGCTGAGGACCGCTCATGACCTGGGCCGACTCTTGTGGCGGCACGACGCACTCTGGGTTCTCGATCAGGCCCTGGCGCTCGGCGTCGACTTCGACGAGCTCCAGGATGTTCGGCGCTACAAGGGCTACCGACGGGTGACCCAGCTCCGCTACCTCGTCCCGATGGCCGATCCTCGCTCCGAGTCGCAGCCCGAAGCGGCCCTCCGCGTGCACTGGTACGAGGCGGGTTTGCCGAAACCCGAGCTGCAGTTTTGGGTCTACGACGACCGCGGAGTCGGCATCTTTCGCCTCGACCTCGCACTGCCCGAGCTTCGGTTCGCCGCAGAGTACGACGGGGTCGAGTTCCACTCCTCGGACGAGGACAGCAAGTACGACGACCACCGCCGGACGTGGCTGGACGAGTCTCGCCGGTGGACGATCGAGGTCTTCGTCAACAAGGACGTCTATGCGCCGCTCGCCGACCCGGGACCTCGACTCCGCAGCGGGATGGAGGAGGCCAGGATCCGCCTCGGTGACGCGACGTCGTACCCGCGCTGAGGGCGAAACCTGACGGGTCGACCTGCGTGGAGGGGCCATTTCTGACAGGTCGGCGCCTCTGGAGGGGCCAAAAGGGACAGGTCGGCGGTCAGAGGTGGGAGGCGGAGGCGCGGTCCAGGAACCAGATCGTCTCGTCGTGGCCGGTGACGCCCACGGCCGGGACGTCGTGGACCTCCGCAGCCACGCCGCCTTCACCGGTGCCGGCCAGGGCGCGGGCGACGGCGTCGGCCTTGGCCTCGCCGCTGACCAGGAACCACACCGACTTCGAGTGGTTCAGGGCCGCGAAGGTCAGGCTGATCCGCTCGGGTGGCGGCTTGGGTGAGTCGAGCACGGCCACCGCGATCTGGTCGCTGACGTCGAGAGCGGCGTGGCCCGGGAAGAGCGACGCCACGTGCCCGTCGGGACCCATTCCCAGCATCAGCACCTCGAACTGGCCGACGCCCTGCGCGCGCAGGTCGTCGCCGTACGCCGTCGCACCCGCCTCCGCCGACTCGGCCGTGGCGGTCGAGGGCATCTCGTGGATGTTCTGCTCGGGAATGCCCACCACCGAGAGGAATGACGCTCGCGCGTCGAGCGCGTTGCGGTCCGGGGAGTCCGGGGCGACGAACCTCTCGTCGCCCCACCAGACCACCACCCGGTTCCAGTCGACCTCCGACAGGGGAGCGAGCCGTGCGATCTCACGGTGCACGGACTCCGCGATCCCGCCACCGGTCAGCCCGATGTGGGGCACGCCGCCCTCGGACTGGCCGTCGACCAGGCGCATCAGCAGCTCCCCGGCAGCGGCCGTGGCGAGATCGGATGCGTCCTCGTGGACCTCGATCCGCGGGCTGCTCATGCGCTGGCCAGCTGCCGGGCGAGCCGGCGGGCGGTCGTCGCGTAGATGTCGTCCTCGTCGAGTCTGCGGAGCTCCTCGCTCAACAGCTCCGCGGTGTCACGGCGCTTGAGGGCGATCGGGCGGTCTGGATGACCGGGCGAGGCGTACGTCGCGAGCCTGCCGTCGGTGCGCGAGATCGAGATGGGCCCCTCCTTGGTCTCCATCACGACCTGGGTGATGCCCGGACCCCGCGAAGACTTCCGTTCGACGTCGACGCGGAGCCGACCGCCCAGCCACGCGGCCAGCAGGTCGGCGCTGGGGCTGATCCGCTCGGCCGTCACGGACGCCGAGATCACCTTGAGGTGGTGCTGGTCCAGAGCGGCCGCGAGGAGCGCACGCCACGGCGTGATCCGGGTCCAGGCAAGGTCGGTGTTGCCCTTGATGTAGAAGCTGCACTGTTTCTGGATCGCCCGGCCCTTTCCCCGGGTAGCCCCGGCGGCGTCGGTGATCCGCCGTTGCGCGAGCGCGCCCAGCGGGTCCGCTGCCGGATCGTCCGGCGGGTCCGACGGCCACCAGATCGCCACGGGGGAGTCCGGCAGGAGGAGCGGCAGCACGACGGATTCCGCATGCTTGACGACCTCGCCCTTGAGCCGGATCAGTCCCGTCTCCCCGGCCCATCCGGAGCCGATGCCGACCTGGGCGTTGACCACGCCGGCCCCGCGTGCGTCGCCGAGGATCACACCCAGCACCCGCGCGGGGTGCTCGTGCGACGCCCCGCGAGCGACCGCCATCGCGTCCTCGGCGCCGTCCTCGGGGACGACGATCACCAGCGTCATCACCATGCCCATCGCGGGTGAACCCGCCCTTGTCCGGGCGCGCACGAACTCGGTCGCGATCGCTGCGGAATTGGTCTCGGTGAGCTCGATCATCTCGGGGCCTCCGCGCAGGTGTGAGCCGAGCAAACAACTTCGTGGCGTGGGATCATGGTCGCCTCCAGACGCGGCCGTCACGGGAGAGCATGGCGTCGGCGGACTGAGGGCCCCAGGTGCCCGACCCGTAGGCCTCCGGCTTCCCCTTGGCCGCCCAGTGATCGAGGATCGGGTCCAGGATCTTCCAGGACAGCTCGACCTCCTCGTGCTGGGGGAAGAGAGGCGGGTCGCCCAGCAGCATGTCGAGGATCAGCCGCTCGTAGGCCTCCGGGCTGGACTCGGTGAACGACCCGCCGTACGCGAAGTCCATGTTCACGTCGCGGATCTCCATGGCGGTGCCGGGCACCTTCGAGCCGAACCGAACCGTCATCCCTTCGTCGGGCTGCACCCGGATCACCAGGGCGTTCTGCGTGAGCTCTTCGGTCGAGGTCGCGCTGAACGGCTGGTGCGGGGCCCGCTTGAAGACGACGGCCACCTCGGTGACCCGGCGGCCCAGTCGCTTGCCCGTGCGCAGGTAGAACGGCACGCCGGCCCAGCGTCGGCTGGCGATGTTGAGCGTGACCGCCGCGAAGGTCTCGGTGGTGGACGACTGCTTGATGCCCTCCTCCTCGAGGAACCCAATCACCTTCTCGCCCCCGGCCCAGCCCGCGGCGTACTGCCCGCGCGCGGTCGAGAGATCCAGGCGCCGGGGGAGTACGACGGACGACAGCACCTTCTGCTTCTCGATACGCAGGCTCTCGGCGTCGAACGAGGTCGGCTCCTCCATGGCGACCAGCGACATCAGCTGCAGGAGGTGGTTCTGGATCACGTCGCGGGGCGCGCCGATGCCGTCGTAGTAGCCGTCACGCCCGCCGATGCCGACATCCTCGGCCATCGTGATCTGAACGTGGTCGACGTAGTTGGCGTTCCAGATCGGCTCGAACATCGCGTTGGCGAACCGCATGGCCAGGATGTTCTGGACCGTCTCCTTGCCGAGGTAGTGGTCGATCCGGAAGATCGAGCCGCTCGGGAACACATCGGCGAGGACGGTGTTCAGCTCCCGCGCCGACTCCAGGTCGTGACCGAACGGCTTCTCCACCACCACCCGCCGCCACGAGCCCGGTCCGGGATCGGCCAGCCCGTGCTCCTTGAGCTGGCCGACGACATCCCCGAAGAAGCCAGGGGGGATCGCGAGATAGAACGCGTGGTTGCCGTCGGTGCCGCGCACCTGGTCGAGCTCCTCGATGGTGCGGTGCAGGTGCCGGAACGCATCGTCGTCGTCGAAGTTGCCCGGCACGAACCGGAAGCCCTCGGCGAGCTGGTGCCACACCTCCTCACGGAACTCGGTCCGGGCATAGGCCTTCACCGAGTCGTGCACGATCTGCGCGAAGTCCTGGTCGGCCCAGTCCCGCCGAGCGAAGCCGACCAGGCTGAAACCGGGAGGCAGGAGCCCGCGGTTGGCCAGATCGTAGATCGCCGGCATCACCTTCTTGCGCGACAGGTCGCCGGTGACCCCGAACAGCACCAGCCCGCACGGCCCGGCGATCTGCGGAAGCCGCCGATCCTGGGGATCCCGCAGTGGGTTGGTGTAGCTCATCCGAGAAGCCGTCGTACGCCGGCCACGTCGCCGGGGCTGCTCAGGTGCAGCCGCAGGACCGGGCGTCCCTTGTCCGCCAGCACCTGTCCGTCGCCGACGGCCTGGGCGGTGAGGAACTCCTGGAACGTGAAGGGCCGGTCCGGCACCGCCAGGTCCGCCTCGGGCTGCGTGGTGACCTGGAGGTAGACGCCGGTCGGGGGTCCGCCCTTGTGGTACTGGCCGGTCGAGTGCAGGAACCGCGGGCCCCAGCCGAAGGTGACCGGTCGACCGGTGCGAACGGCGAGGGAGTCGCGGACGGACTCGAGCGCGGCGTCTCGGTGGCGGTGGAGATACGCCTGCACCGCGAGGTATCCGTGTGCGTCGTCGAGCTGCGCCAGCAGTGCCGTGACGGCACCCTCCACGCTCGTGACGTCGTCGTCCAGCCAGCCCTCCGACGCGTAGACCGTGACCTGTCCTTCCACGAACGCCGGCGTGGGCGACGCACCGCCACCGTCCAGCATCTCCCGCGCGGCGGCCTTGGCGCTCTCGACGTCCGGCTGGTCGAAGGGGTTGATCCCGATGATCCGGCCGGCCACCGCCGTGGCGTACTCCCACAGCAGCATCTGGGCGCCCAGTGGCGCGTCCACGCTGACCCCCCAGCCCGACGCGGGACGGATCCGGTCGAACACGACCTTGGGCCCGATGGTCGCCAGCACCTCGTCGGGGGTCGAGGGCGCGAAGTTGGGGGAGTCGAGGTCGGCCACGACCACGGGCAGGATGCCCTTGCCGTTCTTGCCGGTCGACTCTGCGATCAGCTGCTCGGCCCAGTCGCCGAAGTGGACGAACGGTGCCCCGGCGTTGGCGAGCGCGACCTTGTCGACGCCGGCGAGGTTGGCCACGCCGAGCAGCGCGCCCAGTCGAAGCCCGGGATTGTCGGCCGAGTCCTGCTCCAGCACCGGCCGGATCGCCTCGGCCTCGTCGAGCAGCTGCGAGATGTCCGCGCCGGCGAGCCCGCTCGGCACCAAGCCGAACGCCGTGAGGGCGGAGTAGCGACCCCCCACGTCCGGGTCGGCGAGGAACACGCGGTAGCCGGCGTCGCGCGCCGACTCCTCCAGGGGTGACCCCGGATCGGTCACGACCACGATCCGCTCCGCCGGGTCGATGCCGGCGTCGGTGAAGGCCTTCTCGTACGCGCGGCGCTGGCTGTCGGTCTCGACGGTGCCGCCGGACTTGCTGGACACGACCACGACGGTCTCCGCGAGCCGGTCCTCGATCGCACTGCGCACGAAGTCCGGGTCGGAGGAGTCGAGGACGTGCAGCTCGACCCCCATTGCCTCGCAGATGTCCTCGGGTGCGAGCGAGGATCCGCCCATGCCGCAGAGCACGATCTTGGTGAGACCGTTGTCGCGGAGCTCCACCTCGAGGACGGCGACGTCGGAGACCAGGGGCCGCGACGACTCGGGGAGACGCACCCAGGAGAGTCGCTTGGCTGCCTCATCCTCGGCGTCCGGGCCCCACAACGTGTTGTCCTGGGCGGCGATGCGGCTGGCCACCCGGTCGGTGACCAGCTGCTCGACCGCGTCGGCAAACGCACGTTCGTCCGGGTAGCCGAAGGAGAGCTCGAACTCCGCGCCGGTGCCGTGGCCGTTGACAGTGCTCCAGACCGTCATGCCTTGGCTTTCTCCATCTGACCGGACACGGTCTCGACCAGCTCGGTCCACGACTTCTTGAACTTGTCGACACCCTCGGACTCGAGGACGAGGAAGACGTCCTCGAGGTCGACGCCGGCCGCGGACAGCTGGTCGAACACCTCTTGGGCCTCCGCCCCGGTGCCGGTGACCGTGTCGCCTCGCACCTCGCCGTGGTCGGCGAAGGCGTCCATGGTCTTCTCCGGCATGGTGTTCACGGTGTCGGCGACGACCAGCTCGGTGACGTAGAGCGTGTCCGGGTAGTCCTCGTTCTTCACCCCCGTCGAAGCCCACAGCGGACGCTGCCGGTGGGCACCCGCGTCGGCGAGCCCCTTCCACCGGTCACTCGCCACGACCTCCTCGAACGCGGCGTACGCCAGCCGGGCGTTCGCCACTGCAGCCTTGCCCTTGAGCGCCGACGCCTCGTCCGTGCCGATCGCGTCAAGTCTCTTGTCGATCTCGGTGTCGACGCGGGAGACGAAGAACGAGGCCACGGACTGGATGCGGGACAGGTCGAGGCCGGCGTCACGTGCCTGCTCGAGCCCGGCGAGATAGGCGTCCATGACCTCGCGGTAGCGCTCGAGGCTGAAGATCAGGGTCACGTTGACGCTGATCCCCTCCGCGATCGCGGCGGTGATGGCGGGCAGCCCCTCCTTGGTCGCGGGGATCTTGATCAGGACGTTGGGCCGGTCGACCGCTGCCCACAGGGCCTGCGCCGAGGCGATCGTGCCGGCGGTGTCGTTGGCAAGGTCGGGCTCGACCTCGATCGAGACGCGCCCGTCCGAGGAGGACCCGTCGGCCACCGGCGCGAAGATGTCGCAGGCGTTCCGGACGTCCTCCGTGGTCAGCTCGAAGACGACCCGGTCGACCGGCTCGCCCTGTTCCACCAGCTTGCGGACCTGGTCGTCGTAGCGTTCACCGTCGGCAATCGCCCCGGCGAAGATGGTGGGGTTGGTGGTGACTCCGACGACGGACTTCTCCTTGATGAGCTCGGCGAGGTTGCCGCTCTCGATGCGCTCTCGCGACAGGTCGTCGAGCCAGATCGACACGCCCGCGTCCGCGAGCGCCTTCAAACGATCACTCATGTGGTCCTCCTGGGATCGGTGTTGATGGGTACCCGCGAACGCAGTGGGTCAGTCGCTGAGCGTCCGGATGCTGTCGCGCGCGGCGTTGGCGACCGCCTCGCCGGTGATGGCGTACTCCTCGTAGATCCGGGCGAAGTCGGCCGAGGCGCCGTACGTCTCGATCGACACGATCCGGCCGTGGTCCCCGACGATCTCGCGCCAGCCCTGGGCGACGCCCGCCTCGACCGAGACGCGTGCCTTCACCGTCGGCGGGATCACCCGCTCCCGGTACGCCGGCTCCTGATCGGCGAACCACTCGCGGCACGGCATGGAGACCACCCGGGCCCGGATGCCGTCGGCGGCGAGCAGGTCGCGGGCCGCCACCGCGATCTGGACCTCCGAGCCGGTGCCCACCAGGACGACGTCGGGGAGCCCGCCGTCCACGTCGAGCAGGGTGTAGCCGCCGCGATGCACGTCGGAGGTGTCCGCGAATCCCTCCGTGCCGCGCGGGAAGACCGGGATGTTCTGCCGGGTCAGCGCGATGCCCGCGGGGCGATCGGTCTTCTCGAGGATTGCCCGCCAGCAGGCCGCGACCTCGTTCGCATCGCCCGGGCGTACGACGTCCAGGCCCGGAATCGCGCGTAGGGCGGCGAGGTGCTCGATCGGCTGGTGGGTGGGTCCGTCCTCGCCGAGCCCGATGGAGTCGTGGGTCCAGACGTAGGTGACCGGCAGACCCATCAGGGCGGCGAGCCGCACCGATCCGCGCATGTAGTCGGAGAACGTCAGGAACGTGCCGCCGAAGACGCGGGTGCCGCCGTGCAGGGTGATGCCGTTCATGATCGCGCCCATGGCGTGCTCGCGGATGCCGAAGTGCAGCACCCGGCCGGCGTACGGGTCGCCCTTCCACTCACTGGTCGACCGCTCCTTGGGGAAGAACGACGGCGCCCCCTCGATCGTGGTGTTGTTCGACTCGGCGAGGTCGGCCGAGCCGCCCCAGAGCTCGGGAACGACGGCGGCGATCGCGTTGATCACGGCACCGGAGGCCTTGCGGGTGGCCATCCCCTTCGGGTCAGCAGGGAAGGTCGGGAGCGTGTCCGCCCAACCCTCGGGGAGGGTTCGTGTCTGCATCCGCTCGAACAGGGCCACGTCGGCCGAAGGCTTCGTGGTCCAGTGATGGAACTCCTTGTCCCAGTCGGCCTGCGCCTGCTGGCCGCGCTCGACCAGGGAGCGGGTGTGGGAGATCACCTCCGGCGGGACCTCGAAGTGGAGCGCCGGGTCGAAGCCCAGGATCTCCTTGGTGGCAGCGACCTCCTCGGCCCCGAGCGCGGAGCCGTGTGCCTTGCCGGTGCCCTGGGCGTGCGGGGCGGGCCAGGCGATGATCGTGCGCAGCACGATGAAGCTGGGCCGGTCGGTGACCGCCTCTGCGGCGCGGATGGCGGCGTACAGCTGCGGGACGTCCTCCTGGTAGCGAGTGCCGTCATGAGTCCAGTCGACGGTCTGCACGTGCCAGCCGTAGGCCTCGTAGCGCTTCCCGACGTCCTCGGTGAACGCGATGTCGGTGCCGCCCTCGATCGAGATCCGGTTGGCGTCGTAGATCAACGTGAGGTTGCCCAGCTGCTGGGTGCCGGCGATCGAGGATGCCTCGCCGCTGACGCCCTCCTCCAGGTCGCCGTCGCTGCAGAGCGCGTAGATGTGGTGGTCGAACGGTGACTCACCCTCGTCGGCGTTCGGGTCGAGCAGGCCGCGCTCACGGCGCGCCGCCATCGCCATGCCGACCGCGTTGGCGACACCCTGGCCGAGAGGCCCCGTCGTCGTCTCCACGCCCGCGGTGTGCCCGTGCTCGGGGTGTCCGGGTGTCTTGCTGCCCCACGTGCGCAGGGTCCTGAGGTCCTCGAGCTCCAGGCCCCAGCCGCCGAGGTACAGCTGGGTGTACAGCGTGATCGAGGAGTGGCCGCAGGACAGCACGAAGCGGTCGCGGCCCGGCCAGTGTGGGTCTGCGGGGTTGTGCCTCATCACCTTCTGGAAGAGCAGGTACGCCGCCGGGGCAAGGCTCATCGCGGTGCCCGGGTGGCCGTTTCCGACCTTCTGGACCGCGTCCATCGCGAGGACCCGAGCCGTGTCCACCGCCCTCTGGTCGACGTCGGTCCAGTCCAGCTGAGGGGGTGTGCTCACGAGCATCCTTTCGATGGTCTTCGGGCACCACCGAGCCTACTCACCCGGGGTTATAGACTCACACCCGCTCCACGCATCCCCAGACACCTCAGCACCGAGGACATCCGTGACGTACGTCGGCCAGTCGGCCTCTGCTGTCGAGCAGCCAGAGTCCGGAGCAGGGTCTGGTGCGGCGACCCTCAAGGACGTTGTCCTCGCCTACGTCGGGTTGACCAAGCCCCGGGTGATCGAGCTCCTGCTCCTCACGACGGTCCCGGTGATGTTCTTCGCCGCGAAGGGGGTCCCCGGCCTTGCCCTGGTGGTCGCAACCGTGGTCGGCGGCACCTTCTCGGCCGGATCGGCGTCGGTGTTCAACTGCGTCTACGACCGCGACATCGACGAGCAGATGCGCCGCACCCGGCGTCGTGCCCTGCCCCGGCACATCGTCTCGCCGCGGGCCGCGCTGGTCTTCGGGTTCGTGCTGGGCGGCCTCTCGACGGTGGTGCTCGCGGTCTGGGTGAACCCCCTCTCCGCAGGGCTCGCGGTGCTGGCCAACGCGTTCTACGTGTTCGGCTACACGATGCTGCTCAAGCGACGCACGACCCAGAACATCGTGTGGGGCGGCCTGGCCGGCTGCTTCCCGGCGCTGATCGGCTGGACCGCGGTCACCAACGAGCTCTCCTGGGTGCCGGTGGTGCTGTTCGCGGTGGTGTTCTTCTGGACGCCGCCCCACACATGGGCGCTCGCGCTGCGCTTCCGCGAGGACTATGCAAACGTCGACGTACCGCTGCTGCCCGTGGTCGCCTCGGCCCGAGAGGTGGGCCGCCAGATCGTCCTCTACAGCTGGGTCATGGTCGCAACGTCC
>JAOPXM010000105.1 GCA_025965125.1 Nocardioides sp.
TCGGCGCCGCGGTAGACCTCGGTGTGGCCCTTCTGCCGGCCGTAGCCGCTGACCTCGCTGACGGTCATGCCCGTCACCCCGAAGGTCTCCAGGGCTTCACGCACGTCTTCCCACTTGTGCGGCTTGATCACCGCAGTCACGAGCTTCATGCGTTGACTCCTTCCGTGACCGTGCTCTTCGCCAACACGGAGGAGGCCGAACCTCCGCCGAAGCCGACGTGCAGGTCGTACGCCGCCTCACCGTGCTGGTCGCTGTCGATCCCGTCGACCTCGGCCTCCTCGGAGATCCGCCAGCCGATGGTGTACTTGATGGCCAGACCGATCACGAAGGTGAAGACACCGCACCAGACGATGGTGAAGAGCACGCCGAGGAACTGGTGGAGCAGCAGCTCGGCGCTGCCGCCGTAGAAGATGCCGTTCATCCCCTTGCCATCGGCGTCGGTGAACAAGCCGGCCAGGCCCTGGGGCGACGAGTCGGTGCCGAGGAATCCGATGAGCAGAGCGCCGGTGACACCGCCGACGAGGTGAACGCCCACGACATCGAGCGAGTCGTCGAGGTTCATCTTGTACTTCAGGCCGATCGCCACCGCGCACAGCGCGCCCGCGATGGCACCCACGGCGATCGCGCCGACCGTGCTCACCGAGCCACACGACGGGGTGATCGCCACGAGTCCCGCCACCACGCCGGAGGCGGCGCCGAGTGCGGACGCCTTGCCGTGCATGATCCGCTCGATGAGCAGCCAGGCCAGCATCGCGGCCATCGTGGCCACCGTGGTGTTCATGAACGTCACGCCGGTCTCGTTGTAGAACTGGGCCGAGAACTTGACCGGGTCGGACACGGAGTCCGCGGTGAAGACGATCGAGCCGACGTTGAAGCCGTACCAGCCGAACCACAGGAGGCCGGCACCGATCATGGTGAGCGTCAGGTTGTGCGGCTTCATCGGCTCCTTGGGCCACCCGACCCGGCGCCCGATGATGAACGCGAGAACGGCACCTGCGACGCCGGCGTTGATGTGGACGACCGTGCCTCCGGCGTAGTCGAGGTTCGGGAAGTGGTGGTAGAACCAGCCGCCGCCCCACACGTTGTGCGCGACCGGGAAGTAGACCAGCGTGACCCAGGCCGCGATGAAGACGATCCAGGAGGACATCTTCACCCGGTCAGCGATTGCGCCCGAGATCAGCGCGGCCGTGATCACAGCGAAAGTGAGCTGGAACAGCACGTAGATGAAGTTGGCGCCGCTCACACCGTCGAGCCCGAACATGTCGAACGGGTTGGCGATGAGCTTGCCGTTGCCGTTGCCGACTCCGTCGCCGCCCCAGCCTTCGGACCAACCCCACAGCACGAACACGAGACCGACGACGGCCAGCGAGATGTAGGACATCATCATCATGTTCAGCACGGACTTCGAGCGGGTCATGCCGCCGTAGAAGAGAGCCAGCGCGGGGGTGGTCATCATCAGGACGAGGGCTGTCGCCACGATCATCCAGGCGTAGTAGCCGTCCACGGAACCTCCAGGGATCACATCTCGGGAGGGCGGCGTCGGCGACGACAGCACTGTCGACGCGGTGTCCGCCCCATTGGCAGACACCTTCGTGGCCGGAGGTTTCGATGCAAGCCGTCACATGTTGCGGACATGCAACATGAACCCGAAATTTGTTACTTCCCTGTTACGTCCACGCTCGGCTGCGCCTAACCGAGGAGGGCATCGACGAACGCGCCGGCGTCGAACGGTGCGAGATCATCGGCTCCCTCGCCGAGCCCCACGAGCTTCACCGGGACCCCGAGCTCGCGCTGGACGGCCACCACGATGCCGCCCTTGGCCGAGCCGTCCAGCTTGGTCAGCACGATGCCGGTCACGTCGACGACCTCGCTGAAGACACGGGCCTGGACCAGGCCGTTCTGCCCGGTCGTGGCGTCGAGGACGAGCAGCACCTCGGTGACCGGTGCCTGCTTCTCGATGACGCGCTTGACCTTGCCGAGCTCGTCCATCAGGCCGGCCTTGTTCTGAAGGCGACCGGCGGTGTCGACGATGACCGTGTCGGCGCCGCGCTGGGCGCCCTCCTTGACCGCCTCGAACGCGACGCTGGCCGGGTCGGTGCCCTCCGGGCCGCGGACGACCTCGACACCCACGCGCTCGCCCCAGGTGGCCAGCTGCTCCACGGCCGCGGCTCGGAACGTGTCAGCGGCCCCCAGGACCACCTTCAGGTCCTCCGCCACCAGGATCCGGGCGATCTTGCCCACCGTGGTGGTCTTGCCGGAGCCGTTCACGCCCACGACGAGCACGATGCCCGGGTTGCCGTCGGCGCCGGTCACCTGCAGGCGTCGGTCCATGTCGGGGTCGACGAGCGCCAGCAGCTCCTCACGCAGGACGGTGCGCGGATCCGCGGTGCCGCCGCCCTCGACACGCAGCCGCGTCCGCAGCCTGTCGACCAGCTCCTGAGTGGGGACGACGCCGACGTCGGCGGTGATCAGGGTGTCCTCGATGGCTTCCCAGGTGTCCTCGTCCAGGCGATCGCGGGAGAGCAGCGCCAGCAGGCCACGGCCGAGGCCACCCTGCGAGCCGGCAAGCCTCTCGCGCAGGCGGACCAGCCGGGAGGCCCTGCCCTCGGGGCGCTCCAGGGTGGGCGTCGTGACAGCGGGTGGCGCCTCGACCGGCGAGTCGACGTCCGCTTCGGTGGGCGGGGCTGCGATGACGTCGGTGCCGGCCCCGGGCGTCCTCGACGGCTCGATCCGGGTGCGCCGTCCGCGCGTCGTGACGAGACCGACGACGGCACCCACGCCGATGACGGCGATGCCGATGACGAGGTAGATCAAGTCCATGCGTCAATCCAACCAGAGGTCCGGCGCAGGCCCAGGGCTGGTGGCTCAGTGCTTGCGGGCGGGTGCTCGTGTCGCTGTGCGTGCTGGCCGATGTTCGTGACTCAGTGCTTGCGGACCAGGAGGTGGTGGCTCAGTGCTTGCGGGCCACCGGATCCGCCGCTTCCTCGTCGAGGGTTGGGGCCGCGTCGACCGCCCTCGCCATCGCTTCGCCGAGCCAGGGTGCGGCCGGGAGCTCCTCCCCGCGGTTGGGGAAGGCCACGAACGCCAGGACCAGTCCCGACAGGACCAAGATCACGAGCATGGCGATGATGACTGTGAGCACGAAGATTCCTCCCGGACGTTGGTGTCACCTCCTCCTACCCTGATCGGGGCCGGCGTACACCGGGCGCACGTTTTCGTTCAATTGCTGGGAAATGGACCTGGATGCGGCCGAACCGCGCACCAAACCCAGCAATTGAACGGTTAGGTGCGCAGCAGGGGCGTGACAGCCGCGCGAATCACGTCGGGCATGGGGGTGGTTGGCCGGGCGGGGTCGGTGTTGTCGACGTACACGTGCACGAACCGTCCCTCGGCCGCGGCTTGGGGCGAGTCGCCCTGGAAGAGGCCAATCCGGTAGACCACCGAGGAGGTCCCGACCTTGTCGACGACCATGCCCATCTCGATCGGGGCCGGAAAGCCCAGCTCGCGGAAGTAGCGGCAGGACGTCTCGGCCACCACGCCGATCTGGGGCATCCCCCGGATGTCCTGGCCGGTCGCTTCGTACAGGTGGGCGTTGACCGCGGTGTCGAAGAGCTCGTAGTACGTCGCGTTGTTCAGGTGGCCGTAGGCGTCGTCGTCTCGCCAACGGGTCGTGACCGTGCGCCACGCCACGTAGTCGTCTCGCGTGGGCCGCTCCGCTGGGTGAGGAGGCAGTTC
Source organism: Nocardioides sp. (assembly GCA_025965125.1). GTDB lineage: Bacteria > Actinomycetota > Actinomycetes > Propionibacteriales > Nocardioidaceae > Nocardioides. Next base: position 3,736 of record JAOPXM010000105.1, read on the forward strand.
GGCGCCGGTCTCGAGACCCATCAGGCCGGCTCCACCTCACGCAGTCGCTGGCTGATCACCGCGGAGACGCCGTCGCCGCGCATGGTGACGCCGTACAGGGCGTCACCGACCTCCATGGTGCGCTTCTGGTGGGTGATCACGAGGAGCTGGGAGTTCTCCCGAAGCTCCTCGTAGATCTCCAGGAGGCGCCCGAGGTTGGTGTCGTCGAGAGCGGCCTCGACCTCGTCGAGGATGTAGAACGGCGAGGGCCGGGCCTTGAACAGCGCAACGAGGAAGCAAACGGCGACCAGCGAGCGTTCGCCGCCCGAGAGCAGGGAGAGCCGCTTCACCTTCTTGCCGGCCGGGCGGGCCTCGACCTCGATTCCGGTCGACAGCATGTCGTCCGGGGTGGTCAGCACCAGGCGTCCCTCGCCGCCGGGGAAGAGTCGGGAGAACGTCGCGTCGAACGCCCTCTCCACGTCCGCGAAGGCCTCGGTGAAGACCTGTTCCACGCGCTGGTCCACCTCCCGGACGATGTCGAGGAGGTCCTTGCGGGTCCGGCGGAGGTCCTCGAGCTGCTCGGAGAGGAACTGGTGGCGCTCCTCCATCGCGGAGTACTCCTCGAGGGCCAACGGGTTGACCTTGCCCAGCATCGTCAGCGCACGTTCCGCGGTGCGCAACCGCTTCTGCTGCTCCTCGCGCACGTACGGCACCGGTGCCGGCAGGTTGCCGTCCTCGTCGGGCAGGGTCGGTGGAACCAGCAGGTCGGGACCGTAGTCGCCGACGAGCCCGTCGGCGTCCAGGCCGAGCTCCTCCAGGGCGCGTTCCTCGATCTGCTCCATGCGCATCCGCTGCTGAGTGCGGGCCATCTCGTCGCGGTGCACCGAGTTGACCAGCTCGTCGTGCTCGCGGCTCAGGTCGCGAAGCCGACCGCGGACGTCGAGCAGCTCCTGCTCGCGCCCGCCGCGGGCCTGTTCGACCGCAGCGCGTGCCTGCGCCGCCCGGTGGATCGAGCCCTCGAGACGAACCAGTACCTGGGCCACGCCGATGCCCACGGCCTGCGCGGCACGCCCCTCCCGGATCAGGCGCTCGCGTCGCTCGGCGGCTCGAGCTCTTGCTTCGCGTTCGGCCGCTGCGGACCGCATCAGGGTGTCCGCGCGACCGTGGAGAGCGCGGGCTCGTTCCTCCGACGTTCGCAGGGAGAGCCGGGCATCCATCTCCGCCTGGCGGCCCGCTCGAGCCCCCTCGAGGAGCTGCTCGCGGGGCTGGGTGTCGGGCTCCTCGTCGGGGGCATCCTCGGCGGAGGCAAGTCGGGCCTCGAGCTCGGCCAGTCCGGCCAGGTCCTGGTCGCGGGCCTCCTCGGCCGTCGTGATGGCCTGGGTCAGCCGTTCTGCCTCGCCCTTGGCGGCCCGGGCCAGGGAGCCGTACTGGCCCAGCTCCTCGGCGACGGCCGCGAGCGTGGCGTCGGACTCGTGCAGCTTCGCGAGCGCCACGTCGACGCGCTTGCGGGCCTCGAGCCGCTCGGCCTCGAGCCGCGACATGTCGAAGCCGAGGCGCTCGGACGACGCGATGGCCTCGGTCAGCATCGCTTCGGCCTCGTCGACCGCGGCCTGGATCTCGATCAGGCTGGGTTGTCTCGAGGAGCCGCCGGCGGCGAAGTGGGTGCCGAGCAGGTCGCCGTCGCGGGTCACCGCGGTCACGTCCGGGAGGTCGGCGACGAGCGTGGTGGCGGCAGCGAGGTCGTCGACCACCGCGATCTTGAACAGGAGCCGGTTGAGCGCCGGGCGCAGAGCCTCGGGGCACTCCACGACCTCCACGGCGTACGCCGCGTGGCTGGGCAGCCCGGGCCAGCTCGTGTCGTCGGACACGTGCTCGGCGGCCCCGCCGAGCAGGAGTCCCGCACGGCCCAGGTCGTCACCCTTGAGGTGGCCGATCGCAGCCACGGCGGCGTCGGCATCGACCACGGCGACGGCATCCGCGGCCGAGCCCAGGGCGCTGGCCACGGCGGTTTCGTAGCCGCTGCGGACCGACAGCAGGGCTGCGACGGAGCCCAGCAGGCCGGAGACCGCATCGGAGGCGGCCAGTAGGGCACCGGCGCCGTCCTTGCGGTTGAGCCCCATCTGCAGGGCGTCCTTGCGGGCGGCCAGGGTGGAGCGGTCACGGTCGGCCTGCAGCGCTTCGTCTCTCGCCTTGGCCAGTCGCTCCTCGATGTCGTCGAGGGCGGCGACCGCTGCTTCGTGCTCGGCGTCGAGGCCTTCTTCGCCGGCGTCGAGTCCGGCGACCTTGGTCTCGAGCGAGGTGAAGTCACGCTGGGCCCGGTCGACGCGGGCGGCGGCCTCCTCGCGGGCGAACCGGAGCCGGCCCACCTCGTCGTCGGCGGCCGCGGCGCGCGACTTGAGCGCGTTGACCTGGCCGTGCAGGCGGGCCAGTCCTTCACGCCGATCTGCGGCGGCCCGTTGGAGCCCCGCGATGCGACGCTCCTCGGCCGCGGCGGCCTCCTCGGCGGCCTTGCGGGCGTTGACCGCCTGCTCGAGGGTCGTGCGGTGCGCGTCGACCTCCGCGGCGATCTGCTGCTCCTGCTCACGCACCCGCTCGGCCTCGACCTCCAGCTGCTCGGGGTCCCGGCCCGACTGGACCTCGTCGGACTCGGCCGTGCCCGCGGCGTTGCGGACCCGCTCGGCCGCCAGCGACTGGGTTCCGCGCAGGCGTTCGCGGAGCCCCGACAGCGCGGCCCAGGCGTCCTGAGCTCGTGAGAGGGCGGGCAGGTCCTCGCGGAGAGCAGCCTCGAGCGCCGTCTCGGCGGCCCGGGCGGCCGCCGTGGCGGACTCCACCTGTTCACGCCGCTCGACGAGGATCGACTCGTCGGCCAGTTCCTGCTCGAGCGCGGTGCGCGCGGTGACCAGGTCGTCGGCCATCAGCCGGGCCCGTGCGTCGCGCGCGTCGGCCTGGACGCTCGCTGCCCTGCGGGCCACCTCTGCCTGGCGGCCGAGCGGCTTCAGCTGGCGCCGGATCTCGGTGAGCAGGTCGTTCAGTCGCATGAGGTTGCCCTCGGTGGAATCGAGCTTGCGGAGCGCCTTCTCCTTGCGCTTGCGGTGCTTGAGGACTCCCGCGGCCTCCTCGATGAACCCGCGCCGGTCCTCCGGTGTCGCGTGCAGGATCGTGTCGAGCTGCCCCTGGCCGACGATGACGTGCATCTCGCGGCCGATGCCGGAGTCGGACAACAGGTCCTGGACGTCAAGCAGGCGGCACGGGTTGCCGTTGATGGCGTACTCCGAGCCACCGCTGCGGAACATCGTCCGGCTGATCGTGACCTCGGCGTACTCGATGGGCAGTGCCCCATCGGAGTTGTCGATGGTGAGCAGCACCTCGGCGCGACCCAACGGGGGACGGCCGGACGTGCCGGCGAAGATGACGTCCTCCATCTTGCCGCCACGCAACGACTTGGCGCCCTGCTCGCCCATCACCCATGCGAGGGCGTCGACGACGTTGGACTTGCCGGAGCCATTGGGCCCGACGACGCACGTGATGCCGGGCTCGAGCTGCAGCGTCGTCGAGGAGGCGAAGGACTTGAACCCTTTGAGGGTCAGGCTCTTCAGGTACAACGTGGGGCTCCCAACCATCTCGACGATCCAGCCGCCGCCCGTCGCCGGTCGACGTGAGGACTGAAGCGAAGGCTGCATTCTGCAGCACTGCGCTGGGGAAGCTCAGCGCGGCTCACCTTACCGTCGCGCGACCGCGTCCCGGGACGTGTGCCTGAGAACGCCCCCGGCGCGTCGCCGGGCTCATCCGTGCCGGAGCCGCACCGTTGATCTCAGGGTGCCGATGCGGTCGATCGTGACTTCCACCTGGTCGCCGTCACGCAGAAAGCTCGGCGGGTTCATGGCAACCCCGACGCCCGGGGGCGTACCCGTGAGCAAGACATCGCCAGGCTCCAGCGTGATGAACCTGGAGACGTGGACCAGGAGCTCTGGGACCGAGAAGATCAGGTCGGAGGTGCTTCCCTCCTGACGCTGCTCACTGTTGACCGTCGTGATGAGCGTCAGTCCCGAAGCATCGCCCAGCTCGTCGGAGGTGACGATGACCGGTCCGAGGGGGGCGAAACCGTCACTGCCCTTGGCTCGCCACCACTGACCGTCGTTGCGCTGCTGCGTTCGAGCAGACACGTCATTGGCGATCGTGTATCCCAGCACGTGAGAGAGCGCCGCCTCGTGGGTGACCCTTCGACATTGCTTGCCGATGACGACGGCGAGCTCGCCCTCGTAGTCAAGCTCGCCCAGGCCGGAGTCCGCCACCTCGATGTATCCGTCCGGATCCACGAGCGAGCCGCTGAACTTTGCGAACAGCATCGGCTCGGCCGGCGCTGCCCGCCCGGTCTCCGCCGCGTGCGCGCCATAGTTCAATGCGGCGCACAGGATCCGTCCGGGACGCCGCACTGGGGTGAGGAACCGGAGCTGCTGGGCCGTCAGGCTGCCCAAGCCCGAACCGTTCAGGTCCACCCCGGCGTGCAGTGCTTCCTGGAGCACGTCCGCGGCGACGTGATCGGACTCATGGGCCAGCACGACGGCCGTCTCGCCCTCGAGCCGGACCAGCGCCGGCCGGTCCGCGTCAGGCGGCTGAACTCGCGCGATCCGCACCTCAGCGCTCCGCCGTCAACGCGCCGGCCGGCTCCCAGATGAAGTCGACGCAGATGTGCTCGGAGGTGACCGAACGGTTGTAGGCCACGACCTCCAGATGCAGCGGGTGGTCCTGGTAGGCGTCGAGCGACGCCTTGTCGGCGAAGGTGATTCGGACGCAGTAGTCGAAGCCGCGAGAGCGGTCGCCGAAGTTCTTGCCCAGCGCGAAGTCGAGGGCCCCGGGGACGTCCTTGAGGCGACCCAGCTGCCGCATGAGCTCCGCCTCGGTCTCCGCAGACAGGTCTTCGGCCTTGAACATGATGACGTGATCGAGCATGTGACCATCGTCGGTGCGGTCGTGGGCATGCGTCCAATACCAGTGTTGACCTGCGCCCATAGAGAACGCCTATCTTCACCGGCCGACCCGGTCGGCTCGGACCACCCGAGGGCGACCGGCGCCCAACCGAGATCTGCGCTGAGTATTCTGGTGTTGTGCGGTTACGCCAGCTCGAGTATCTGGTTTCCATCTGCGAGCACGGCTCCTTCAGTGCAGCCGCGCAGCGATTGCTGGTTGCCCAGCCCTCCCTCTCCCAGCAGATCCGCGCTCTGGAGCGCGAGTTGGGGGCAGAGCTCCTGGAGCGGGGCCGCCACGGGGTATCGCTCACCCCTGCCGGTCGCGTCTTCCTGCCCCTTGCCCAGGCGGTGCTGGACGCAGCGGACGCCGCACGGGCCTCGGTCGCAGACGTTGTCAGCGGCACGGGTGGCGAACTGCACGTCCTCACCATCCGCTCGGTGGCCTCAGGCATCCTCCCGGGCAGCATCGCACGCTGGCACGAGACGCATCCGTCCACCGTCCTGCGCCTCCACGACTACTCCCATCGCCGGGACCTGGAGGAGGCGGTGCGCCAAGGGCGTGGCGACCTCGCCATCGGACCCCGGCCCCCTGATTGGGACGGCGACGTGGTCTCGCTCGGCTTCGAGGACTTGGTCGTGGCCGGTCGTGGCCCGTTCGACGGAAGCGCGGTCGCGGTCGAGGAGCTCGAGGCTGCCAAGTGGGTCCTCTTCGAGCCTGAACAGGGGATGTCAGAGGTGCTCGAATGGGTGGCGCGGACCTTCGAGTTCACCCCCACCGTCGCGGCTCGCGTCGGTCAGGTCGCGGCAGCATTGAACCTCGCCGTGGAGGGTGTGGGTCTCGCAGTCATACCGGCCAATGCCGTGCCGCACGGCTGGCGACATCACGTGCGAACCCTGAAGCCGCCCGTGTACCGCGAGATAGTCGCCTACAGCCGCGGCACCATGGCGCAGCTGACACGTCTGTATGTGGACCTGTTGACCTCGGTCGAGCTGCCGTTGACTCCAGCGGAACAGATGCCCGACGATGCCTTCACCTGTTGAGTGAAGCGGGGTCCTCAGCCATGCTGTGAAGTCGCCTGGTGAGAACCCAGCGGATCGAGACCGAAGTCCCCCATCGGGTCACGCCAGACCGAGTGAGCGTGATTCGCGTCGCGTTGGGTGTTGTCGTACTCGACCAGGAGCCGGGGAGAGCAGAGCCGGTAGTAGTGGGGTGCGCCCGGCGCGATGTCACCGGCCCAGCCGAAGACAACGCCGTCGAGCACGTCATCGGCCAGGTACAACCGGCGATGCGCCTCGGCGATCGGTTCGGGTGAGCGATCCGTATAGGTCGCCAGGAGGCTCCTCAGCAGCTCACGCTGGTCCAGGTCCAGCTCGCTCGCAGCAAGGCCCGCAGGTGCTGTTCCGAGCGCCATGCGCTCGTGATCGGCTCCTGTGTATTCGGACCCTCCTTCCGCGACCTCGTCGATCCGGTCCACCAGCGCCGCGAGCCGCGGGGTTGGCAGCGACCGAAAGAGCTGCTGCATGTGCATCATCTGGTCACCGGGCTGAACGCGGGCGCGATTCCCGGAAACGATGTCGGAGATCGCTCGAGGATGAAGGAGTGCGAGCTTTCGCTCCGCGGGCGTGAGGGACTCCATCAGAGTTCGCGCGGCGTCCTCCGTGCCTCCCAGCGGCCTCAGCGTGTCGCCCAGCAGGGGCGACGACGCCGGATCGGCCCCGAGGAAGCAGGGGGTGACGGCGGCGATGCGCCCCTCACGGACGAGCAGGTTGACCGACACGTGGTGCCCGCCGAACCGCCATCCCCACGTGGACTCACCCGGGTCGCCGAACACCCGAAGCCAGTACAGGCCCGGATCGCGGCCCCGCTCCCGTCCCCAGTCCGTGTGCCAGCCTTCGAGCTCGTCCAGGACGTTCTCGAGGCCGAGGACGGTGCACAGAGTCACGTAAGCGGACCGGGTGAGCGCGGTCGAGACCAGCTGCATCACCAGGCTCTGCTGTTGGGGCAAGAGATCACGCAGCGCAAGGCCACCGTGATCGGTGGGTGTGTAGAACCAGCGCACCCTCTCGGCCTCGACATCTGGATCCGTCAGCGGGGCCCACTGGGACAGGGCACGCTGCTCGGCTGCCAATGAGTGCAGGAGCTCGACGACGATGCCTGTCATCTTGCCCACGAGAGCCCGCTCGGTGTCGGCCAGGACGTCCGTCGAGGCGTCCCGGATCGTCACGTCGTGAGCACTCATGAGCCCGAAGGGTGACCAGGTGTGTCCTCGGAGATGTCGAGCATCACCTTGATCGCGTCTCCGCGGCGCTCCGCGTAGGTGTCGAAGGCCTCGGACACCTCCTCCAGGGGGAAATGATGGGTGACGAGGGTCTCGGTCTCCAGTCGTCCCTGACTGGCGAGCGACACTGCCCTGGCGAGGGAGCCGCTCCCCTCGCCTCGAACCGAGTACAGATTGATGCCGTTCATGACAGCCTCGTTCAAGTTTGCGGTCACGGGGTGCTCGAAGAACCCGACGAGGACAACCCGTCCGGCACGCTTGCACATGAGCAGCGCGTCGTCGACAGCAGACGGGGCACCCGAGCACTCCATGACGATGTCCACTCCGTGCCCGTCGCCCATCTCCCTGACGCGGCTCACAACGTCGCCGTCACGAGCGTTGAGCACCAGGTCGGCACCGAATGTGTGCCCGAGCTTGAGTCGCGATTCCCTGGTACCGATCAGAGCCACCGACTCTGCGCCCAGCTGCTTGGCGACCTGCACTGCGAGAAGGCCGATGGGGCCTGGACCGATCACGGCAACCCGCGCGCCGACGACGAGGTCGTTCAGCACATCGAAGGCGTGCATCACCGTTCCGACGGTGGTCAGGATCACCCCGGCATCGAAGCCCAGCGAGTCCGGCAGACGATGGAGCGTGGACACGTGGTTTCGCGCGTACTCCGCAAAGCCCCCGTTGACTGTCATGCCCTGGGTGCGGTGGCCCTTGTGCTGCTTGCCGTAGTTGAGGCAGTCCGTGTACTTGCCGTGCAAGCAGTTGGAGCAGCGCATGCATCCCCGATGGGCTTCCGTCACCACCCGGTCCCCGACTGCAAACTCGTCCACGGCGGAGCCGATGGCCGCAACGACGCCGGCGTACTCATGGCCAGGCACGAACGTGTCGACCGGTGGCCCGTCTCCCTTGAAGAACTTGCGGGCGCGGATCTTCAGGTCCGTGCCGCACAGAGACGCGCGGCGTACCTGGACCAGGACGTCCTCGGACCCCAGCTCGGGTACGGGCAGCTCGCGGGCGTGGATCACGCCTGCCGGGCCCAGCACCGCGGCCGTCATCACGTCCGGAAGCGTTGTCATCGTGCAGTTCCTCACTGTCAGCACACGGATGGCTTCTCAGAATGGGGTGCCGTCGAGGCGCTGTCCAAGACCTCTCTCCCCTCGGTGCCATAGCCGCTGCTTATGCAACGGCCATAGGCATTTGCTATCGCTGGCACAGCCGATTGGTCTTTGCGTGACGGGCGCCACAGGGACGAAAGTTTCGGTTCACGACACGACGGTCCGCGCCATCGCATCAAGGCCCGAACCGTCTTACCTGGGAGGACAACCCATGGATCTAGGCATCGCCGGCCGCACCGCGCTGGTCCACGGCGCCGGTGGCGGACTTGGGGGCGCGATCGCCGCCGCCCTGGCCAATGAGGGAGCTGCTGTCGCAGTCGCCGATCTTCGTGGCGACGCCGCCGAGGCGACGGCGCAGCGGATCCGCGATGCCGGCGGTCGGGCGTTTCCATTGGCTTGGGACCTCGGCGACCTGAGGGTGACCGATGCAAACATCAGCCAGATCGAGCAAGAGCTCGGTTCCGTCGACATCTTGGTGAACAACACGGGAGGCCCGCCGCCCACAGCCGTCCTGGGGGTCGACCCAGCACAGTGGGAGAGCCAGTTCCGGTCGATGGTGATGTCGGTCGTGGCGATCGCCGATCGTGTGGTGCCCGGGATGCGGGAACGTGGCTGGGGGCGTGTGGTGACCAGCGCGAGCTCCGGTGTGGTTGCGCCCATCCCGAACCTGGGACTGTCCAACTCTCTCCGTGCCGCGCTCGTGGGCTGGTCGAAGACACTCGCTCGCGAGGTCGGTCCGGATGGCGTGACGTGCAACATCGTGGTGCCGGGCCGCATCGGCACCGCGCGGATTCGTTCCCTCGACGAGAGCAAGGCCGCCCGGGAAGGGCGTTCGGTCGACGAGGTGAGCGGTGAGAGCGTCGCGTCCATCCCGATCGGCCGGTACGGCGATCCCGCGGAGTACGCCGCTGCCGTGGCCTTCCTGGCGAGCGAACCTGCTTCCTACATCACCGGTTCGGTCCTTCGGGTCGACGGTGGCCTGATCCCCAGCATCTGACCACGAGAGGACGCCGAGATGACCTTGATCGACGCAAACACCCGCGGTGTCTACGCCATCGCGCCGACGCCGTTCCACGAGGACGGCGCGCTCGACCTGGCCTCCCTGGACCGGTTGCTCGACTTCTACGGGGAGGCGGGCGTCAATGGCCTGACCCTGCTCGGTCAGCTGGGCGAGGCGCCGAAACTGACTCACGGCGAGTCTGTCGAAGTGGTGAGGACCGCGATCACCCGGACTCAGCTCCCCATCGTGGTAGGCGTTTCGGCCCCGGGCTTCGGCTCGATGAAGGCCCTGACCGAGGACGTCATGGCGCTCGGAGCAGCCGGCGTGATGGTCGCACCCCCCAACACCCTGCGCACCGATGAGCAGATCGTTGGCTACTACGCCGGCGTCGGTCGAGCACTGGGGCCCGACGTGCCGGTGGTCCTCCAGGACTATCCACTGACGTTCTCCGTGGTCATGTCGCCGAAGGTCATCGCGCGGATCGCGAACGAGGTGCCCTCGGTCGTCATGCTGAAGCACGAGGACTGGCCCGGACTGGAGAAGATCAGCGCCCTGCGAGCCGCCGAGGACACCGGCGACATGCGTCGTCTCTCCATCCTCTGCGGCAACGGTGGCCTCTTCCTCGACTTCGAGATGAAGCGCGGAGCCGACGGAGCCATGACCGGCTACTGCTTCCCGGAGCTGCTGGTCGACGTGGTTCGCCTGAACCGCGAGGGCAACGCCGACGAGGCCCATGACCTTTTCGACGCGCACCTGCCGCTCATCCGATACGAGCAGCAGGCGGGGACGGGTCTGGCCGTGCGCAAGCACGTCATGGCTCGCCGTGGCCTGCTCGCGTCCGATGCCCAGAGAGCTCCTGGCCGGGCACTGTCCCCTACCGAGCGAGCGGAGGTCGACTACCTCCTCGAAAGGCTGGGCCGACGCGATCCTCGCGCCAAGCTCGACTGACCGGAAATGCCCAACCCCCTGCGGCGAACCGGGTCGCTGTCATCCGAGACACCACGTCTCACCTAAGAAAGGTAGACCCTCATGTTTCACCGACCGGCATCCGCGAGGACCCTCGTGGCCGTCGCGAGCGCCTTGACGCTCTCGCTGTCACTGGCCGCATGTGGCCGGGGCGCGGGCCAGGCGACCGACACCCCGTTCAAGTCGCGCATCGACGTACCGACAACCGACACCATGGTCGACGCGTCGCAGTACAAGACGGACGCTCCCTGGACCATCGGCTACAGCGATGCTTCCCTGTCCAACTCCGCCCGCGTGACGATCTGGCAGTTCACCCAGTGGGCGGCTTCTGAGTACCCGCAGATCGACAAGGTCGTCCGCACCAACGCCGATGACAACCCGAACCAGCAGACCTCGGACATCCAGGACCTGGTGTCTCGTGGGGTCGACTGCCTCATCGTCTCAGCGACCTCCACCGACGCCGTGGTTCCCGCCATCGAAGCGGCGAACGCCAGCGGGATCCCGGTCGTGATCCAGGAGCGCGATGTCGAGACCGACAAGTACACCGTCTTCGTCAACTCCGTCACCCGCGACATCGGCCGTCTGCAGGCAGAGGCCGTGGCGAAGACGTTGAACGGCAAGGGCAAGGTCGTGCTCCTCGAGGGCCTCGCAGGCTCCGGTCCGGCTGAGGAGGCACGCAAGGGCCATGAGGAGGTCCTGGCGAAGTACCCAGGCATCGAGGTCCTCGACACCGTCTACTCCGGCTGGGACCGAGCTGTCGGCAAGAGCACCATGGAAGACTGGCTCCAGACCTACCCCGAGATCGATGCCGTGATCTCGGACTCGGGAATCCAGAACATGGGTGCCTACGAAGCCGTTGAGGCCGCGGGACGGACCGACGAGATCAAGGCCTGGACTGGCGACAGCCTGCAGGCCTGGATCCGCCTGGTCAACGAGAAGAAGATCCCGGGCGTCATCGTCAACCGTCCGCTGCGGTTCGGCGCCATCGCTGTGGATGCCTGCGCCAACCTCCTGGCCGGCAACGACGTCCCCCGCGAGTGGCTCGACCCTGTGGAGGCGCTCGACATGAACAAGCTTGCGGACTACATCGCGCCCAACACGCCTGGGTCCGACGAGTACTGGGACTGGTGGGACCTGCCGAAGGCGTGGCGGCAGTAGTGACCGGCTCACCGACCCGCCGAGACCGGCCCAGCAAGGACGCTTGAAGGAGATGACCCAACCATGACCACGACGGCAGATGCTCCGTCTCGTGAGCCTCGACTCCACGAGCCCGTGACCCTGGAGATACGAAATGTCTCGAAGCGGTTCGGCGTGGTCCAGGCACTGGATGACGTGTCCGTGGCCTTTCACGCTGGCGAGGTGCACGCGCTGCTCGGTGAGAACGGGGCCGGAAAGTCGACCCTGATCAAGGTCATCGCGGGCGCCCACAGCGCTGACAGCGGTGAGCTGTGGCGAGACGGCGCAGTCCTCCACCTCAACGGTCCTCGTGGCTCACGGGACGCTGGCATCGCCGTCGTCTATCAGGAGCTGACACTGCTGCCTGCGATGACCGTCGAGGAGAACCTGATGCTCGGCCACGAGCCGCGGGGAAGACTCCGCCTCGTCGACGCTCATGAGGTGCGTCGGCGTGCCCAGCAATGCCTTGAGCTGGTGGGGGGCGACATCGACCCGGCCGTTCCGGTCGAGCGCCTGTCGATCGCCCAGCGGCAGCTCGTCGAGGTGGCTCATGCGCTCACCCTGGACGCCCGCGTCGTCCTGCTGGACGAGCCCACGTCCTCGCTGTCCGTCCAGGAGGTGCAGCATCTCCGCGGGGTCATCAGCATGCTCACCGCCAGCGGCGTCGCGGTCGTCCTCGTGACCCATGACCTCAAGGAGGCTCTGGATCTCGCCGACCGGGTCACTGTGCTCAAGGACGGGAAGGTCACGTTCTCGGGGCTCGTCAGCGAGACCGACGTCAACGACGTCGTGCGCCGCATGGTGGGCCGGGACCTGGGACACATGTTCCCCACCCGCACCCCTCCCGCTTCCGACGCGGCTGTGGTCCTCGAGGCGCGCGGACTCGTCGTCCCCGGCTTTGTCGAGGGTGTCGACTTCACGCTGCGAGCGGGCACGGTCACCGGCTTCATCGGCCTCGTGGGCGCCGGACGCAGCGAGGCCGCCCGGGCCCTGCTGGGAATCGGTGCCGGCCGTCGAGGTGAGGTGTTGCTCGACGGACGCGCCGTGACCATCCGCCATCCCAGCGACGCAGCCCGGCTCGGCATCGGCATGGTTCCGGAGGACCGCAAGCAAGAGGGGCTGCTGCTCGACGAGAGCATCTACCGCAACATCTCACTGGCGCAGCTGGACCGCCTCACCCGATGGGGGCTGGTCCGCCGGGGGGCAGAGCGGGCCCTCGCGACGGCGCAGATGGCCTCCCTGCGGATCAAGGCGCCTGACTCGACCACGAAGGTGGGCAACCTGAGTGGTGGCAACCAGCAGAAAGTCGTCCTGGCAAAGTGGCTGGCCCGCGGTTGCCGGGTGCTCATCCTGGATGAGCCCACGCGAGGGATCGACGTGGGTGCCAAGGCAGAGATCTACCGGCTGATCCGGGAGCTCGCGGCAGGGGGGACCGCCGTGATGCTGATCTCGTCGGAGATGCCCGAGGTTCTGCACCTCGCTGACGAGGTGAACGTGATGGCCCGAGGACGGGTCACCGCGACGTTCGACAACAACGACCCCGCCAGAGACCAGGCAGCGACCGAGGAGGAAGTGGTTCGCCACGCCCTCGCCCTCGAATCGACGCCGCAGGCAGGCCAACAGGATGAGACGGACTCGTGACTGACACGATCGCACGCCCGAGGGCGCCAATGGCTGAAAGCGGCGCCGCCCCACGCCCCGCAGTGCGCTGGGACCGGTGGCTCGGCCCACTCTGGCTCTGGAGCCTGCTCGTGGTGACCGTCATCATCGGCTTCATCGCCTCACCGCACTTCCTGACCACGCTGAACCTGTCCAACGTGCTGCAGCAGGCGGCTCCACTTGTCATCCTCGTCGCTGGTCAGACCTTTGCCCTGATCGTGGCAGGCATCGACATCTCGGTGGCCGCGACGATCAGCATGGGAACGACCTTGATGATGATGGTCGTCAACGGGGATCCGTCCCGGATCCCACTGGGCCTGGCCGCAGTTCTGCTCGCCGCCGTCGCAGTCGGGGTGCTGAACGGGGCGGCGATCACGCTCCTCGAGGTGCCGGCCTTCATCGTGACGTTCGGGGTGGCCAGCATTGTCCAAGGGGTCGTGTTCCTCTACACCGACCAGGTGAACGTGGGATCGCCGGCCCCCCAGATGACCGAGTGGGGCTATCGCACCTGGGGTCCGGTTCCGTTCCTCGCCGTGGTCGCCCTGGCATTCGTCATCCTCGCGCTCGTCATCCAGAATCGAACCCGGTTCGGACGCTGGATGTACGCGGTCGGTGGCGGCGAGGAAGTGGCCAGGCTCGCCGGCATTCCGGTCAAGCGGGTTCGCGTGGCGGCCTACGTGTTCTGCGCCGTCTCGGCGGCGGTTGCGTCCCTGGCCATCTCGCTGCGGACTGGTAGCGGCGACCCGTTGGGCGGGTCTGGGTTCGACTGGGACTCGATCGCGGCCGTCGTCATCGGCGGCACAGCGCTGAGCGGCGGGCGCGGCGGCGTGGCAGGGAGCGTGCTGGGGGCCCTGTTGCTGATCACGATGGGCAACATCATGAACCTGGTGGGCGTCTCCGGCTTCTGGCAGATCGTCGTCCAGGGAGCGGTGGTCATCCTGGCCGTCACCGTCTCGACGGTGCAGACCCGCCGTGCCCAGCGACTCGCCCGCACGAACATTGCCGTCCAGAAGGACAAGCGACGTCTCAAGCTGAGGAGACAAGATCGATGAGCAGCATGACGACACCCGAAGTTTCGGCCGGCCCCACGTCCGCACGCGGTCCACGTGTGAACCGTGAGCACCTGGCACAGGCCGGGCCGTATCTCCTCCTGATGGCGCTCTGCATCATCGCGACCCTCCTGTCCAGCGCGTTCCTCACCGGCGAGAACATCACCAACGTCCTGCGGCAGTCCTCTCCGCTCCTCGTGGTCGCTGCCGGCCAGACGCTGGTGATCCTCGTGGGCGGGATCGACGTGTCGGTCGGCGCCGTGGTCTCCTTCACGACCGTCATCGGCGGCAGCGTGATGGCCTCGAGCAACACGAAGATCCTGCCGACGGTCGCGCTCGTGCTGGGATTCGGAGTGCTGGTCGGGCTCGTCCACGCGCTGCTCATCGTCAAGCTGGGCACGGACCCCTTCGTGACCACACTGGGCACGATGCTGTGCCTCAACGGGCTCGACCTCGTGTACTCGGGCGGGTCCCCTCGCAGCGGTGTGACGCCGGAGTTTCGAGGACTGACGCAGAACTCCGTGCTGGGGATACCGATCGTGGTCTACGTCGTCGCGGTCCTCACAGCCCTGCTGATCGTGGCGCTCACAGGCTCCACATGGGGCAGGCGAGTGCACGCCGCCGGCGGCAACGCCGCCGCTGCCCGATTGTCGGGAATCCGGGTCGAGCGCGCACAGGCGTCGACCTACGTGCTCTGCAGCGTGCTGGCAGTCGTCGGCGGGCTGATCCTGCTGGCCCGAATCGGCACCGGTGACACCGGGGTAGGAGACGCCTACACCCTGAACTCGATCGCGGCCGTGCTCATCGGGGGCACGGTCTTCGGCGGCGGCCGCGGTGGAGTCGGCGGCAGCATTGCCGGGGTTCTGATCCTGGCGGTCCTGTTCAACGTGTTCAACCTGCTGGGTGTGTCGAACTACGCCCGGCCGGTGGTGCTCGGCGTCGTCGTGATCCTCGGCATCGCTCTCTACACCCGGCGCAGAACTTCCTGACTCCCGGACCGGACGGTCCCCTGAGCCGCGGCCCGCGGCCGACACCGCAAAGAAGGAATCGAATGAAGAAGGCTCTGATCACGAACGCCTACCTGATCACCATGGACGCCAACCGGCGCACGCTCTCAGGTGGAGAGGTCCTCATCGGCGACGACAAGATCCTCGAAGTGGGACACGACCTCCCACGCGATGACGCCGAGGTACTGGACGCCCGGGGCGGCATCGTGATGCCCGGACTGGTGGACAACCACCGTCACATGTGGCAGACGAACCTGCGTGCCATGCTGGCGGACTGGTCCCTGCACGAGTACATGCGGGGCATCCGGTTCAGCATCTCGCCTGTCCTCACCGCCGAGGACATCGGAGACGCCGACTACATCGGGGCACTGGAAGCGTTGAATGCCGGTGTCACCACGGTGTTCGACTATTCGCACAGCGTCAACAGCCCTGACCACGCAACCGCGGCTGCAGAGGCGCTCATCGAGAGCGGTATCCGCGCGGTGTACGGATACGGACTCGTGCAGGCTCCGGTCTCGCATCCTGCCTTCACCTCCGTGGAAGATCGGATCAAGGACGCACATCGTCTGTACGACGAGGTTCTCCCCAGCGGGGAGACGCTCGTGACCATGGGCATGGCGCTCAGCGAGGTGGGACTGATTCCCTGGACCGACTCGATGAAGGAGCTGCGGGCGTCCCAGGAGATGGGGGTGCCGGTCTCCATCCACAACAACATCTTCTTCGGAAGCACGGTCTCCCAGGGCGTGCGCCCGATGCACGAGGCGGGGCTCCTCCACGAGGCACAGACGCATGTCCACTGCACGACATGCACCGCGGACGAGTTCAAGATGCTCGCGGACGCGGGATGCTCGGTCGTGTCGACTCCCGACACGGAGATCGGGATGGGCATGGGTCATCCGGTGTTCGCCGAAGCGAAGGCGGCGGGCGTCCGGTCCGTGGTCGGTTGCGACATCATCACGCTCAACGGTGGCGACATCGTGAGTCAGCTGCGCGTCGGCCTCCAGGACGCGCGGGTGCGAATCAACGATCAGTACAACGCACGCAACGAGATGCCCCTCACCCTGGAACCGCGATCCATGGACGCCCTGGCGTGGGGCACCATCAACGGTGCCGAGGCCCTGGGCATGGGATCGAAGATCGGCAGCCTGGAGCCAGGCAAGCAGGCCGACGTGCTCGTGATGAGCGTGGACGGTCCCAACATGTGGCCGCTGATGGAGGAGCCCGGCACGGTCATCTTCCACACTCACCCGCAGGACATCGAGACAGTGTTCATCGCCGGCAAGAAGGTCAAGGAGAACGGGCGCCTCGTCGGCATCGACTACGCGGCCGCACGACGGCGGGCCGAGGCCTCGCGCGACCGAATCCTCGCTGCGGCGCATGACAGGACCGGTGTGGTGCTGCCGCCACCCGAAAGCATGTCGCTCCTCTCGCTCGAGAAGACCGCCGTCGAGAACATGGCGCGGTGAGCGCGGCCATGTCGAAGTCTGATGCCGGACCCCTGTCGGCTGCCCTTGTCGGGCTGGGTTGGTGGGGCTCGAGGATCGCCCGCACGCTGCAGGACTCGCCCGTCCTTCGCCCCGTCATCGGGGTGGATCCATCGCCGGAAGCCCGGGCGGTCGCCTCGGAGCGGCACGGGATCCCAACGGCAGCCACCCTCGAAGAAGCGCTGACCATGGCCGACGTGGACGTGGTGATCATCTGCTCGCCCCACCAGCAGCACGCTGCGCAGATCATCACTGCCGCCGAGGCCGGCTGCCACGTGTTCGTCGAGAAGCCGTTCACGCTCAACCTGGACGACTGTCGGCGCGCCCTCCAGGCGGTGGAGGCCGCCGGCGTCCAGGTCGGCATCGGCTATGAACGACGCTTCGAGCCCGCCGTGGAGGCGTTGTCCGCACGGTGCGCCGCGGGCGACCTGGGCCAGCTGATGCTGGTCGAGGCCAACTTCAGTCATGACCGGTTCCTGGCGCTGCCGTCGGACAGCTGGCGGCTGTCCTCACAGCACGCTCCGGTCGGACCGCTCTCGGCGACCGGTATCCACCTCGTGGACCTCGCCATCAACCTGCTCGGACGGCCGGTCGAGGTCTGGGCGTCCTGCTCGACGCTTGCGACCTCCTTCGAGAACGGCGACGCGCTCTCGGTCATGATGACGTTCGAGTCCGGGGCCACTGCACATCTGAACGCCGTGCTGGCCACCCCGTTCCAGGGCCGGCTTCGTGTCTTCGGCGCGAATGAGTGGGTCGAGATCGCTGACCGCACGCATCCCGACGCCGCGTCGGGGTGGGACGTCACGCGGGCGACTCCCGCGGGCGCCCCAGAGACCACCTTCGAGGCTCCGTTCGACTCGGTTCGGGAGAACCTCGAACGATTCGGGTCGTGGCTCCTGGGTGGGGCGCCCTATCCGATCACTCCTGAGCAGATCCAGCTCAGCGTGGCGACGTCGGACGCCATCATGCGCTCGGCTCTCCACGGCGGCGTGCAGCCCGTGGCAGAGGTGCTCGCATGAGCGGCCAGAGGACAGTCGGGTTCGTGGGCCTGGGGGCGATGGGCAGTCCGATGTCTCGTCACCTCCTGGAGGCGGGGTGGCGGGTGGTGGGCTACGACAGCGCCGCCTCCGCTCTCGAACGCCACCGAGCGAACGGCGGCGAGACGGTGGATGATCCCGCCGACCTACGGGGGCAGACAGACGTCGTCGTCACGTCGTTGCCCACCGCGGGGGCACTCCGTGCCACGCTCGATCGGCTCGCGAGCTCGGCGACCGAGGCTCCCCTTCGCGTCGTCGAGGTCAGCACCCTGTCCCTCGGAGAGAAGGAGGCTGCCCGGGACCAGGCTGAGCGGGCCGGCATGCGGCTCCTGGACTGCCCCGTGAGCGGGACCAGCGCGCAGGCTGAGCGTGGGGACCTGATCATCTACGCCAGCGGCGGCGACCGCGACGACGAACCCTACGTCCGGCCCGTGCTGACGGACATGTCCCGCCAGATCTACGACGTCGGACCCTTCGGCGACGGCACGAAGCTGAAGCTGGTCGCGAACCTCCTGGTGGCGATCCACAACCTCTCGTCCGCCGAGGCCCTGCTCCTGGCGGACCGCGCGGATCTGGACCTGGAGGCAGTACTTCCGGCGCTCGTCGACGGTGCGGGGTCGTCCCGGATGCTCGAAGTCCGCGGGCCGCTCATGGTCGCCGGGGACTACGAGCATGCCACCGCCCGGGTCGAGGTGTTCCGCAAGGATCTTCGGGCCATTCGCGACCTGGCCGACTGGCTCGGAGTGCCCACCCCGCTTCTCTCGGTCACCTCCATGATGTACGACGCAGCAGCGGGCCAGGGTCGCGCGCACCAGGACACGGCGTCTGTCTACGCCGTCGTCAGGCGACTGGCCGGAGCCCCTGAGTGAGCGCGCGAGACGCAGCCTTCGAGTTCCAGGGTTCGGTCGTTCTGGTCACCGGAGGCGGCAGCGGCATCGGTCGTGCCGTTGCTCGCGCCTTCGACGAGGCGGGCGCGACTGTCGTCATCACCGGGCGGCGCAGCCAACCGCTCCAGGACGTGGTGGACGCCTCTGCGTCCGGCCGGGTCCACGCCCTCGAGGCAGACGTCGGGCGACTCGAGGAGGTTCACCGGCTCGTCGCCGAGGTCGTCGCGACGTACGGGAAGATCGATGTCGTCGTGAGCAACGCGGGAAAGTACGTGGGGGGCTCCATCCACGAGATCGAGGAGTCGGACTGGCGCGCGATGCTCGGGTCGAACGTCGAGGGGCTCTTCAACCTGGCCAAGGTGACCTTCCCGGAGCTTGAGCGAACCCAGGGTTCGCTGGTTGCTGTTTCGAGTGTCTCGGGGCTTCGAGGGGACTGGGGCCAGGCGCCGTACAACGCGACCAAGGGGGCGGTGAGCCAGCTCGTGAGGTGCCTGGCTCTGGACTGGGGCGCTTCCGGCGTTCGCGTCAACGCGATCGCACCTTCGTTGACGGACACGGAGGCCACCCACGACCTGGTCATGGACCGGGAGATGGCCACCCAGTTCGCGGCGCGCACCGCCTTGGGACGCCTGGCTGAACCAGAGGACATGGCCCCGGCCGTGCTCTTCCTCGCGAGTCGGGCGGCGGCCTACATCACCGGTGTCATTCTCCCCGTGGACGGTGGCACGAGTGCCTCGAGCGGCCAGGCACACGTCACGTGAGGCGCAGGACGGGTCCCCTGCGGGCCTAGGTTTGCGCCTGTGGTGACTCCCGCGAAGCCGCTCGCCTCTGGCCGAGACTCCGACGTCTACGGGTACGCCGAAGGCCTGGTGCTCCGTCGCTATCGAGACGGTCGTTCGGCAGCGGACGAGGCGACAGTGATCCGGCAGCTCGGCGAGCTCGGCTACCCGGTCCCCTTCGTGCACTCCAGCTCCGGTCCGGACATCGTCATGGAGCGGGTGGACGGGCCCACGATGGCCGGGGCCCTGCGGGCCGGCAGCCTCGGGATCGTCGACGGCGCCCGGCAGTTCGCGAGGCTCCACGACGACCTCCATGACATCCCCTGGCCGGGGGCAGCCCCGGGCGACTGCCTGCTGCACCTCGACCTGCACCCGCTCAACGTGCTGATGGCTGGGTCCGGCGCGGTGGTCATCGACTGGTCCAACGCACGGCCCGGGCCGGCCGGCCTCGACGTCGCGATGAGCGCGTTGATCCTCGCCCAGGTCGTCGTCCTCCCGGACACGCTCGAGGGTCCCCCCGAGCTCGAGGAGCTGGTGCGAGACGTGCTCACGGAGTTCCTGACCGAGTTCGCCGGCACCGTCTCGACGCCGTACGCCGGTCACCTCGCCGAGGCGGAGGAGTTGCGCCGCCAAGACCCGAACATGAGCGCCGAAGAGCTCCGACTCATGTCCAGCGCGGTCGACCTGGCGCGGTCAGCGGCCTAGCCTCACCGGGTCTCGAGACGGTTGCGTGCGCAACCCCCGCGGAGACGCAGCGTCAAGACAGCGGAGCCGGCTCCTGCTCGTCGGCGTGGGCGATGTGGGTCAGCTGGCCCCAGATCAACACCACGAAGATCGCGGAGCCGACGAACGCGAACCAGAACGGCGCAGTGAGCCCCCACCGCTGTGCGATGGCGCCACCTATGGCCGAGCCGATGACGAGGCCGCCGTAGACCCCGACCCCGTTGACGCTCCCGACCCGTCCCTGGAGCTCGGTGGGGACCGCCCGCTGGCGCACCGTGATGGACGTCGTCCCCCAGATGAACGCGTGCGCTCCGAAGACGAAGAAGATCGCCATCGCGACCCACGGCACGGTTGTCAGGGCGAGGAAGAGGTGTGTGAACGTCTCGATGACCAGGCCGATCCGCATGATGTTGCCCAGGCTGACCCGTCGGGTGATCCAGCCGTACGCCAGGGTGCCGGTCAGCCCGCCGGCAGCAGACACGGTGGTCAGCAGGCCGAAGCCGATGGCGCCCATCTGGAGCCGGTCGGTGGCGTAGAGGACCAGGACCGACCAGGCCGCGCCGTAGGTGATGTTGAACGTGAAGATCGTGAGCACCAGGGTCCGGACCGCGGCATGGTGCAGCACCCAACGGAAGCCCTCGGCGATGTCCTGGCGGATGTGCGTGGCCTCGGCGGGGTCCCGGCCGTGCGGCGGAAGGGCGATCCGGGTGACGAGCAGAGCGCCCAGCACCACGAGAACCCCCTGGGCGAGGAACGGCCAGGCCATGCCGACCGCAAACAGGCTGGCACCGATCGGTGGCCCCGCAAGCTGGTTCACCGTGATGAACCCCACCTGCAGGCGGGAGTTGGCGATGGCGAGATCGTCGCGATTGACCAGCATCGGCAGCAGCGTCTGCGACGAGTTGTCAGCGAACACCTCGGCGGTGCCGAGCAGGAACAGGGCGCCGAGCACGATCGCGATCGACACGGTGTCGGTCACGATCGATGCCACGATCACGGCCAGTACGACGGCCCGGGCCAGGTCCACGGTGACCACGATGAGCTTGCGGTCCAGGCGGTCGGCCAGCGCGCCCGCCCACAACCCGAACACCAGCGGAGGCAGCCACTGCAGGAGCGCCGCGAGCGCCACCAGGAAAGGGTCCCGGGTCTGGGATGCGATGAGCAACGGGCCCGCGGCGATCGCAATGCCATCACCGACGTTGCTGATCCACGACGACGCGAGGAGCCAGCGAAAGCCGTGGCCCAGGCGGGCCGGCAGCACGGTTTCAACGAGACGGCTCACAAGCCAGAGACGTTAGTGCTACCCGCCCCAGCGATCACCCCATTTAGACGGGGTCGCCGACCTGACCGGACGGCGACGAAGCCGGCCGGGTCTCGAGCCACACCTGTCAGGCGGGCTGCATCTCCTGCATCGCGACGGTCTCGAGGTCGAGCATGCTCACAGCCTGGGCGGCGGTGAGCTTGTCGTTCTCCTCGGAGAGTCGCAGGATGAGCCCCTCGAGCTCACGCACCCGGGCCCGGAGACGGGCGTTCTCGGATGCCAGGTGAGCCGGGGTGCGGAGGTCGCTGTTCATGTAGCCGATCAGCGCCTTGGCCATGGACAAGCCTTCCGGTTCGTGGGGACGGTCCTCAGCGGGGGGACCGTCTTCAAGCGTCCCACCAGACACGCGTCCGGTCAATCCGGCACAGACAGGCGACGAGCCGTCCCGGCGGGAGTCCGTCGGCGCCGCGGGGCCGGTTGGCAGGTCGGGCAGAAGTACGACGACCGGTTCATGAAGGCCACCCGGCGCACCGGGGTCCCACAGCGGTCGCAGGGTTCGCCCTCGCGGCCGTAGGCGTGCAGCGAGCGTTCGAAGTACCCGGACTCCCCGTTGACGTTGACATAGAGCGCGTCGAAGGAGGTCCCGCCCTGTCCGAGGGCCTCGACCATCACCGCGCGGGCCTGGGCGAGCACCTCGCGGACCTGGCCGACGCTCAGCCGGTCGCCGGGACGCTCGCCGTGAATCTGCGCGCGCCACAGTGCCTCGTCGGCGTAGATGTTGCCGACGCCCGAGATGAGGTTCTGGTCGAGCAGCTGACGCTTCACCCCCGACGCACGGCGGCGGACGCGACGTACGAAATCGTCGTCGTCGAAAGACGGGTCCAGCGGGTCCCTGGCGATGTGGGAGATCTCCGCGGGAAGGTCCGCTCCCCCGGCCGAGACCGAGAGACCCCCGAACATCCGCTGGTCGACGAAACGGATCTCCCGGCCCTCCGAGGCCCCCTCCAGCCGAAGGCGGACCCGCAGGTGCCGCTCGTCCGGTGAGTCGGGTGGCTGCACGAGGATCTGGCCGCTCATCCCGAGGTGGCCGAGCAGCGCGTCACCGTTGTCGAGCGGGAGCCACAGGTACTTTCCGCGACGCCGCGCCGCCTCGATCCGGCGACCGGTCAGCGCAGCGGCGAAGCCGGCCGGGCCGCGGAGGTCCCGGCGCACGGGTCGTGGGTGGAGGACGTCGACGGACGTGATCGTCGAGCCGAGGACATGGCGCTCGAGGCCGGCGCGCACGACCTCGACCTCTGGAAGCTCGGGCACGGCGCGCGCCGGTCAGCTGCGGGTGGCGGCGCGGACCGCCACCTCGTCGACCGGGTCGGTCACGCCGAGATCGGCTGCGATGTCGCCGTACGCCGTCTCCGCGGCGGCCTGCTCGGCCTCCTTCTTGGAGCGACCCGTCCCGTTGCCGTAGAGCTGGTCACCGACACGGACCTGCGCGGTGAACGTCTTCATGTGGTCGGGGCCGTCGTCCTCGATGACGTACTCGGGGACGCCGAGACCGTGCTCGGCCGACAGCTCCTGCAGCGAGGTCTTCCAGTCGAGGCCGGCGCCCAGCGCGGAGGCCGCCTCGATGAGGGGGTCGAAGAGGAGGTGCACGACTTCGGAGGACACCTTGATGCCGCCACTGCTGAGGTGGACCGCACCGATGACAGCTTCGACGGTGTCGGAGAGGATCGAGGCCTTGTTGCGACCACCGGTGGACTCCTCGCCGCGGCCGAGCTTCACGTGGTCGCCCAGGCCGATCGCGCGGCCGACCTCGGCGAGGGCCCGGGCGTTGACGACGGCGGCGCGCAGCTTGGCCAGGCGGCCCTCGGACAGGTCCGGGTGGGTGAGGTAGAGGGTCTCGGTGACGACCACGCCCAGCACCGAGTCACCCAGGAACTCCAGGCGCTCGTTGGTGGGCAACCCGCCGTTCTCGTAGGCGAACGAGCGGTGCGTCAGGGCGCGTTCCAGCAGCTCGGGGTCCAGCTCAGGATTCCCGAGCGCCTCGCGCAGCTCGATGTAGTTGGTCAGCGGACCGGCCGGTCTCCGAGAAGCCTCAGAGAACCTGACGCCGGTCGGCGCGGGCGCCGTACTGACCGCAGGTGCCGCACGCGCGGTGCGGGAGGTGCTTGGCACCACAGGCGGGGTTCGCGCAGGTCACCAGGGTCGGCGCCACGGCCTTCCAGGCCGAGCGACGGTGGCGCGTGTTGCTGCGCGACATCTTCCGCTTCGGGACAGCCACTGTTATCTCCTCTTACCAGGACCGGAACCTCCGGCCATGCATGTCCAACCGGTCAGTGCTCTGTCCAGTCAGTCGAACGTTTCAGTCGTCTTCGTTCGTGAGCTCGGCCAGTCCGGCCCACCTCGGGTCGATCGCAGCTTCGTGTGCATGATCCGGGTCGTCGGCCAGTCGTGCTCCACATTCGGGGCACAGGCCGGGACAGTCGTCCATACACAGTGGCTGGAACGGCAGTGCAAGCACCACCGCGTCCCGCAGCAGGGGTTCGAGATCGAGCAGGTCTTTCTCGAGCGTACTGACCTCGTCGTCCTCGTCGTGGGGGGTCTGGTGCTCCTCGTACACGAACAGCTCCTGGAACCGGACTTCGAACTCGTCGGAGATCGGCTCCAGGCACCGCGCGCACTCGCCCTGGAGAACGGCTTGCGCCGACCCCGTGACCAGAACCCCCTCCATGACCGCCTCCAGCCGCAGGTCGAGTGCAACCGGCGAGCCTTCGGGGACACGGAGAACTTCGATGCCCAGATCTGCCGGTGCCGGAACCGTCAGCGTCACCTCGCGTTGGGACCCCGGGCGGCGGCCGAGCTCGCGGGTATCGAGCACGAGCGGCGCTCTCGGGTCCAGGCTGCTCAGGGGATCACTTCCGGGTCGGGCACAAACAGATCGTCGACAAGCGTAACCGGCGGGTCCGTGGCAGAGCAAAACGTGCCCGGAGGATCAACCCTGACCACCGGCCACGCGCTCGGCGACCCGGGCCTTCAGCCGCTCGTTGACGAAGCCGGGAATCAGGCCGGAGACGTCGCCGCCGAACGTCGCGACCTCCTTGACCAGGCTGGAGGCCAGGAAGGAGTACTCGGGGCTCGTCGGCACGAAGACGGTCTCGATGTCGGTGAGCGACGCGTTCATCTGCGCCATCTGGAGCTCGTAGTCGAAGTCGGACACGGCCCGGAGCCCCTTGACGATGGCATGGATCGAGTTCTCGGCACAGAACGTGGTGAGCAGCCCCGAGAAGCCCGCGACCCGCACGTTGGCGAACGGCTGGCAGGCCTCGACGAGCATGGCGATGCGTTCCTCGGCGGTGAACAACCGGCTCTTGGACTTGTTCACGCCGACGGCAACGACCACCTCGTCGAAGAGTCGGGAGGCGCGCTCGACGATGTCGATGTGCCCGTTGGTGACGGGGTCGAAGGACCCGGGGCAGACGGCTTTGCGCACGGCTACTTCTCCATCGCTGGGGCCGGCGAACCGGTCGTGGGGTGGGCCGCGTGACCGTACCAAAGCACCGTCTCGCCGTACCTGCGCTCCCGGACGTCGCTGAACCCGTCGGGCCAGGTCGGCTCAGGACTTCGCGAGGAGCGCTCGACCACCACCATGGCTCCGGGGACCAGCCAACCGTTGCGGTCGAGCTGGACCAGATCGGTGCCGACACTCGGGTCGTCGAGGGTGTACGGCGGGTCGAGGAACACCACGTCGTACGGCGCGCTCGGCTGTCGGCTCAAGGTGCTCGAGACCGAGGCGGTGACCACGTGGGCCTTCGAGAACCCCAGGTGCCGGGCGTTCTGCCCGATCAGCCCAGCCGTGTGCCGGTCCTGCTCCACGAGCATGACGACGCCGGCCCCACGGGACCACGCCTCGAGCCCGACCGCACCAGATCCGGCGTACAGGTCGAGGAACCTCAGCCCGTGCAGCGATCCGCACCACGACTCGATCGCCGAGAACAGTGCCTCGCGCACCCGATCGCTCGTGGGGCGCGTGTTCACGCCACGTGGGGTGTTGAGGCGGCGCCCCCCGGCCGTCCCGCCGATGATGCGCGTCATGGCTGGTGGAGGGTCAGGCTGCTCACGACTTCTCCATGAAGTCAGACTGCACGGATTGCTCCATCCGCACCACCTCCGCGGCGAGACCGGGTGCCGACGCGAGCTCGTAGTCGGCGTCGAGCAGGCCCTGGGCCGCAGCCCGGGCCGCAACGATAGTCGCCTCGTCGCGCAGCACCCGGAGGTTCTGCAGACTCGAGCGGAAGCCCGACTGGGATGCGCCGAGCACGTCGCCCTCGCGGCGCTGCTCGAGGTCGACGCGGCTCAGCTCGAAGCCGTCCGTGGTGGCGGCCACGGCCTCGAGCCGCTCGCGTGCCGGCGTGCCCGGCTCGGCCCGGGAGACGAGCAGGCACAGTCCGGGATGACCGCCTCGTCCGACGCGGCCGCGCAGCTGGTGCAGCTGGGAGACCCCGAACCGTTCTGCGTCGAGCAGGACCATGGCGGTCGCGTTGGCCACGTCGACGCCGACCTCGATCACCGTCGTCGCGACGAGCACGTCGATCTCCCCGGCGGCGAACGCGCGCATGGTGCGGTCCTTGTCGTCGGCCGGCATCTTGCCGTGCAGCATCTGCACGTTGAGCCCGGCGAGCGGACCCTCGGCGAGGTCCGCGGCGACGTCCACGACCGCACTGAGGCCCTCTCCGACCCGGTCGACGAGCAGGTTGCCGTCCTCGTCGAGGTCGAGCTGGTCGTGCTCACCCTGCTCCTGCTCGTCGCGGACGATCCGTGGACACACGACGTACGCCTGGTGACCCTTCTCGACCTCCTCGCGCACCCTGCTCCACACGCGGCTCATCCATTGCGGCTGCTCGGCGAGGGGCACGACGTTGGTCTGGATCGGTGCCCGACCGGCGGGCAGCTCGGTGAGCGTCGACATCTCCAGATCACCGAAGACGGTCATCGCGACCGTGCGAGGAATCGGGGTGGCTGTCATGACCAGCACGTGCGGTGGGCTCCCGGCCTTGTCGGTGAGGGCCGCCCGCTGCTCCACGCCGAACCGGTGCTGCTCGTCGACGACGACGAGGCCGAGGTCCGCGAACACGACCCGGTCCTCGAGCAGGGCGTGCGTGCCGATCACGATCCCCGCCTCGCCCGTAGCGATCCTGGACATCGGGACGGTCCGCTGCGTCTTGGTCATCGAGCCCGTGAGCAGCTCCACGCCGGTGGCCTCCGCGGCGCCACCGAGCATGCCGGCCGAGGCAAGATCACCCAGGATCGCGGTGATCGAGCGGTGGTGCTGCTGGGCGAGGACCTCGGTGGGTGCGAGCAGCGCCGCCTGCCCCCCGGAGTCGACGGTGCGCAGCATCGCCCTCAGGGCCACGATCGTCTTGCCGGAACCGACCTCCCCCTGAAGCAGGCGGTTCATCGGGTGCGGGAGGGCCAGCTCCTGCTCGATCTCGGCGCCGACAGCCCGCTGACCATCGGTCAGCTCGAACGGCAGCCGCTTGTCGAACGTCGCGAGCAGGTTGCCATCGTCACCGGTGCGGGCCTGGGCGCCGAGCGCCATCAGCTCTCGGCGCCGGCGGCCCAGCACGAGCTGGGTCACCAGGGCCTCCTGGAATCGGAACCTGCGCTGTGCCCGCGCCACCTGGGAGAGGTCGTCGGGGGCGTGGATCCACTCATAGGCGGTGCGGGCGTCCAGCACGCCGTGCTCGGCGCGGACGGAGTCGGGGACGATGTCTGGGACCTCGTCGAGCACGGTGAGCGCGAACGTCACGGCCCGCTGCAGGTCCCACGAGTCGACGCCCTTGGTGAGGGGGTAGATCGGGTAGTAGTCCCGCATCGCGTCCAGCGACATCTGGGCTGCGTCCTCCTCGCCGGAGCCGAACAGTGCCATCTCCGGGTTCGTCAGCTGCCACTCCCCGCGAAACGTGCCGGCCTTGCCGAGGAAGACGCCGCGGCGGCCGGTGCGCAGCCGCTGGGCGTTCCAGTCGGCGACGTGCTTGGACTTGGCGAAGAACGACATCCGCAACGAAGGGCCATCGGTCTTGAGCGTGGCGTCGAGGCGGAAGGCCATCCGGCCCGTGCGCCGGTCCTGGTAGGTGTGCACGTTGCTCTGCACGATCTCGCCGACCAGCGTGAGCAGCTGACCCTCCTCGAGCTCCTCGATCCGGGTGAGCTCACCGGTCTTGAGGTAGCGCCGGGGGAAGTGACCCAGCAGGTCACCCACGGTCCGCAGACCGAGGCCCTTGACGATCTTGTCGCGCTTGGCGCTGCCGCCCAGGACGGTCTCGATCGGGGAGTCCAGCGTGATCACGTGTTCCTCCCGGTCACTCGACGGACATGAGGAGCGGATAGCGCTCCTGGCCACCGTCGTACACGACGACGTCGACAGCGGGGTGGTTCTCCTCCACCCAGGCAGAGCATCGGGCGGCCAGCGCCCCCTGGCTGTCCCCTACTCCGGACACGATCGTGACGAGCTCGCCACCGCCCCCGAGGAGCTTGTCGAGGACCGAGGTGGCGACGTCGTAGGTGTCCTGCCCCACGACGGCGAAGTCGCCCGCGATCACCCCGAGCACGTCACCCGGCTCACAGGGTCCGGCCATCGTCATGGCCTGTCGGGCGGCAATCGTCACCGCGCCCTGCCGGGCGTGCCGGGCCGTTGCCGTCATCTCGAGGACGTCCTGGTCGAAGCTGCGCCCCGGCTCGTGGACCGCCATGGCCGCCAGGCCGGCGACCTGTGCCTGGGTGGGGATCACCGCAACCTGGATGGCTGCGTCGGTCTCGGCAGTGCTGGCCGCGACCTGGGCGACCCGCACGGAGTCGGGGTCGTTGGGGAGCACGACGACCTCGCTGGCGCCGCACCGGGTGATGGCCTCCAGCAGCTGACCGGTGCTCGGCCGCCGACCGGGACCGCCTTCGACGACGACGGCGCCCGCCGCCGCGAAGAGGGCAGCCAGGCCGGGGCCGGCCGCCACCGCGACGACCCTGCGACCGACGGGCTCACGGACCTGCTGCGGCTGCCTGGACCGCTGACGAGCCTCGGACACCTGCTCGGCGAAGTGGGTGACGCGGACCCGGTGCGGTCGGCCAGCGTCGATGCCGGCCTCAATGGCGGCCCCGACGTCGTCGACGTGGACATGCACGTTCCACAGCTGGTCCCCACCCACCACGACGAGCGAGTCGCCGAGCTCTCCGAGCGTCTTGCGCAGGGTTGCTATCTGGTCGTCCTCGGCGTCGAGGAGATACATGACCTCGTACGACGGGCCGTCCGGCGTCAGGTCGTGCTCGGGCACCGCGGGGTGCGGGATCGGGATGGTGTGCTGCCCGATCGGCGAGGTGACCGGCGTCGGGCGGCGACCCGTGAGCACGGTCTCCGCTGCGTCGAGGATCACGCTCAGACCCCGGCCACCGGCATCCACGACGCCGGCATCGCGAAGCGCCTGGAGCTGGTCAGGGGTGCGGGCCAGCGCCTCGCGGGCCGCCGCGGCGGCGCTGGTGAACACGTCTCGCGCCCGCACGGACGGGTCGGTGGCCACCGCCATCGCGGCGTCGGAGGCGGCCCGGGAGACCGTCAGCATCGTGCCCTCGACCGGCGTGCCCACGGCTGCGTAGCTGGCGTCGGACGCCTGGTGAAGCGCGTCGGCCATGATCCTGGCGTTGCGCTCCTCACCCGTGGATGCGGCGATCCGCCGGGCGATCGCCCCGAGCATCTCGCTGAGGATCACGCCGGAGTTGCCGCGTGCACCCAGCAGGGCCCCCCGGGAGAACGCGGCGAGCGCGGTCTGCAGGTCGGCGTCGGGGTCGCCGCCCGTGGCCTCGCGGATGGCGTCACGCGCGGCCGAGACGGTGAGGTACATGTTCGTGCCGGTGTCGCCGTCGGGCACGGGGTACACGTTGAGGGCGTCGATCTCCTCGCGGGCGCCGGCCAGCGCGTCCGTGGCGATGTCGACGAAGCGCAGCACGACCGCGAGCTGGATGGTGCCGCCGCGGGGTACTTCCATCGCCGTCCTCGACTGCTGGGGGGAGACTGAGGTGTCAGGCTAGTGGTTGCCCGCCGGCCAACCGGGTCCCCGCCGCCGATTTTCGTCCGGCCCCCGCAATCGGATACTCTTCTTCGGTTGCCCGCTTGCTCGGGCCCCTCGTTCCGTAAATCGATATTCAGGAGTACACGGTGGCTGCCGTCTGCGACATCTGCGCCAAGAAGCCAGGCTTCGGCAACAACCGGCCCTGGTCGCGCAAGATCACGAAGCGTCGCTTCGACCCCAACATCCAGCGCGTCCGGGCGACCGTCAACGGCACGCCCAAGCGCCTCAACGTCTGCACCGGCTGCCTCAAGGCCGGCAAGGTCACGCGCTGAACTGATCCTCCAGAGAGACCGTCGCCCTCGGGTGGCGGTCTTTTCTGTTGCCCGAGGTCAGAAGTGGACCCAGCCGGTCGGCCCGTCGTACGGCGCACCGTCCACGGTGACGCGTGGCCCGTCCGCGCCGGCCTCGGCGACCACGCCGACGACGACCCAGCCTTCGGGCACCGATCCGGCATCCGGGAACGTGGCGAGCAGGGCGTGGTCGTCACCACCGCCCAGGACGAACGAGAGCGGGTCCGCGCCGGTCGCCGCCGCGACAGCGTGGAGGGGCTCGGGCACCTCGAACGCGGCCGAGTGGATGTCGATCGCCACCTTCGATCCCTCGGCGAGGTGCCCGGCTTCGGCCACCAGGCCGTCGGAGATGTCGATCATCGCGGTCGCGCCCGCCTGTGCGGCGGCCAACCCGGCGTCGTACGGCGGTTCGGGGCGCCGGTAGGCCTCGACCAGCACCCGCGGCGAGCGGAAGCCCCTGCCGAGGACGGCCAGGCCGCCGGCGGCCCACCCCTGCCGACCACACATCGCGAGCACGTTTCCGGCCCCCGCCCCCGAGCGGACCACCGGTGCTTCGGTGCAGGCCCCGATCACGGTCACGGCGATCACGATCTCGCCGGCGCGCGTCAGGTCTCCCCCGACCACGCTCGCCCCGACCTTGGCGCACTCGTCGGCGAAGCCGCGGGCGAAGTCCAGCGCCCACTGGGCAGGCAGCTCGGCCGGCGCGGCGAGGCCCACGGTCAGCGAGGTGGCGGTGCCGCCCATGGCGTTGATGTCGGAGAGGTTCTGTGCGGCCGCGCGATGCCCCACGTCCGAGGCTGACGCCCAGTCCCGCCGGAAGTGCCGACCCTCGACCATCAGGTCGGTGGACACCACGACGTGACCCGTCTTGACGCGAAGCACGGCCGCGTCGTCGCCGGGACCGACCAGCACGTGCTCGCCCTGCACGAAGAGCTTCGTGATCTCGGCGATCAGTCCGAACTCACCGACATCGGCAAGCGTCGCGTCGGGTGGTAGGGCCATGGGGTCAGTCCACCAGATGGCCGGACCCCGGCGCCTATGGACACCCGCGACCAGCGCGATAGGTTGGCAGGCGTTCATCAAGGTGACAACCGCGACAACCCAGGGAGAGCACGATGGTCGTCCAGGCGTACATCCTGATCCAGACCGACGTCGGCAAGGCCGCGGAGGTGGCCACCGCGATCGCGCAGGTCAAGGGCGTCACCCTCGCCGAGGACGTCACCGGCCCGTGCGACGTGATCGTGCGCGCGGAGGCACGCAACGTCGACGAGCTCGGCAAGCTCGTCGTGGCCAAGGTCCAGACACTCGACGGCATCACCCGCACGCTGACCTGCCCGGTCGTGCACATCTAGGGCGTGATCGTCGCCTCACTACTTCGACCCGTCCGGCGCCCCGTGTCCTCCAGGACACGGGGCGCCGTCCTGCTGGTGCTCGCCTCGGGCC